>DASPXI010000097.1:0-33877 GCA_035637335.1 Acidimicrobiia bacterium
CGAGCTGGCTCGCCGACTGGAGCGCGAATCCCAGCGAGTTCTTGACCTCACTGGCCACGCCGCTCGGCAGCGGCTGGCCGGCGACGGCATCTCCGACCTTCGTGCCGTAGGTCGAGGCGAGGACGCTGCCGATGATGGCGACACCCAACGCGCCGCCGACCTGACGCGTCGTGTCGTTCACGGCCGAGCCCACGCCCGCCTTCGCGAGCGGCAGTGAGCCCATGATCGACTCGGTCGCCGGCGCCATCGTGAGACCCATCCCGACGGCCATCAGCATGAGGCGCCAGAAGATGTTGCTGTAGCCCGTCGACGCGTCGAGCTGCACGAACGACAGGACGCCGAGAGACACGAGGAACATGCCGCTGGTCACGACGACCTTCGTCCCGACCCGCTCGACGATCCGGGCGCTGAGCGGCGCCACCACCATCATCGTGAGCGCCAATGGAAGAAGTCGAACGCCCGCTTGCAACGGCGAGTACCCCAACACGAACTGCAAATACTGCGTGAAGAGGAAGATGACGCCGAACATCGTGAAGAAGAGGATCGAGATGGTCGCACTCGCTGTCGTGAAACGCGGGTTGCGGAAGAAGTTCAGGTCGAGCATGGGGTGGGAGCTCTGGCGTTCCCAGAGGAAGAACGCGACGAGCAGGACCGCCGCCACACCCAATGCGCCGAGGATCGTGGAGTCGGACCAACCGTTCTGAGGAGCCTCGATGAACGCGTACACGAGCGACACGAGGCCGGCGATCGAGAGGCCCGCGCCCACGAGGTCGAGCTTGGGCGCGGTCGGATCCTTCGAGGTCGGCATGATCAGGACACCTGCGCCGAGGGCGAAGGCGACGATCGGGAGGTTCACGAGGAACACCGAGCCCCAGTAGAATTGCTCGAGCAGGAAGCCCCCGGTCACGGGCCCGATGGCGACGGCGAGGCCGGCGACGCCGGCCCAGATCGCGATGGCGCGGCCGCGCTCGCGACCCTCGAAGACGTTCGTGATGAGCGAGAGCGTGCCCGGCATGATGAACGCCCCGCCGACGCCCATGAGCGCGCGCGACGCGATCAGCTGGCCCGGCGACGAGGCCATGGCCGAGAGCAGCGAGCCGAGTCCGAAGACCGCGAGTCCCACCTGGAGCGCGCCCCGGCGGCCGAACCGGTCGCCCAGGCTGCCGGCGGTCAGCAGCAAACCCGCGAACACGAGCGTGTAGGCGTCGACGATCCACTGGAGCTGGCTCGTGGTGGCGTCGAGGCCGCCTTCGCTCGCCGGACGGGCGAGGGTCGGCAGCGCGACATTCAGGATCGAGTTGTCGACGACGATGATGAGGAGGCTGAGGCAGAGCACCCCGAGGATCAGCCACCGCCGCTGGTGCACCTTGTCGCCCATGGCCGCCCCTTTCGAGATGGGGAGCTTCCGCGTACCGAGGTTGCAACCCCGCCCGATACAAAACGCATCCGTATCGTATCGAAATGTGACGACTGTCTCAGTGCATCAGCCGGAGCGCGCTCTCAGCGCCTTCCACCCCACCACGCCGATGGCGAGGCCGAACCCGATCGAGATCACCGCGAGCGCCCCGTGCACGACGTAGAAGCCTGCCGAGCGGTCCTCGCCGGCCATGTTGACGAGGCGCGTGACCCAGACGAACAGCGTCCACCCGCCCGCGGCGAGCAGGAGGATCGAGACGCGCCGGGTCACGACGCGGCTGCGATGGCGTCGACCGCTCGCTGAACAGAGCCGGCCGACGCGTTCACGAGCGGCAGCCGTACGTCTGGCGTCGGGATACGACCGTCGGCGTGGAGCACGCCCTTGAACACCGTCGGGTTCGGTTCCGCGAACAGCGCCTGCGTGACCGGGAGCAGCGCCTCGGCGTGGGCGCGCCCCTCCTCCACCTTGCCCGCGAGCCCGCACTCGATCATCTCGACGAACCGCGCCGTGCACACGTGGGCACTCGCGCAGATGGTGCCGGCGCCGCCCATCAGCACGAGCGGCAGGAGGAAGGTGTCGGTGCCGCCGAGCACGGCGAACCCGGCGACGGAATTCGTGAGCCGCAGCAACTCCAGCGTGTCGTCGTCGAGACTCGCCGGTGCCTGCTTGATACCGGCGAAGTTCGCTTCACGCGCCAGTTGACGGACGCCGGCGGCGCTGAGGTTTCGGCCCGTGCGAGCGGCGATGTTGTAGATGACGAGGGGCACTGGGCTCACCTCGGCGACGCTACGGAAGTGGGCGACGATCCCGGCTTCGGACGGGCGCACGTAGTACGGCACGACGATCAGAGTGGCGACGAGCGCCGGCGTCCCGGCGAGCTCCTTGACCGCCTGACGCGTGGTGCGCGTGTTGTTGGTTCCCGCGCCCACGATCAGCTGCGCGGATCGCTCAGCGCACACTTTCGCGCACGCGTCAATGACCGCGTGCTTCTCGTCGGCGTCGAGAGCGGTGGACTCACCGGTCGTTCCTAGCGCGACGATGCCGACCGCACCGGCGTCGAGATACTCGCCGCAGAGGCGCTGGAGGGCGTCGGTCGCCACCGATCCATCTTCGGCGAACGGTGTGATGACCGGCACGTAGACGCCGCGGAGATTCGCGTCGGTCGCCATCACCGCAGGCTACCCCGCCGGTCCCCCTGGTTTTGGCGTCGCTCAATACCGCAAGCATGCGAGCTCCGCTCACTTCGCTCGCTCCGCTGTCTGCTTGTCCGGAACTCAGCGACGCCAGAATCCGGAGTTTGAAGCGACCCGGCGTAGCCTCGCCGCCGTGTCGGATGCGTGGCGCACGATTCTCACGCTGGTTGCCGGTGTCGGCACTGGCGTGCTCTCGGGCATGTTCGGCGTCGGCGGGGCGGTCGTGTCGACGCCGGCGATTCGTGTGCTCGGCGCGACGCCGCTCGAGGGCGTCGGGTCGACGCTGCCCTCGGTGATCCCGTCGGCGGTCAGCGGTTCCCTCCGCTACTGGCGTGAGCGCCTCATCATCGGCCGCATCGCGTTGTGGACCTCGGCGACGGGAGTAGCGGCGTCGGTCGGCGGCGCTCTCCTCGCCGGCACGGTGCCCGGGAACGGCCACCTCCTCATGATCATGACCGCCGCGTTGCTGGGGTTCACGGCCTATCGCCTGGGGAACGCGCCCCGTTCGTCGAACGCGCCGACGCACTCACGGCTCGACGTCGAGGATCCGGTCGGTGATCTCGCCACCCCTGCGACCGATCTGGAGACCACGAGCGAGCAAGAGCCCGTGCGGTCGTTGCCCGAGGAGCGGCAGACCGAGACGTGGCGCCTCGGCGCGATCGGCGTGGCGGCCGGCGGATTGAGTGGTCTCCTCGGACTCGGTGGCGGCGCGGTCATGGTCCCGGCATTCGCCGGTTGGGTGCGGCTGACGATCAAGGAGGCGGTCGCGACGTCGCTACTGTGCGTGGGGGTACTGGCCGTGCCGGGGACGATCACCCACGCCGTCCTCGGCAACATCAACTGGGCGTTCGCGATCCCGTTGTCGATCGCCGTGATCCCGGGCGCCCGCCTCGGTGCACACCTGGCCATCCGGGCGTCTGCCCGCGGCCTCCGTATCACGGTCGCGATCGGGCTCGGCGCGATCGCGATCGTCTACGCAGCGGGCGAGATCATCGCCCTGTTCGGCTGAGCGCTCTACTCGTTCGACCGCTCGCGCGCCCGCATGAAGATCTCGTCGAGCATCGCCTCGGTGAGCTTGCCCGTGAACGTGTTCTGCTGGCTGGGGTGGTAACAGCACAGCACCACAGCGCGAGCCGTTCGCACCTCGACGCCATGACCGAACCGCGGGCGCGGCGCAGGCAGCGGCGCACCCGCGGCAGCCAGCAAGCGAGCGACGGCGTCGTACGCGAACTGGCCGAGCGGCACGATCACGCGCACACGTTCGAGCAGCTCGAGCTCGCGCACGAGATAGGGCAGGCACCGGTCACGCTCCTCGGGGGTCGGCTTGTTCGCCGGCGGCGCGCAGCGCACCGCGGCCGCGATGTAGGCGTCGCGTAACTGAAGCCCGTCGTCGCGGTGCACCGACGTCGGCTGGTTCGCGTACCCGGTTCGGTAGAGGGCACCGAACAGCCACTCCCCGGATCGGTCACCGGTGAAGATCCGGCCCGTGCGGTTGCCCCCGTGTGCCGCCGGTGCCAGCCCCACGACGAGGAGTCTGGCCTGCGGGTCGCCGAAACCAGGGAGGGGACGGCCCCAGTACTCCTCGTCTCGGAACGCAGCGCGCTTCTCGCGCGCGACGCGTTCGCGCCATTCGACGAGTCGCGGGCACGCGCGGCACTCGATGATCTCTTCGGTCAACGCGGCGAGTGCATCTACCTGCGAGGGCTCAGCCCTGACCACCTCCGCGAGCGTACGCGTGCGAGTACCGTGCCGGGCCGTGCGTGTCCTCCTGATCGTCAACCAGACCGCGTCGGCCGTCACCGCCCGCCGGCGCGTGCTCGTGCAGCGCATCCTCGGCGCCGATCACAAGCTCGAAGTGGCGGAGACTTCTCGCCGCGGCCACGCCGCCCGCATCGCCCGCGGCGCGGCCCTCGACGGCGTCGACGTGGTAGCAGTCTTCGCCGGCGACGGGACGCTGAGCGAGGCCGCCGACGGGTTGGCACGCTCCGCCACCGCCCTGGCTGCGCTCCCCGGCGGGTCAACCAACGTCTTCGCCCGCAGCATCGGCGTGGCTTACGACCCGGTGGAGGCGGCGGAGCAGCTACACGCCTCACTCGCCCGCGGCAGCTTCCGTCGTATCGGGCTCGGTGTCGCCAGCGGACGCCGCTTCCTCTTCCATTGCGGACTGGGTCTCGATGCCGCCGTGATCTCGCAGGTCGAACGGGGTTCCTTTCTCAAACGCTACGGCGCCCACCCGTTGTACGTCGCGGCGACCGTCGACACGTGGTGGCGCCGTTACGACCATCGCCGGCCGCGCTTTCGCGTCGAGCTCGGGGACGGCGACGTCGTCGGCGACTCGGCGTTCGCCATCATCTCGAACCAGCGGCCGTACACGTACCTGGGTCGACTGCCGATAATGGTCGCACCTGATGCCGGCATCGACGCGCCGCTCACACTCACGCTCTTCCGTTCGCTCGCGCTCTCGGTGCTGCTGACGTGCGCGGCGTCGGCGTTTCGCGGTGGCCAACTCCTCACCCGCCACCCCAAGGTCGCGTACCGATCAGGCGTCCACGCGCTCACGGTTGCCGGGCACGGCGCTTTCCCGTGGCAGGTCGACGGCGACTACCTCGGTGAGATCGATCGACTCACGATGTCGTGGGAACCGGACACGCTGACCATCGTCACGCCGTGATCACCCGGCGTGCGACGTCCGGCACGTCCGTGATCAGCGCGTCGACGCCGGCGGCAGCCAGGCGTCGCATCTCGTCTTCACCGTTCACGGTCCAGACGTTCACTGCCATCTGGAGCTCGTGCGCCCGCGCCACCGCGTCCTCCGCCACGGTGTCCGTGAGCGAGCGCACGTCGGGATGCGACGCGCCGTGCCCGTGCGCGTGCGCGACCTCGACGCCTTCCACCGGGTCCATGCCGACAAGCGTGAGGAACCCCGTCGGGATCGAGTCGTCGAGCGCGCGCACGCGATCGGCGGACGCGAGGTTGAACGACGACACGAGCACATCGTCACGCAGTTCTCTCCGCGTGAGTAGCTCGACGACAGCCGCCGCCGCACCATCGTCGGGGTCGTAATCGGCGTCCCCAGGCAGGTTCTTCACCTCGACGTTCACGAGCATCCCGGCGCAGGCGTCGAGCGCCTCCCCCAGGGTGGGGATGTCGGGTCGGGCGGTGCGGATCTCAGATAGCGCGCGCTGCGCGAGCACCCCGACACCGCGTGCGTCAGCATCGTGGTGAACGACGAGCGCGCCGTCGGCGGTGCGGTGCACGTCGAGCTCGACCCCGTCTGCGCCGAGCTGCGCCGCCGCCACGAACGCCTCGATCGTGTTCTCGGGCGCGACCCGGCGGGCGCCCCGATGGGCGATGATGCGTGGGGCTATCACCCCCCGTCCCCGCGAAAGTGCAGGTCAGGCCGGTTGCGCGATCGTGTCGCGGCAAATACGCTCATCGTCTGCCTCGAGGCGGGAGCCCGAGGATGCTTGTGAACGTGCGCACGAGCGGTCCTGCAAAGTTCGCACGACGACCACGACGACCGGAGACTTCGTGGCGCTGACCTGGATCAGAACCCATGACTGGGACGCGGACGCCTGGCGCGCGAACTCGGCGTGCCGCGACTCCGACCCCGACATCTTCTTCCCCATCGGCAGCACCGGACCCGCGCTCGAGCAGATCGAGACGGCCAGGCGCATCTGCACCGCCTGCACCGTCAGCGACGAGTGCCTCGAGTTCGCGCTCGCCACGAACCAGGAGGCGGGCGTCTGGGGCGGCACCACCGAAGAGGAACGGCGGAAGCTGCGAAAGGCCTGGTTGGCCAAGCAGCGCCGCGCCGCTAGCTAGGTTCCCCCGCTCTCGGCTGCTTGGTCGCCGTCGCGGGCTCCGGCTCGTGCGGCAGCGGACGGCAAAGCCGCCACTGCCGCGGCGCCTGCGGCGCCGGGCCGCTCGGGCCCTGGATCTCCTCACAGCTCGACGGGCGCGCTGGGCGCCACCGGCACTCGTAGGCGCACGTGTGTGCCCGCGCCGCGCCGCCCGGTGGGACCCAGCTCCATCGAGCCACCGAGCTCGTCGCTCACCAACGCCTGCACGATCGACAAGCCGAGGCCCTTCGAGGCGTCGAGTGAGAACCCGGCCGGCAACCCGACGCCGTCGTCGGTGACCTCGACGACCAACTCCCCGTCGAGGCGCGCCAGGTGCACCCGCACGTTGCCTGCCGCCGGGCCGGCGCCGTCACGGGGGAAGGCGTGGTCCACCGCGTTCTGCATCAGCTCGTTGAGCACGACGGCGAGGGCGGTGGCAACGTCGCCGCGCAAGTCCCCGGCGTCGCCCTGCACTTCGAAGTCGAGCTTGATCTCCGGCGTCGACACCGACTCTTCGACCGTGCGCACGAGGGGCTTGACGATGTCGGCGAACGGCACCACGTCACCCGTGTCCCGCGAGAGCGTCTCGTGCACGATCGCAATCGACCGGATGCGCCGCTCCGACTCCTCGATCGCGTCCTGTGCCTCCTGCGTGGTGAGCCGGCGTCCCTGAAGGCGCAGCAGAGCGGCGATTGTCTGGAGATTGTTCTTCACGCGGTGATGGATCTCGCGAATCGTGGCGTCCTTGGACAACAGCATGCGGTCCCGCCGTCGCAGGTCGGTGACGTCCCGCATGAGCACGAGCGCGCCGACGACCGTGCTGTCCTCGAGCAGCGGGATGGCCCGCATCAGGATCGATGTGTCACCTCGCTCGACCTCCTCGGTGACGGGCAGGCGGGCCTGGAGCGCGGCGTCGACGGCGTCCTGGTCGAAGCCGATCTCGGCCAGTCGCTGCCCGGACGCGTACGCGTGGATGCCCATGCGGTGCAGGGAGCTGATGGCATTCGGGCTCGCGAACCCAATGCGGGCGTCGCCGTCGAGCACGATCACCCCGTCAGCAACCCGCGGCGCGTCCTCGTACTCGACCTCGTCACGCGGGAACGGGAAGCTGCCTCCCGCGATCATCCGCGCAAACCTGTCGAACACCTCGAAGTACTGGCGCTCGAGCGAGCCGCGGCGGCGTCCGAACGTCAGCGGCGTCTCGCGGGTGACGAGCCCGATCTGTGACCCGTCACAGCGGACGGGGATGCACGTGACCCGGGCGCGCTCCGAAGCGCCGAGCGCCTTGGTCTCCCCCTCGAGGATCTGCCCCTCCCGCCACGCCCGGCTGACCAGGGGCCGCTCGACCTCGCTGACGACGACGCCGACCATGTCGGTCGTGTACAGGGTCTGGTCGGTCGTGGGACGGACCTGGCCCAGCACGACGAAGCGATGACCTTCCTCTCCCTCGATGGGGGCCATGAACAGGAGGTCGGCGAAGCAGAGGTCGGCCAGCGCCTGCCAGGACGCGAGGAGCCGGCGCACATGCTCGAGCGCGGGACCTCGCAGCGCCGTGTTGGCACGCGCGAGCTCGCTCGGAATTGCCACGGAGGTCGATGGTACGACTTGTTTTGGCGCCGTTTACATACCCATGAGGTATGTAGGCGGCGCCAAACGGTTTACGGCTCGAACAGGCAGTCCCCGATGCGAGCCAGTCCGCTCACGTCGTAGATGTCGACCTCGAAGTTGGGCACGTTGACGACCACATCCGGTACGGCCGACAGCTCCGTCTTGAGCTCCGCCTCCCGCTTCGCGACGACCGCGAAGTTCTTGAACGACTCCCCGATCGTCCGCAGCACGCGCGTGGTACGGGCCACGTCGGTCAGCTCCGGTTTCCCGGTGCCTGCGAGTAACTCGGCGAGGGGCCCGGCCTCGGCGGCCAGGGCATCGGCGGCACGCGCGCCCTCGGGCGAGAGCAGGTAGTCGGGCAGGGTCTTGTTGAGCACGAGCGCGCCGAGATGGAAGTCGCGCTTGGTGAGCTGCTCGCAGAAGATCTGCGCCTCGCGCAACGGGGCGCCCTCGAGCGTGGTAACGACGGCGAACGTGGTGCGGCGGTCGTGCAGCAGGCGCTCGACGGCCTGGGCCCGGCGCGCGAACCCCTCGTACATGGACTGGAAACTGAGGAAGAACTCGGCGATGTCCTGGAGGAACTGGCTGCCGAGGATGCGGTCGGCCACCTGGTAGAAGGGCCGGCTCGCGACGTTCAGGACGCGGGCGCCGCGACGGCCGCCTACCCGGTACGGCATCGTGAGCCACCGCAGGAGCCGCCCGCCGAAGAAATCGGCCATGCGGCTCGGCGCCTCGAGGAAGTCGATCGCGTTGCGCGTCGGTGGCGTGTCGATGACGATGAGGTCGTAACGGCCGGTGGCGTGGATGTCGAAGAGCCGTTCCATCGCGATGTAGTCGTGGCTCTGGACGAATCGGCCGGTGATGTTCGTGTACAGCCGGTTCTCGAGGATGCGATAGGCGGTTTCCTCGTCGGGCGCGTGCCGCAGCACCAGCTCGTCCCACGACCGCTTGGTGTCGAGTTGTGCTGCCCACAGCTCGCCGCGGGGCTCGAGCCCTGCGGCCTTGAACGCTTCGACAGGCACTTGCTTCTCGACATTGCCGAACCCCTCGAGACCGAGCGCGCTCGCAAGCCGGCGCGCGGGGTCGATCGTGAGCACGAGGACCTTGCCACCCAGCCTGGTCGATGCCGCCACGCCGGCCGCGGCGGCGACAGACGTCTTGCCCACGCCGCCCGATCCGCAGAAGACGACGATCTCCTTGGTTGCCAGCAAGGACTCGAGGCTTCCGGTACCGCGCGGCGCGGGCGTCACAACCCCAGCTCCTGTGCCAGCGAGTCCGCGACCATCTTCGTGACTCGCAGGCCTTGGTCGCGCACGAACAAGTAGGGCAGATACAGCGTCGGCAGCTCGACGGCTTCGCGCAGCTCCGCGAGGTGCGCGGCACGCGTGCGGCGCAACGACACGGCCAGGCGGGCCGCCTCGAGCACCGCCGTCGCGCCCGGCCCGACGCGCTCGGTGATCACGGCGCTCGTATTGTCGTCGCGCAGCGCTTCGAACGTTTCCTCGTCGGCGCGCGTGAACAGCTCGGGGAGCACCCGATTCACGATGACGGCGCCGAGCGGCACCGACAGCTCGGCCCGCGCCCGTCCCACCAGCTCGATCGTCTCGTTGACGGGCATCTCCTCCGGCGTCGCTACGACGTTGAGGGCGGTCACCGATGGATCCGAGAGCAGCTGGACCATCCAGTCGGTCTGCTCGCGAACCATGCCCACCGAAACCAGCTCCTGGATGGCGCGGGGTGCGTCGAGCTGCCCGATGATGTGCCCAGTGGCGGCGGCGTCGACGACGACGAGGTCCCAGTCCGCCCGTCCCTCGATCGACTCTCTGACCTCCCAGCACACCTTGCCGACGGTGAGGATCTCCTTCACGCCCGGCGCGGCGGTGGCCACGAAGTCGAGGACGCGCGCGAGCGGGCCCAGCCGCCCCAGCACGGGGACACGCAGGTTGAGCTTCAGGTATTCCTTGAGCGAGTCCTCCGTGCGCATCGCCATCGCGCACACGCCCGGGTAGACCTCGCGGGGCTCGAAGCCCACCGAGGGCTGCTCGAAGTTGCCTGGCAGGTTGCCCTTGGCGTCGGCCTCGACCACGAGGACACGCTGACCCCGCTCGGCGGCGAGCAGGGCGGTCGCGGCGGTCACCGTGCTCTTGCCGACCCCGCCCTTACCGGTGAAGAACAAGAGGCGCCGCGCCAGGAGGTCGGGCGCGGGTTGCATCCTCGCTAGATGCTGCCGAAGCCCACCCGCTTCGCTCCTTCTTCGCTCTCGACCTCGATGTAGGCCAACTTCTCGAGCGCGATACCCACCCGCCGTCCTTTCGAGTCGGTGAGCCAGACCATCGCTTCACCACCCTTGATGGCTTTGTCGACCGCCCTCAACGTGTCATCGACGTTGTCGTCGAGCTCGAGGGTCAGCTCTTTCGGCGTGTGGATGACACCGATGCGGACTTCCATGGAGGCAATTCCTTCGCGATCCGGGGCCCCAGCCCTCGCTCCGGCGATGTTAGCGATCGCCTTGCGCGCCCATTTGGCCCGGACTGTCGACGCCGTCGAGGTACCGGTCGTGGCGGGCCGCGACCCGCTCCTCTGCGTTCATCCACTGGTACACGACGATCCCGATGCAGAGGAGGCCGAACAGCTCACCCGAAATCCAGAACAGTCCCGCCCCGGTCCGCTGGTCGGAGAGCGGGCTTGCTCCCCAAGAGCGCTCGACCTGGTCGTACCAGCCCGCAGCGATCACCGTCCTCGTCGTGAGCAGCGCGACGCCCACGAAGGTGTGGAACGGCAGGAGCACCAGCACGTAGAGCAGCCGGGCGCCGTAGCCGAGCGCGTGCGGTATCGGGTCGAGCCCGACCACGTGTGCCAGGAACAGCGTTCCCGCCAGGAGGAAGTAGGCGTGGGTTGCCACGTGGAACCAGTCGTTCCGGAGCGAGAGCTCGTACAGCGGCGTGAAATACAGGGTCACGACGCTGCTCCCGAACATCAGCCACGCGGTGAGCGGGTGCGTGAGTACCCGGATCGGCCCGCTGTGCAGGACACGCAGGATCTTTCGTTGCGCCGGGCGGGACGCAGCCTGGAGCGCGAGCGTGACCGGCGCCCCCAGGACGAGCAACAGCGGCGCGACCATTCCGAGCAACACGTGCTGGACGACATGCAGACTGAACAGCACCCGGTCGTACGCCGCGAGCCCGGACTCCGTCGCGATCAGGATCAGCGCCAACCCGGAGAGAAACGGGATCGTGCGCGCCGCAGGCCACGATCGTCCCCGCGCGTGGAGCCGGCGCAGCCCGACGATGTAGGCGGCCGCGACGCCGACCACGACCGGGAACGTGACGTCGAGCGACCAGTCGGTGAAGAAGATGTCCCACGACGGCGCCGCGGGCGCGGCGACGGCGGCTTTGCCGACCGTCGCCGCAAAGCCGGAGCTTGCGACGGCGACCATAAGCGCGACCAGCGCGGTCACCGGGTCACGCTAACCCTCCCGAGCTCGCAGGAGAGGAGCGGGAGGTTGCGACGCCGACCAGCGAGCGTGTGCCAACCTGTGCCCCGATGGCGGACGGCGCGGCGACCGAGGCGCCCCGGCGGCAGCAGCCGTCGATGCTCGCCGTCGGCACCGTCGTGTGGCTGGCGTCGGAACTCATGTTCTTCGGCGGGCTGTTCGCGGCCTACTTCACGCTGAAGGCCGAAGCGCGAGAGTGGCCGCCGCCCGGCGTGGAGCTCGAGACGCTTTTGTCGGCGATCTTCACCCTGTTCCTCATCGCGTCCAGCGGCACGATGGTGCTGGCCGTCCGGTCGCTCGAGCGCGGCCATCGCGCCGGTATGGCGCGGTGGATCGTGCTGACGATCGCGCTCGGCGCATTGTTCCTCGCCAATCAAATCCGTGAGTTCTTCACACTCGACTTCCAGATCTCGTCGAACTCGTACGGCTCGATCTACTACCTCATGACCGGTTTCCACGGCCTCCACGTCCTTGCCGGCCTCGTGCTCATGGTCATCGCGCTCGCGATCGCGACCGGTCCGGGCCCTCTGGCGCGCCGCGGGCCGGTGGTGGAGTCGATCGGTTACTACTGGCACTTCGTCGACGTCGTTTGGATCGGCTTGTTCACCACGCTCTTCGTGATCCGGTAAAGAGGTAGGGAGCCGACATGTCCCGCCGCGTCGTCGCTGTGCTCGTCGCCGGGCTGTTCGCGGCCGTCGTGCTCGCAATCGGTCTGCACACCGCGGATGCGACCGCGCCGCGTCAGCCGGGCCCGGATCCCGAAGCCGTCGAGCGACGACGCGCACTCTATCTGAGGGGTTGCGCGTCCTGTCACGGCGCTGCAGGCGAGGGAACCAGTCAGGGGCCCGACCTGGTCGGGGTGGGCGCCGCTGCGGCCGACTTCCAGCTGAGCACCGGGCGCATGCCCAACACGGCCCCGGACCGGCAGTCGGTGACCAAGCCGTCCCCGTACACCAGGAAGCAGATCGACGACCTCGTCGCCTACGTCGCGTCGCTCGGGCCCGGACCGCCCATCCCCGACGTGATCACGCCGCCCGGCGATCTGCAAGAGGGTGCGCAGCTCTACCTTCAGAACTGCGCCGCGTGCCACAGCGCGGCGGGCAACGGCGGCGCGCTCAGCCTGGGGCGCGACGCGCCCACGCTCCACGACGCGACCCCCCTTCAGGTTGCGGAGGCGATACGCACGGGGCCCGGGAACATGCCGGTGTTCGGGCCGCAGACGCTCACGCGCAAGCAGGTGAACTCGATCGTCGAGTACGTCGAGTACCTCAAGAAGCCTGAGAACCCAGGAGGTCTCTCGCTGGGGCTCGTGGGGCCGATCACCGAGGGCCTGGTCGCGATCCTGATCGGTCTGGGCGGGCTGATGCTCGTGAGCCGCTGGATCGAGCCGCGGGCTGTACGCGAGGAGCCACCCGCGGTGACGGCGACAGAGGAACAACAGTGAACGGCGAGCCCGGAGAGCCGCAGGAGCGGCGTGCTGCGAACCGGGCCGCGCTCGGGTTCGGCGTGACCGCAGCGGCGTCGGTCGGCCTCTTCTTCACGTACGCGTTCGGGGGTCAGGAGCAGATCGAGGGGTCGCTGCTCGCACTCGCGCTGGGCGGTCTCGGGTTCGGGTTCGTGCAGGTGGCCAAGCACTTGCTTCCCCAGGGCCCGTACGTCGAGGAACGCGAGCAGCTCGCGTCGACGGAAGAGGACCAGCGGGCGTTCGCGGCCGACTTCAAGCGAGGTGAGGGCTGGATGTCCCGGCGCGGATTCCTCGTCAAGATGCTCGGCGTCGCCGCCGGAGCGATCGGGCTCGCGGCGCTCCTGCCGATTCGGTCACTCGGACCGAACCCGGGCAACAAGCTCTTCCGCACGAGGTGGCGGCGGAACGCCCTCGTCGTGGACGAGCAAGGTGAGCCCGTCAACGTCAACACGCTCGCGGTCGGCGGCGCGCTGACCGTCTTCCCTGAAGATCACGTCGGCGTCGAGGACTCGCAGACGATCCTGATCCGCATCTCGGACCGCGATGTGGTGACACGACCGGGGCGGGAGCAATGGGCGCCCCAGGGGTACGTCGGGCTCTCGAAGGTGTGCACGCACGCGGGCTGCCCCGTGGGCCTGTACCAGCAGCAGTTCAAGAAGCTGCTGTGCCCGTGCCACCAGTCGACGTTCTCGGTGCCCGAGGGCGGGACACCGACGTTCGGCCCCGCGACCCGCTCGCTCCCCCAGCTGCCGCTCATGGTCGACAACGAAGGGCTCTTACGCGCTCGGAGCGACTATCAGCAGCCTGTCGGCCCGGGGTTTTGGGACCGTGACACATGATCATCAAACGCCTCGCCCGGTGGTTCGACGAGCGCCTCGGCGCCGCGAGCTTCGCCCGCACCGCGCTCAACAAGGTGTTCCCCGACCACTGGTCGTTCATGCTGGGCGAGCTCGCGCTGTACCTCTTCGTGATCCTCATCCTCACGGGTGTGTACCTGACGTTCTTCTTCACGCCGGGAAGCAAAGAAGTCGTGTACCAAGGCAGCTACGCGCCGCTGCGCGGCGCGTCGATGTCGCAGGCGTACGAGTCGGTGATGCGGATCAGCTTCGACGTCCGCGCCGGTCTCGTCATGAGGCAGATCCACCACTGGGCCGCGCTTCTCTTCGTGGGGGCGATCATCGCCCATCTCATGCGGATCTTCTTCACCGGTGCGTTCCGCCGGCCACGCGAGCTGAACTGGGTCGTCGGCGTCACCCTCCTGATCCTCGCGATCGCGAACGGCTTCACCGGCTACTCGCTCCCCGACGACCAGCTGTCCGGTACCGGACTGCGAATCGCGTACTCTGTCGTGATCTCCGTGCCCGTCGTCGGCGTGTGGACAGCGTTCCTCATCTTCGGAGGCGAGTTCCCCGGCAACGAGGTGCTGACCCGGTTCTTCGTGCTCCACATCCTGATCGTCCCGGCTCTCATCACCGCGCTCCTGACCGTGCATCTGGCGGTCCTCGTCCGCCAGAAGCACACGCAGTTCCGCGGGCGGGGCCGCAAGGAGAGGAACGTCGTCGGCGCACGGCTGTGGCCGACGTTCACGGCCAAGACCCTTGGGTTGTTCTTCTTCGTGTTCGCGGTGTGCGCGGCGCTGGGCGGCCTCGCCCAGATCAACCCGGTGTGGATCTGGGGACCCTTCCAACCCGCCGCGGTCAGCGCCGGATCACAACCCGACTGGTACGTGGGCTGGCTCGAGGGCTCCCTCCGGCTCCTTCCCGGGTGGGAGACACGCGCCTTCGGGCACGAGATCCCCAACCCCTTCTACTCCGGGGTCCTCCTCCCGGGGATCACGTTCGCGCTCCTGTACGTGTGGCCCTGGCTCGAGGCTCGCTTCAGCCGCGACTACGAGGAGCACCACCTGCTCGACCGGCCTCGCGACCGTCCGGTGCGCACGGCCATTGGGGTCGCCGTGCTCGCGTTCTACACCGTGCTATTCGTCGCCGGCGGCAACGACGTGCTCGCCGCCCGGTTCGAGGTCTCGGTCAACCTCATCACCGACGTGCTTCGTGTGGCGCTCTTCGTCGTGCCCCTTGTCGCCGGCTTCTTGACGTACCGCCTGTGCAAGGAGCTCTCGGCAAGAAACCCGGTCCCGGAAGAGCCCGAGCCGCCTCCCGCCGCCGAGCTCGTCATCCGGACCGCAGAAGGCGGCTACGTCGAGGTCGAGGAGCCCGTCGGCCCGTCTCCTCCCTGAACCGCCGTCGGCCTTCGCCGGCTTTGCAGGATCATGCCGACGACGCCGAGGCCGAGGAGGGCGGCGCCGGGGAGGATCACCCAGATCCCGAACACGAAACCGGTGGCGAAGATGACGGCGCCGAGGCCGAACACGAACGGCCAGATCGACGGGGCCGGGAACTCGTCGACAGGCCCCGCGCCCTCTTCGAGCGTCGCGTCCGGACGGTCCTCCGGGCGCGGCGCGAACTTGCGCGCCTGGAGGAACAGGTATCCGCCGGCCACCAAGCCGAGCAGGGAGGACGCGACGAGCATCGTGGTGCCGGCGTCCTCGTAGCTCGTGAACCAGTAGATCGCGCCGATGACGACGAAGAACGCCGTGACGCCGAGGTAGAAGAGCGACTCGACCTTCATTCCCGCGTCAGCTCCTGAATCTTCTGGTCCCAGAACGGGCGCTCCGATCGGATGGGCGGGAGCGACTCGAAGTTGCGCTCCGGCGGCGGGGAGCTCGTCGCCCACTCGAGGGTCTGGCCGTCCCAGGGATCAGCGCCGGCGCGTGTGCCGTATCGCAACGAACGGATGACGTTCCAGACGAAGATGAGGACCGCGACGCCGAGGACGAACGAGCCGATCGTCGAGACCAGATTGAGGGCCCCGAAGTCGTCGCTCGCCTTGTACGTGACGACCCGCCGCGGCATGCCCTCCAAACCCAGCTGGTGCTGGACGAAGAACGTCACATTGCTCCCGATGAAGAACAGCCAGAAATGCCACTTGCCGAGCTTGTCGCTCAGCATCCGGCCCGTGAACTTCGGGAACCAGTAGTAGATCCCACCGAACAAGGCCATGGCCAAGGCCATGAAGATGTAGTGCATGTGGGCGACGACGAAGTACGTGTCGGTCACGTTGAAGTCGATCGGCGCCATGGCCTGCTGCACGCCCGTGATGCCGCCGATCAGGAACGTGACGAGGAAGCCGATGGCAAAGAGCAGCGGCGTGCTGAACTTCAGCTGGCCGCGCCACATCGTGCCGATCCAGTTGAAGAACTTGACGCCGGTCGGGACCGCGATCAGCAGCGACAGCGCGCTGAAGAAGGGCAGCAGCACCACGCCCGTTGCGAACATGTGATGGGCCCAGACGCCCACCGAGAGGCCACCGATCGCGAGCGTGGCGAAGATCAGACCCTTGTAGCCGAACACCGGCCGGCGCGAGAACACCGGGAAGATCTCCGTCACGACGCCGAAGAACGGCAGGGCGATAATGTACACCTCGGGGTGGCCGAAGAACCAGAACATGTGCTGCCACAGCACCGGCGTCCCGCCCTTTTGTACCTCGAAGATGTGGGCATCGAGGTGTCGGTCGGCGAACAGCATCGCCAGTGCCGCGGTGAGCACGGGGAACGCCAGGAGAATCATCGTGCTCGCGACCAACATGTTCCAGGTGAAGATGGGCATCCGGAACATAGTCATGCCGGGCGCGCGCAGCATGAAGATCGTGGTGATCAGGTTCACCGCTCCCAGCACGCCGGCGGTGCTCGTGACGATCACGCCGACGATCCAGAGGTCGGGTCCGGCGCCGGGCGCATACGTCGCGCCCGAGAGCGGCGCGTAGGCGAACCACCCGAAGCTGGCGGCTCCGCTCGCTGTGAGGAACCCCGACACCATCACCAGGCCGCCGAAGAGGTACAGCCAGTACGCGAGGGCATTGAGCCGAGGGAAGGCCACGTCGGGCGCGCCGATCTGTAGCGGCACGATGTAGTTCGCGAGTCCGACCGCGAACGGCACGATGAACAGGTAGATCATGATGCTGCCGTGCATCGTGAAGAACTCGTTGTACGTCTCTGGACTCACGAGGTTCAGATCGGGCTGGGCGAGCTGGGTGCGGATCACGAGCGCGAGCACGCCGCCCGTCAGGAAGAACAAGATCCCCGTGACCATGTAGCTCAGCCCGATGACCTTGTGGTCGGTGGTCGTGAGCCAACCCAGGATTCCGACGTTGTGGCGTGGCGCCGGCGCCGGCGCCGCTGGTGCGGTGGGCCGCTCGGCCGTGGTGGTCATCGCGTTGCGCTCCCTGCGGTCTGCTGCTCGGCGACCCAAGAGCGGTAGTCGGCCATGCTCACGACCTTCACAGTGAACGTCATCCGGGCGTGGTCGAGGCCACAGAACTCGGCGCACTTCCCCGAGTAGGAGCCCTTGTCATGAGGCGTGAGGTCGACCTTGTTCGTGACGCCCGGGATCACGTCCCGTTTGTAGAGGAAGTCGGGCACGTAGAACGAGTGGATGACGTCGGGCGACGTGAGGATCAATCGGGTCGTGCGGTCGACGGGCAGGACCATCGTCGGCTCTTTTTCGGGAACGCCGGTGACCGTGACGTTCTCGTCGCGGTAACGGAACTGCCACTGCCATTGAAAGCCTTTGACGTCGATCGTGACTGCGGGGTCGCGTACGAGCGCGTCGACTTCGGTCTGTGTCCGCCATGAGAAGGCGAACAGCACTGCCACGATGATCACCGGCACGACTGTGTAGAAGATCTCGAGCTTGATGATGTATTGGGTCTGTGTGGGCAGGTCGTCGTTGCGCCGCCGGTAACGCAGGATCGCGTACAGGATCAAGCCCCATACGAGCCCGGCAACGAAGATCGCCACGATCACTGATCCCTGCCAGAGTCCGAAGATGTCGCGACCTTGGCGGGTGGCGCCGCGCCCGCCCCCGAAGTCCAGGCTGCACCCCGAGAGCACCGCCGCGGCGAGGGCGAGGGCGACGCGCCTCATGCCGCGGGACACTACCGTCGCTCGTTGACACAGAACAGGAACGCATCCGAGGATGCGCCGTGATTTTCGGGCAAGCGCTCGCAGCCGGTTCGAGCTCCGAGAGCGCGAGCATCTCGGTCCCGCTGCTCGTCGTCGCGGCCGCGGTGGGCGTTGCGTGGGTGTTGCTGCTGGCGGCGCTGGTCGCGTGGCGACGCCCGCATCGGATCGAGTCCCGCCCCGCGAGCCAGGATCTGCCGCCGATCACGCCGGCGGTCGCAGGCCTGGCGTGCGACGACTTCGAGCTCTCCGCTGAGCTCCCGCCGGCGACTCTGCTCGACCTCGCTGCCCGCCCACGTCGTCCGTCTCGAGGAAGTCGCGCCGGGCAAGACGATCTGCCGTGTCCGCCAGACCCGATCCGATGAGCGCCTCGAGCCGTACGAGCGCCGCGTCCTCGACGAGGTGGCACGGAAGGCCGTCGGCGGTGTCGTCCCGACGGACGCGCTGACGACCGGAGAAGAGGATGCGTCAGCCGGGTGGCATCGCGCGTTCGCCAAAGAGGTCATCGCCGACGCGCACCGTCGAGGCCTCACGAAGGACCGCTGGCGGTTTCGTCACCCGGGTCGGCGTGGGTCCGTTCCTCGTCGGCGGGTTGCTGTACCTGGCCACCGCGCTCGGCGGCGACGCGAGCGGCGACCGCGCCGTACCGGCGATCGGCGCCGTCGCGGTCGCTTCGATCGTGCTGCTGTTCGCGGCGACAGCCACGTTCGGTCGTTCCCTGGCCCAGCTGCCGACGCCCGCCGGAAAGGAGGTCGCGGCAAAGTGCCTCGGGCTCCGGTCGCACCTGCGGGAGAACGAGCACCTCACCGAGCTGCCACCGGCCGCGGCGGAGCTGTGGGGTCGCCATTTCGCGTATGCGGGCGCGATGGGCGTCGCCCGTACCGCGATCGAGCTCTTGCCGTTCGGCGCCGAGGACGACAATCGCGCGTGGAGCCGCTTCGGCGGCCGGTGGCGCCGCGTGCGCGTGCGCTACCCCCGCGGTTGGCCGCCGGGGTGGGGGACGCACCCGGCGTTCGCGGTGTTCCTCGCGGTGCTCTGGGGCGCGGTGGCGATCGGCGCGCTGTACGGGCTCGTGCGGGTGGCGCAGTGGGCTGCCGAAGCCGACACGACGACCGACCCGACGTTCACCCGCGAGCAGCTCGACTGGATCGGCCGCGGCGCGCTCCTGGTCACGATCCCGTTCGCGCTCGTCCTGCTGTGGGCGCTCTACCTGCTCGTGCGGGCCGTTCCCGACCTGTGGCTCCGGCGCACGGCGAACGGCGACCTCGTACGCGCCCGCGCCCGACAACAGATCTTCGAGTCGAACAGCGACAATCCGAAGTACTGGTACTACCTCGCCCTGGATGACGGGACGCGGTCCAGGATCCGGTCGTGGCGTGTGCACCGCGAGCTGTACGAAGCACACCCGCAGGGCGAGACGGTGACCGCGCTGTTTACCCCGAACCTCGGCTACGTGCGCGAGATGCGCGCCGCCTCGCCTACGTGATCTTGAGCTCGGGCCTGAAGATCTTTTTCGGGGCGAGCTCCACGTCGATACGTTCGGCCATGCGCAGGAACTTCTGCGACGCCTCGTCGTCGGGATCGGTCACGACGAGGGGTCGGCCCTCGTCGGCGCCGACGCGCAGCTCGGGCACCAGCGGCACCTGACCCAGCAGCGGCACGCCGAGCTGGTCGGCGAGCTCCTGCCCGCCACCGGCGCCGAACAACTCGTACGCCTTGCCGTCGTCGCCCCGGAACCACGACATGTTCTCGATCACGCCGATCACATCGAGGTTCACCTTCTGGGACATGTACGCCGCGCGCTGGGCGACGCGCTGCGCGGCCGGCTGCGGCGTCGTGACGATGATGACCTCGGCGCGGGGCAGGAATTGCGCCATCGACAGCGCGATGTCGCCCGTGCCGGGAGGCATGTCGACGACCAGGAAGTCGGGCTCGTCCCAGTGCACGTCGGTAAGAAATTGCTCGAGGGCTTTGTGCAGCATCGGGCCGCGCCACACGACCGGCTGGTCTTCGCGCGCGAAGAATCCCATCGAGATCAGGTTCACGCCGTTCGCCTCGGGCGGGATGATCACGTCGTCGATCACGACCGGGGCGTGATCGATCCCCAGCATGCGGGGCATCGAGAATCCCCACACGTCGGCGTCGACGGCGGCGACCCGCTGGCCACGCTGGGCCAGCGCCACCGCGAGGTTCGTGGTCACCGACGACTTACCCACGCCGCCCTTCCCGGACGCGATCGCGAGGACGCGGGTGCGGGCGTCGGTGAACGGGTTCACGCGCGCCGGCCTGCCGTCGGCGCCGGCGGGTGCCGCGTGCTCCTTGCGCAGACGGGCCGCGACCGCCTGGCGCTGCTCGTCGTCCATCACCGTGAGGTCGACGTCGACCGCCTCGACCCCCTCGAGGGGTTGGACCGCTTCGGTGACGCGCCGGGTGATCTCGGGTCGCAGTGGGCAGCCGGCCACGGTCAGGGCGACGGTCACGGCCACCCGCCCGCCCTCGATCGCGACCTCCTTCACCATGTCGAGGTCGACGATCGACTGGTGCAGCTCGGGATCCTCGACCGGCCGCAAGGCCTCGAGGACGGCGGCTTCGGTGGGCATGGGGTTCCTCTCCTCCTCGCCTCGTGCGGGCGGGACATTTCCACTACGGGCATAGGTAGAATACCGGCATGGCAGAGGAGGCCGCGAAACACCCCGGCGGCCACACGGTCGATCTGAGCGCCGACGAGTTCAGCGCCGCCGTAAGCGCGGTCACCAGCGCCTTCGGGGACCCCACCCGCCGCGACATCTACCTCTTCGTCCGGTCGGGTGGTGACGGCGTCACCGCCGCCGAGGTTGCCGAGCGCTTCGATCTCCATCCCAACGTCGCCCGTCATCACCTCGAGAAGCTGACCGCGGGCGGCTACCTGACGGTCGAGCTGGCCCGACACGAGACCGCCGGCCGCCCGTCGAAGCGGTACCGGGCCGGGGAGCTCGACACGTCGCTGAACTTCCCGCCCCGGCGCGACGACCTCCTCGCCACGCTGCTGGCGCGGGCGCTGGAGATGCTCGACCCCGACGAAGCCGCCGCCATGGCCGAGGAGGTCGGGTACGACTACGGCTTGGCCATCGCCGCCCGCATGACCCCCGAGGCCGGTGACGTCGGCGCCGGCCACCGGTCGGTGCGGGCCGCGCTGGCGACCGTCGCCGATGCGCTCACGGCCCACGGCTTCGCCGCCCACGCGGAGGCGAGCGGCGGCACGCTCCAGATCGTCGCCGAGCAGTGCCCGTTCGGCGACGCGGCCAAGAAGTACCCGCACGTCGTGTGCTCGGTCGACCGGGGCATGATCCGCGGGATGCTCGCCGGCCTGTACGGGGAGACGCGCCCGCTGTTCACCGAGAGCCGCCCGGCCGGCGACGATCACTGCGTCGCCACCGTCTGACGCTGCCGTCGTGCGGCGGGCATACCTCGACCACGCGTCCACGTCTCCGCTGCGCCCGGACGCGTTCGAGGCGATGGTGCCGTACCTGCGCGAGCACCACGCCGATCCCGGACGGCTCCATTCCGAGGGGAGAGCGACGCGGGTCGCGCTCGAGGGGGCCCGCGAGCAGGTGGCGACGCTCCTCGGGGCCCGTCCGCGCGAGGTGGTGTTCACGGCGAGCGGCACCGAGGCGATCAACACGGCGGTGTGGGGCGCCGTGGCTCGCGCCGAGGAGTCGGCGCACCTGGTGACGACGGCGGTCGAGCACTCGGCCGTGCTCGACGCGTGCAACCGCAGCGGCGCCGACGTCACCGTCGTCGGCGTCGACGGCCTCGGTCGCTGCGACCCTGCCGAGGTGCTCGGTGCCGTGCGAGCGAACACTGCCCTCGTCACCGTCCAGCTCGCCAACCACGAGGTCGGCACTGTCCAGCCCGCGGCCGAGGTCGCCGCGGCTTGCCGCGAGCGTGGGGTGCTGGTGCACGTCGACGCATGCATGGCGGCCGGGCACATCCCCGTCGACTTCGAGGCCCTCGGTCCAGACCTCTGCTCGGTGAGCGCGCACAAGTTCGGTGGACCGAAAGGCGCCGGTGCGCTGCTCGTCCGACGCGGCCTGCGATTGCCGCCGTTCGTCGTGGGCGGCGCGCAAGAGCGCGCCCGGCGAGGTGGACTCGAGGACGTGCCCGCGATGGTCGGATTCGGCGCCGCCGCCGCCGAGCTGCTCGGCGATGGACGCCTCGACGCGGAGGCGCGCATGCAGCGCGAGCTCACCGACCGCGTGGCCCGCGAAGTGCCGGAGCGCGTCGGGGGCGTCGTGCGCTACGGCCACCCCGATGAGCGGGTGCCGCAGCTCGTCTGCCTCGGTGTCGAGGGCGTCGAGGCGGAGCCGATCCTGCTCGGACTCGACCAGCGGGGCGTGGCCGTGCACTCGGGTTCTGCATGCTCGAGCGAGGCGCTGGAGCCGTCGCCGATCCTCGCGGCCATGGGCGTCGACGCCGACCACTCGCTGCGTGTCAGCGTGGGGTGGAGCTCGACCGCCGAGGACGTCGAGGCGTTCCTCGACGCGTTCCCGGCCGTGGTGGACCGGCTACGGGCGTTGCGGGCAGGATGACTCCATGGGAGTCGTGCTGATCCTCGACTGCAACGATCTCGACCGCGAGGCCGAATTCTGGTCCGCGGCCTTGCGTTACCGCGAGGTGTATCGCGGCGAGCCGTATCTGGTGCTCATGCCGGAGGAGGGCGATGGATCGGGGCTCGTGCTCCAGCTCCAGCGCGTCCCGGAGCCGAAGTCGGGCAAGAACCGGCTCCATCTCGATCTGCACGTCGATACCGTCGAGCCCGAGGTCGACCGGCTGATGGAGCTCGGCGCGCGACCGCTGAAGGATCCGACCGTCGAGAGCGGCTTCCGCTGGCGCGTGATGGCCGATCCCGAAGGCAACGAGTTCTGCATCTGCGCCCGGTGTGCTGAATGATGCGTCTCTCAGGCACGCATAGCGTGCCCTGAGAGACGCATCTAAAACCCGTGCGGCGCGACGAGGCCGTGGTCGAACGCGAAGACGATGGCGGCGGCGCGATCGCGCAGATCGAGCTTCGTGAAGATACGTCCGATGTGGCTCTTCACTGTGGCCTCGCTCACGAACAGCGATTCAGCGATCTCGGTGTTGCTGGCGCCCCGGCCGATCAGGCGCAGCACGTCGCGTTCCCGCGGTGTGAGCTCGGCGATGCGCTCCGCAGCGCCGTCGTCCCCCACTGGTGCGGCCAATCGGTACTGCGGGAGGAAGCTGAAATCGCCGTCCGGCCGATGAATCCGGCACCGCACATCCGTACCGTCAGCGCCATGGCACGCAACGGATATCTCAACCGCCTCCGGGCCGTACCCGCCTTCCGGCGCTGCACCCGCCGCCAGCTCGAGCAGGTCGCCCGGCTGGTCGACGTGGTCGAGCTGCCCGCAGGAACCGTCGAGCTCGACCGGCGCGAGCTCGTCGTCACGCTCCGACACGGTGCGGGCGCTCGTCGTGGGCCGACAGACGCTCCCGGTGCTGCTCGAGATGGCACCGGATCTCGTGACCGAGCCGCGGGAGGAGGTGGCGTGGCGAGCGGGAAGCACAACTCCCGCTCTACGGTTGCATCCGGCATGATCCCGGTGAAGCGCCTGAACCATGCAGTCCTCTACGTGCGTGACGCGGAGCGGTCCGCGGGCTTCTACCAGGAGGCGTTCGGGTTCGAGGTGGTCGAGCGGATGCCCGGTTTCGCCGTCTTCATGAAGGCGTCGGGCTCCGACAACCACCACGATCTCGGGCTCTTCTCGGTGGGCGCGAACGCGCCCGGCCCGGAACGCGGGCGGGTGGGTCTCTATCACCTCGCGTGGGAGGTCCCGTCGATCCACGACCTCGCCGCTGGCCGAGAGACGCTGTCGCGACTTGGCGCGCTCGTCGGCCAGAGCGACCACGGCGCCACCAAGTCGCTCTACGGCAAGGACCCCGACGGCAACGAGTTCGAGGTCATGTGGATGGTCCCTCGCGAGCACTGGGGTGAGGACGAGCATCGCGCCACCGTCGAGCCGCTCGACCTCGAGGCCGAGCTCGCCCGCTGGGGCTAACGCGACTGCTGACGCAGCACATTGAGCGCGGAGCCGGCGCGGAACCACTCGATGTGCTCATCCGACATCGTGTGGGTCGTCACGATCTCGTCGACACCGCTGTCTTCGTGGCGCACGACCACCGTCACGGGCTTCCCGGGCGCGAGCTCGTCGAGACCCACGATGTCGATGATGTCGGTGGCGCCGATCTTGTCGTAGTCGCCCGAGTCGGCGAACGTCAGCGCGAGCACACCCTGCTTCTTGAGGTTGGCCTCGTGGATGCGCGCGAACGAGCGCACGAGGACGGCCCGGCAGCCCATGGACCGCGGCTCCATCGCTGCGTGCTCACGTGACGACCCTTCGCCGTAGTTCTCGTCACCGATCGCCACCCACTCGATGCCGGCTTCCTTGTATGCCTTCGCCAGGTCGGGCAACGGCTTCACCGAGCCGTCGCGCACGTCGACGCCGTTGCCGTGGCCCTCGGCGAACGCGTTGTGCACGCCGGTGAACAGGTTCTGCGAGATGTTCGTGAGGTGCCCGCGGTAGCGCAACCACGGGCCCGCCGGCGAGATGTGATCCGTCGTGCACTTCCCGACCGCCTTCAGCAGCACACGGAGGTCGGTGAGGTCGTCGCCGTCCCACGCCGGGAACGGCTCGAGCAGCTCGAGCCGCTCGCTCCCCGACCGCACGACCACCTCGACCGTCGCCGCGTTCTCGGCCGGCGGCAAGAAGCCCGAGTCGCCGGGGTCGAAGCCCTTCGCGGGTAGCTCGTCGGCGGCGGGCGGCTCGAGGTGCACGGGCTCGCCGTCGGGGCCGGGGACACCGTCGTGGACGAAGTCGACGTCGAGGCGTCCGGTCAGCGCCATCCCGACGACGGTCTCCGGCGACCCGATGAACGCCAGCGTCTCGGCGTTGCCGTCGTTACGGCGCGGAAAGTTGCGGTTGTACGACGTCACGATCGTGTTGCGGTCGCCCATCTGGATGTCGTCGCGCTTCCACTGGCCGATGCACGGCCCGCACGCGTTGGCGAGCACGCTGGCGCCGATCGCCTCGAGATCGGCGAGCAGCCCGTCGCGTTCGATCGTCGCCCGGACCTGCTCCGAGCCCGGCGTGATCAGCAGCGGCGACCGAGCCTCGAGGCCGGCCGCCTTCGCCTGGCGGGCGACGTGCGCGGCGCGCCCGATGTCCTCGTACGACGAGTTGGTGCACGACCCCACGAGCGCATACGAGATCTCGGGTGGATAGTTCTCCTCGACGACGGCGGCGCGCACCTCCGAGATCGGCCGGTCGAGGTCGGGAGTGTGCGGTCCGACCAAGTGCGGCTCGAGCTCGTCGAGGTCGATCTCGATCACGCGGTCGTAGAAGCGCTCGGGGTCCTGTTCAACCTCCTCGTCGACGCGCAGGTAGTGGGCGTACTCGTTGGCGAGGTCGGCGATCTCTTCGCGCCCCGTCGCCTTCAGGTACATCGCCGACCGGTCGTCGTACGGGAAGATCGAGCAGGTGGCTCCGATCTCGGCGCCCATGTTGCAAATCGTTGCCTTGCCCGTCGCCGAGATCGACTCGCAGCCGGGCCCGAAGTATTCGACGATCGCGCCCGTCCCCCCCTTGACCGTCAGGATCCCGGCGACCTTCAGGATTACGTCCTTGGGCGCGGTCCAGCCCGAGAGGCGGCCCTTCAGGTGCACGCCAATGACCTTCGGGGCCTTCGTATTGAGTGGCCAGCCCGCCATCACATCGACGGCGTCGGCACCGCCGACTCCGATCGCGACCATGCCCAGGCCGCCCGCGTTCGGGGTGTGGCTGTCGGTGCCGATCATCATCCCGCCCGGGAACGCGTACTGCTCGAGGACGACCTGGTGGATGATCCCCGAGCCCGGCTTCCAGAAGCCGATGCCGTACTTCTCGGACACCGTGCGTAGGAACTCGTAGACCTCGGAGTTCGCGTCGACCGCGCTCTTGAGGTCGATCTCGGCGCCGACGTGCGCCTGGATGAGATGATCGCAGTGCACGGTCGTCGGCACCGCTACACGCGGCAGGCCCGCCGTCATGAACTGCAGCAGCGCCATCTGGGCGGTGGCGTCCTGCATCGCGACACGGTCGGGCCGGTAGTCGGCGTAGTCAGCGCCGCGGTGCAGCCCGATCGTGTGGGGATCGTCGGCGTGGGCGAACAGAACCTTCTCGGCGTACGTGAGCGCACGACCGAGGCGCTTTCGTGCAATCGCGAGCCGCTCCGGGTAGCGACCGTACGTCTCCTCGACGAGGGCGACTGGCGTCGTGGGCCCGGTCGTGTCAGCCATCCGTCCTCCTCTGCGCCCTCGCCTGTCGTAACTCCGAGGCTACGTCACAACCCCTTCGATTCCCGGAGTCGGCGAGCGACTAGTGCGGCTGCCAGGCGTCGGCGACGGTGGTGAGCTCGCTCACGCCGTCGGGCAGCTCGCCTGCGGCCAGGTCGGCGAGGGTGACGTGCTCGAGCACGGCGCGCACGTTGGCGCGAAGCGCGACCCACACCTCCGGAAGCCGGGCGGCGGCGCCGGTGTACCGGAGGCTCTCCGGGCGGATGCCCTGGACGGCGGCCAGTGGGCCTTCCACCGCGCGCAGCACCTCGGCCAGAGAGATCTCGGCTGCCGAGCGGGTGAGGGCGTACCCGCCCTCGGCGCCGCGTCGGGTGCGCACGATGCCGGCGTGGCGGAGGTCGGCGAGGATGTTCTCGAGGAACTTCTGCGGGATGCGCTGGGCGGCTGCGAGCTGCTCGCCCTTGACCGGACGCCCGCGGGGCTCGGCGGCGGCCAGCTCCGCCGCCGCCCGCACCGCGTATTCCGCCTTGGCCGAGATCCGCATTTGACTCGCCTCCCCTAAAATCTTACTTTGTCGATCAGATTTGTGGGCTTTAGCGGAGGCGGCGTGGACTTCGATTTCGGCGTGACCCTGGCCGGGCTCCTGGTGGGCTTCGTCGTGGGCCTCACCGGGATGGGCGGCGGCGCGCTGATGACACCGATCCTCGTGCTGCTGTTCCGGATCAACCCGCTGACGGCGGTGTCGAGCGACATCGTCGCCGCCGTCGTGATGAAGCCCGTCGGCGGTGGCGTGCACCTCCGCCGCGGGACGGTGAACCTGAGCCTGGTCCGCTGGCTGACGATCGGCTCCGTCCCCGCCGCATTCGCCGGCGTCCTGGTGCTCCGGGCGATCGGCGCGCCGGAGTTTGGCGAGCGCCTCAAGGTCCTCCTCGGCGCCGTGCTGCTCGTGGCGGCGGGGGCGATCGTCGCCAAGGGGGTCTTGCAGGCCCGCCGTCGCGCCGAGGCCGCGGGCGTGCACGCGATCGCCATCCAACCCGGGCGCACGGTGCTGATCGGCATTATCGGCGGGCTCGTCGTCGGCATGACTTCGGTCGGGTCGGGATCACTGGTGATCGTGATGCTGATGCTCCTCTACCCCGCGCTGTCGAGCAACGAGCTCGTCGGCACCGACCTCGTGCAGGCGATCCCGCTCGTCCTGTCGGCGGCCGTGGGGCACGTGCTGTTCGGCGACCTCCAGCTCGGGCTGACCACGTCGCTGCTCGTGGGCAGCGTCCCGGGCGTCTACTTCGGTGCCCGGATTTCGTCGCGCGCACCTGATCGCATCATCCGCCCCGTGCTCGTGATCGTGCTGACGGTGTCGGCACTCAAGCTCCTCGGCGCGTCGAACGTCGTCGTCGCCGCGCTCCTCGCCGGCGCCGGTCTCGCCGCCCTCGTCATCTACGCCTGCCGGCGCCCGCCGCGCTCGTCCTCCCAACCATCTCGAAGGTCCGACGATCATGCTGTCCGCCCGTAGCGCGCCGCGATGGGCGCCCCTCATGCTCGCAGCGGTCGTCGCCGTCGGCCTCGTGACGCCCACCGTTGCTACGGCCGCGCCGGAGCAGGAGCGCGTCACGCTCCGGCTCGGTTACTTCCCCAACGTCACGCATGCGACCGCGCTCGTGGGCGCCGAGAGTGGCCTGTTCCGGGAGAAGCTCGGCAGCAATGTGCAGCTCGACACGAGCACGTTCAACGCCGGCCCGCAGGCGATCGAGGCCTTGAACTCCGACGCGATCGACGCGACGTACATCGGTCCCAACCCGGCGATCAACGCGTACGCGCAGTCCGACGGCGAGGCGATCAGAATCGTGTCGGGCGCGACGTCGGGCGGCGCGTTCCTCGTCGTGAAGCCCGGCATCAAGGGGACCAAGGACCTCAAGGGCAAGAAGGTCGCCTCTCCGCAGCTCGGCAACACGCAGGACGTCGCGATGCGCACCTGGCTCAAGAAGAAGGGCCTGAAGACCACCACTGCCGGAGGCGGCGATGTGTCGATCGTGCCCCAGGAGAACGCCCAGACCCTCGACCTGTTCAAGCAGGGCGAGATCGACGGCGCGTGGGTTCCCGAGCCGTGGGCGACCCGGCTCGTTCAAGAGGGCGGCGGGAAGATCCTCGTCGACGAGCGCAAGCTCTGGCCCGAGGGGCGGTACGTCACGACGCACCTGATCGTCCGCACGGACTTCCTGAAGGATCACCCCGACGTCGTGAAGAAGCTGCTCGAAGGGCAGGTCGCGGCGAACGAGCTCATCGCGAACGACCCGCGCCGCGCCCAGCAGCTCGTCGGCCAGGGCATCCAGAGCGCGACCGGCAAGGCGATCCCGGCCGAGCTCATCGCCGCCTCGTTCGAGAACCTCGTGTTCACGAACGACCCCGTCGCCTCGTCGCTGCGCAAGTCGGCGAAGGACGCCCAGGCTGCCGGGCTCCTGAAGCCGGTCGACCTGAAGGGGATCTACAACCTCAAGCTGCTGAACCAGGTGCTGAAGCAGCAAGGAGAGCCGGCGGTGAAGGCATGACGACCACCCAAACGGCCGCGATCCCCCGCGTTGAGCCCATCCGCCTGCGCGGCGCGAGCAAGATGTACGGCCACGCCGGTGACGCGGTGCCCGCGCTCGACGCGATCTCACTCGACGTCGAACCTGGTGAGTTCGTCTGCCTGCTCGGCGCTTCGGGCTGCGGGAAATCGACGCTGCTCAACCTCGTCGCCGGCCTCGACCGCGCCACCGCGGGGACGGTCGACGTGCGAGGACGCACCAGCCTCATGTTCCAGGAGGCCGCGCTGTTCCCGTGGCTCACCGCGCAGGGCAACGTCGAGCTCCCGCTGAAGCTCCAGCGGGTGCCGAAGGCGGAGCGGCGGGCGAGGGTTCGAGAGCTCCTCGGTCTTGTTCACCTCGAGGGCTTCGAGCGCAAGCTCCCCCACGAGCTCTCCGGTGGCATGCGTCAGCGGGTGCAGCTCGCTCGGGCCCTCGCCCAGGGCGCCGACATCCTCCTTATGGACGAGCCGTTCGGCGCCCTCGACGCGATGACGCGCGACCTCTTGCACGACGAGATCGAGCGACTCTGGAAGGAGCAAGGTCTCACGATCCTGTTCGTGACGCACAACGTGCGTGAGGCCGTTCGCCTTGGCGACCGGGTCGTGCTGCTCTCGAGCCGTGCCGGCCGGGTGGTCGCCGAGTTCGCTGTGGAGATCCCGCGCCCTCGCCGGATCGAGTCGCACCCTGTGGCCGACCTCGCATCCACGATCACCGCCCGCCTGCGCGAGGAGGTGCGCCGCCATGGCGACCCGTGACCTGCTCGATCAGGAGCTCTCAGGGCTCGATCACCTCGAGACCGTGCTGCCGTCCCGACCGAGCCTCGGCGCGCGCATCTGGTCTGCGGCCTGGCCCAAGTTGCTGGCGGTCGCCATCGCGCTCGTCGCCTGGCAGCTCATCGTCTGGAGCGGCTGGAAGCCCGAGTACGTGCTACCGGGGCCGCGGCGCGTGTGGGACTCGTTCGTCGAGAACTTCGGTACGAACATGGAAGCAGCGGGGACGACGCTGTCGCGCGGGTTCCGCGGGTTCGCGTTCGCGCTCGTGATCGGCACGATCATCGGCGCGCTCGTCGCCCGCAACCGCGTACTGCGATCGGCAATCGGCTCGATGATCACCGGGCTGCAGACGATGCCGTCGGTGGCGTGGTTCCCGCTCGCGATCCTGTTGTTCAAGCTGGACGAGGGCGCGATCTTCTTCGTGGTCGTGCTCGGCGCGGCGCCGTCGATCGCCAACGGGCTCATCAGCGGCATCGACCACATCCAGCCGATCCTGCTGCGCGCCGGGCGCGTGCTCGGCGCGCGGCGATGGAGCGCGTTCCGCTACGTGGTCCTGCCCGCCGCGCTTCCGTCGTTCGTCGGCGGGCTCAAGCAGGGGTGGGCGTTCGCGTGGCGCAGCCTGCTCGCCGGTGAGCTGATCGTGCTGATCGGCGGCAAGTTCTCGCTCGGCCAGCAGCTCGACGCCAACCGTCAGCTGTCCGACTCGCCCGGCGTCATCGCGGTGATGATCGTGATTCTGATCATCGGGATCCTCGTCGACGCGTTGCTGTTCGGGACGGCCGAACGCTGGATCCGCCGCCGCTACGGCCTCGTCGACACCGCCGCGGCGTAATACGCATCACGCGGCTAGGCGAGTCCTCGCCGCTCGGATCTCTGGGGCCTCGAACGGGAGTGCCTTGAGGAAGCGCGTGAGGCCGAACATCGCGGCGCGAACCGACGGCGTCGCCGGGTGCAGCCATGGCAGGCCGTAGGCGCGTCGCGCCACGCGGGGCAGGACCGCCAGCGTCGCCGTCACGGGTATCGCCCACAGCGGCCGCAGTGGCAGCGGCATCGGCGGGTAGAGGATCAGGCGCATGCTCTCGCGGGCCCCGTCCGTCGCTTGGAGGCCTTCGACACCGCGGAGGTAGTCCCGCAGCTCTCCCATCGAGCGAAGCGCCATCGCCGAGGGCAGTCCGACGAGCTCGGCGACGCGCGTCATCTCGTCGACATACCGGTCGGCGTCGTCTTCCGAGAGGCGTCCCGCGTAGCGGCGGTACGTGAACACGACGGAGTGGACCTCGACGGCGTGGATCCACAGCAGGAGATCGGGATCGTTCGCCGAGTAGGCGCGTCCGGTCACCGGGTCGACGCCGTGCACGCGGTCGTGGATGCGGCGGATCGCCGCCGCCGCAGCCTCCGCGGTGGGCGTGTCGCCGTAGGTCGTGTCGAGCACGAACTTGAACGTGCGGTTCAGCCGCGTCCACGGGTCGTTCTTGTAGTCGCTGTGCTGCACGACGCCGGCCATCGCCCGCGGCTCGAGCGCCTGCACGAGCAACGCGCGCATCGCCGCGATCATCGTCGAAGGGTCGGCGTGCAGCCGCCAGGTCACGCTGTCGGGACCGAACAGACCGACGTCCATCGCAGCCATCAGTCTCGGGGCGTCTCCTCGATCCGAACCGAGTGCATCACGTCGCCCACCTGCGTCTCTTGGGCGACGTCGATGCCGTCGACCACGTAGCCGAAGAGGTTGTACGCCTTCTGCAGCTTGCGAGTGCAGTCGTCGACGCAGATGAAGAACTGTGACCCGTTCGTGTCGGGCCCTGCGTTGGCCATCGCCACCGCGCCGAGCGTGTACTCGCCGCGCACCGGCTCGTCGCCGAACCGGTAGCCCGGGCCGCCGCGTCCTGTTCCCTCCGGATCGCCGCCCTGGATCACGAACTCGGGGACGACCCGGTGGAAGGTGAGCCCGTCGTAGTAGCCACGGCGGGCGAGGGCGACGAAGTTGTTCACCGTGTTCCGCGCCAGCTGCGGGTCGAGCTCCATCGTGATTGTGCCCCGGTCGGTCGCGATCGTGGCCCGGTAGATGGCGTCGTCGTCGATCTCGTGCTCGGGGGGCTCTGCCATTACGGGGGCACCGTACCCGCGCCGCCCGGCGGAGCGGCGGTTTGCGCCAGCGCATTTCGGGCTTGGGTTGCGAACTGGCCGTCGGGCGCGAGCACGAGATAGCGCTGGAACTCACCGACGGCGGCGTCGACCTCGTTGAAACCCTCGAGCAGGAGCACACCTCGGTAGAAGTGCGCATCGGCGTGGTTGGGATCGGCCTGCACCGCCCGGTCGAGCAGAGTGCGGGCGCCGGTGACGAGCTGGCGCTGCGCATCGGGGCTGGGCACCTGCCCCGCGACGATGAAGCGGACCCGGCCCGCGTTGGCCAGCGCGTCGGGGTTGTCCGGCGCGACCTTGACCGCCTCGTCGAGCTGCTTGAGCGAGCCGACGATGTCGCCCTTTTCCTCCAGGAATCGCGCCAGCGCGAGCCGGGCGCCGGCGTCCTTCGGGTTGGCGCGCACCGCCTCCTCCAACCGCGATTGCCGCTGATCCCGGCTCGGCGACGCGGTCGGGGAGTTCCCGGACGACGTCTGACCGGGAAGGCGGGCGCCGAGGGCGGCGGCGAGCGTCACCGCCGCCAGCGCCGCGAACGCGACGATCGCGCCGATGACGAGCCCCTGCCGCCGCCACCGGACGGGCGGCGCCGCCGGGCGAGCGTCGACACCGTCACGCAGGGCGCGGATCGCGGCAGCAGCGCGGGCGGTGTAGTCGTCGTGCAGCTCGCGGTACGACTCGTCGTCGATGTTGCCCGCTGACCGTTCGGTTTCGAGGTCGTCGAGCGACTTGAGGAGGAAGTCACGCTCGCGTTCGAGCTCCTGCCGCTCGTCGGGATCGACCCGGGTGCTCATGGCCGGGCGCGCTGGACGAGCTGGCGGTCGGCGTCGGTCGGGCGCAGATGCGGCTCGCGCCGCCAGCGCCGCAGCGCGAGCACCAGCCCGCCGCCGCCGAGCACGACCGCGGCCGCGGGAAGCCCCCACACGAGGATGCCGAGCCCGCCACCCGCGGGCTTGAGGAGGATCGACTCGCCGAACTTGTCGATGTACGCCTGGCGGATCTCGGCGTCGCTCTCGCCGGCGGCGACGCGGCGTCGGATGTCGGCCCGGGCTGCGCGTGCGGTCTCGGTCGAGCTCTGTTCGATCGACTGGCCTTCGCAGTCGGGGCAGCGCAGCTCGGAGCTGAGGTTGCGCACGCGGCTGGCGTCGGACTCCGTGCCGCCCCGAGGCCAGGCGACGATCGCCAGCGTGACCACGACGACGCCGGCGAGCGCGATCCACGCCAGCGCGCGGCGGCTCACGGCTGCCCCCCGGCGGCGCGGTACATCGTCTCGAGCTGGGCAACGCTCGATGGACCGAAGTTCGAGGCCGCGATCACCCCGTCCGGGGAGATCGCGTACGTCTCGGGCTGGCCGCGGGTGCCGAAGTCGAGCGCGGCGCGCCCGCCCGGGTCGAACGCGACCGTGTACGGGACGCCCTCCTCCTCGGCGTAGGCGCGCACCGCCGACTCGGTGTCGTCGCGCACGATGCCGATCATCACGAAGCGCGGGTCGGCGGCGTGACGGCCCTGGAACGCAACCAGCGCCTGGTGCTCCTGCAGGCACGGCAGACACCACGAGTTCCAGAAGTTGACGACCACGACCTTGCCGGCCAGGTCACTCGATCGGACCTGGTTGCCGTCGAGAGTGGGGAGGTCGAAGCTCGGCGCGTTCTTGCCGACGAGGTGGCTCCGGTTGGTGTCGGCGCGGGGATCGGTCCCGACCTGGGTCGCGAGCACCACTGCCAGCATGGCCACGAAGGCCCCGGCGGCGAGGGCGATCCAGCGCGCCCGGTGCCTCACGTGAGCGCGCCCTCACGCTCGCGCAGCGCGGGCTCGACCGGCACCGGCTCCTTCTCTTCCGCGGGTCGCGCGCGGCGTCGCAGACTCGGGGACAGCGCGACCAGCGTGCCGAGCGCCATGACTCCCCCGCCGACCCACAACCACACCACCATCGGATTGACCGCCACCCCGATCGTCACCCGGCCCTGCTCGTTCGGCGACGAGACCAGCGTGAGGTACACGTCCTCGCGCAGCCCGGTTCGCACCGAGGGCGTGCCGATG
>DASPXI010000098.1:0-45720 GCA_035637335.1 Acidimicrobiia bacterium
CGAGTCGATCGGAAAGCCGAGCTCGACGTTCGCTTCGACGGTGTCGCGGCCCTGGTCCTGCAGCGTGTACGCCCGCAATTTGTGACCGAGGCCGATCCCCCGACCTTCGTGTCCACGCAGGTACACGATCACCCCTTGGTCCTCGAGCGCGACGTGCTCGAGGGCGAGGTCGAGTTGGACGCCGCAGTCGCAGCGGATTGACCCGAACACGTCGCCGGTCAGGCACTCCGAGTGCACGCGCACGAGCACGTTCGGCTTGCCCGCGACCTCGCCGCGCACGAACGCCATGTGCTCGGTCCCGTCGAGGAGCGACTCGAACACGTAGGCAGTGAACTCGCCGTACTTGGTCGGGATGCGCGCCTCCGAGATACGGCGGACGAGCTTCTCGCGATGGCGCCGGTAGCGGATCAGGTCGGCGATCGAGATGAGCCGGAGGCCGTGCTCGGAGGCGAAGCGCTCGAGCTCGGGCAGGCGCGCCATCGTGCCGTCGTCGTTCACGACCTCGGCGAGCACGCCGGCGGGGTACAGGCCGGCGAGGCGGGCCAGATCGACGGCTGCCTCCGTGTGGCCGGCGCGCTTGAGCACGCCACCGTCCCGGTATCGCAACGGGAAGATGTGACCGGGCCGGGCCAGGTCGTCGGGCGTGCTGGCTCGATCGATGAGCGTGTGGACGGTCGTCGCGCGATCGCCGGCGGAGATGCCGGTGGTGGTACCCCGCTTGGCGTCGACCGAGACCGTGAACGCGGTGCGGTACGCAGTGGTGTTCTCGGCGACCATCATCGGCAGCTGGAGCTCGTCGAGGCGCGCGCCCTCGAGCGGCATGCACACCACGCCGCTCGTGTGCCGAATCATGAACGCCATCGCCTCGGGCGTCATATTCTCCGCCGCGATGATGAGGTCGCCCTCGTTCTCCCGGTTGGCGTCGTCGACGACGATCACCAGCTCGCCGTCGGCGATGGCGGTGATCGCGTCCTCGATCGTGCTGAACGGCATCGTCAGATCCCTTCGCGGGAAATTGGTGTGAGCAGTCGCTCGACGTACTTCGCGATGAGGTCGACCTCGATGTTGACGGGCGCCCCGGTGTCCTTGTGCCCGAGCGTGGTGGCCGTGAGCGTGTGCGGGATCACGGCCACGTCGAACGTCTCGTCGCTCACGGCTGCGACGGTGAGGCTGATGCCGTCCACCGCGACGGAGCCTTTCTCGACCACGTAGCGCAGCACGTCGGCCGGCGCCGAGAACGTGAAAAGCGTCGACCCGTCCGGGAGGCCTGTGCGCGCGTCGACACGGCCGACGGCGTCGACGTGTCCTTGCACGAGGTGCCCCCCGAGCCGGTCGGACGGCCGCAGCGGACGTTCCAGGTTCACCGGCTCACCCACTTCGAGCGCGCCGAGCGTGGTCCGGTTCAGGGTCTCGATCACGGCGTCGGCTGCCCACCACCTGTCTCCGAGCTCGACGACGGTCACGCAGCAGCCGTTCACCGCGATCGAATCGCCCACGGCCGCGTCGGCAGCGACCGTCGCCGCGTCGATCTCGACGCGGGCGCCACCATCGTGGCGGTTGATCCCGCGAACCTTGCCGAGCTCCTCGACGATGCCGGTGAACATCTCAGCGGTCCTTCGGCTCGTACTCGAGGCGCACGTCGTCGCCGAACGGCGACGCGGCCACGAGCTGCCACGCGTCGGCATCGGCGATCGTGTCGCGGTCGGGTTGTGGAAACGCGGGGAGCCCGCGCGGACCGAGCACCGTGGGAGCCACGTACGCGACGATGCGGTCGGCCAACCCCTCCGCGAGGAGCCCGCCGTGGAGCGTCGCGCCGCCCTCGACCATGGCCTGCACGACGTCGTGGCGCCCGAGGAGGTCGAGGGTCGCCTCGAGATCGACGCCGCCCCCACCCTGGGGCACGGTCTCGACCTTCGCCCCCGCCGCACGCCATCCGTCCACCGCCGTGGACGGGGCCGCGTCGGTGGTGACGACCAGCGTGGGCGCGAGGGCCGGATCGAACAGCGACCCGGTCGGGGGCACGCGGCCCCGGCTGTCGAGCAGGACGCGGAGCGGCTGCCGCTCGACGGGCGGCTCGACGTCACGGGCCGTCAAGGTCGGTTGGTCGGCGAGGGCGGTACCGGCGCCGACGACGACGGCCTGCGACTCGGCTCGCAGGCGGTGGGCGTCGGCGCGCGCGGCGGCGCCGGTGATCCAGCGGGACGAGCCGTCGGCCGCGGCCGTCCGAGCGTCGAGGCTCATGGCCGTCTTGAGCACGCACCAGGCCCGGCCCGTGCGGCGATGGTGCAGGTAGGGAGCCAGCGACCGCGTCGTGGCCGCAGCGCCGGGCCCGACGACGACGTCGATCCCGGCGGCACGGAGCTTCTCCAGCCCGCGCCCGGCGACGCGGGGGTCGGGGTCCTCCAGCGCCACGACCACCCGGCGCACGCCCGCCGTGATCAACGACTCCGTGCACGGCGGTGTCCGGCCCTGATGGGCGCAGGGCTCGAGCGTGATGTAGGCGGTCCCGCCCCGGGCGCGCGCACCGGCGGCCGCAAGGGCGAGGGCCTCGGCGTGGGGGGAGCCCGGGCGCTCGTGGAAGCCCTCGCCCCGGACGTGACCGTTCTGGTCCACGACAACGGCCCCGACCCACGGGTTCGGCGGCGCGGTGCGGCGGCCCTGTTCACCCAGCTCAGCCGCGCGGGCCATCAACTCGCTGTCCCGTCTTGCGGCTCCGTCCACTGCGCACCTCGGCGACGCGAGACCTTCGGGGGCTCCCGGGCGCGGGAACGGCGCAGCCAACGCGCCGCGCGGCACGCCGGCGATCGCCCTCTCCCATCCGGACTCTTACCGTCGGCCCCGGCTTCCGCCGGGTCAACCACACGGCTGGCGGCCGTGGGCTCGCGGGCTCCCGCAGGGCTTGCTGCGGCTACCGCCGGTCGGGACTTGCACCCAAACCCCGAGGGCTCTTGGTTTTTCTTGACTAGCGGGTCAACTGTATCCGGCCGAAAGTGTAACGCGTTTCAATTCTGGGTTCAATGGGGATGTTCGCCAGCGAGGAGCTCGAGGGCATGTGGAAGTCCGGGCAGGATCGCCTCGAGGCACTCCACGGCGCCGCTCGACGAGCCGGGCAGGTTGCAGACCAGTGCCTGCCCGATGGTCCCGCACGTGCCACGCGAAAGCATGCCGAAGGCGCGGTCGCCCCGGTCGCTCACCCGCCGCATGGCTTCGGCGAGGCCGGGGGCCTCCCGCTCGAGCACGGCGCGCGTCCCCTCGGGAGTCAGGTCGCGCGGCCCGAATCCGGTCCCGCCCGTCGTGACGACCAAACCGGCAAAGCCGGCGGTCATGTCGCGCACGGCTCCCGCCACCGCTTCGATGCCGTCGGCGCTCACGCGATGGTCGACGACCTCGTATCCCGCCTCCCGCAAGCGGGCGACGAGCGCCTGCCCCGAACGATCGTCGCGAGCACGCGCGGCCACGCCGTCCGAGACCGTCAACACTTTCGCCGCGGGCGTCGCCGGCGTCACTTCGATGATCTCTTCTCGAGGGCAGCGCGCACCCGGGCCAGGAGGTCGGCAGGAGCGAACGGCTTCACGATGTAATCGACCACGCCGTTGATGCCTTTGCGAACTTCGCAGGACGGCGAGCTCTTGGCCGTGAGGAAGATGACCTTGCTCTGTCGGGTGCGCGTGTCGCCGTGCAACGCGTGGAGTACTTCGTGGCCGTCGACGCCGGGCATCACGACGTCGAGCAGGACGACATCGGGGCGAACCTGGCGCGCGATCTCGACGGCCTCCCAGCCGTCGTGCGCGACGTGGACGCCGTACCCTTGGAGCTCGAGGTTCACCTGGATCGCGGTGACGATGTCCGGGTCGTCGTCGACAGTCAGGACTTGGGCGGCCACGCTGCTTCCCGGATCTGGCGGGCAGCTGCGGCCGGGTCGTCGGCGTGGAAGATCGCGCTGCCCGCGACGAGGATGTCGGCGCCCGCTTCTGCTGCCTGCGGCGCGGTGGTGCGGTTGATGCCGCCGTCGATCTCGAGCTCGACGGGCAGGTGGCGTTCGTGGACGACCTTGCGCGCGGTCACGAGCTTGTCGAGCACGGATGGGATGAAAGCCTGACCGCCGAACCCCGGGTGAACGCTCATGAACAACAGGACATCGATCTCTTCGACGTAGGGCAGCACGGCGTCCACGGGTGTGTCCGGGTTGTGGGTGAGGCCGACGCGCATGCCGAGCTCGCGCATGCGTGCGAAGAGCGGACGCGGGTCCCCGAGCTCGATGTGGATCGTGCAGCTGTCGGCGCCGGCATCGGCGAAGTCCTCGAGAAGCTCCTCGGGGTTGTCGACCATCAGGTGACAATCGAGATACAGATCGGTGCGCTTTCTGAGTGACTTCACGACGGGCGGACCGATCGTCAAGTTGGGCACGAAGTGACCGTCCATCACGTCGACGTGCAGCAGATCGGCCTGGTCGGCGACGCGCTCGACTTCGTCGGCGAGCTCTGCGAAGTCCGCCGAGAGGATCGAGGGCGCCAGCTTCATGACCTCACCCTACGTGCGCCGCAACCGGAGAACGAACATGCCGTCCGTGTTCGCGTCGTGCGGGAGCAAGAACGCTCCCCTCCCCCGCGGCCGCCACGGTGGGCCCGGCGGCGGTTCGGCCACGAGGTTCGGAAGGTCGCGCATGGACCAGTCGACACCGGTCGTCTCCTCGTACGTCAGCGTGCAGACCGAGTACACGATCACCCCACCCGGCCGCACGACCTCCGCCGCGGCGCGGAGCAGGTCCCGTTGGAGTGTCGCGAGCGGCGCGATCTGTTCGGTGCTGATTCGCCAGCGTGCCTCGGCGCGGCGGCGGAGCACGCCCAGGCCGCTGCAGGGAGCGTCGACGAGGACCCGATCCGCTCCGGACGGCCGGGCCGGTAGCGCCCGGCCGTCGGCGACCACGGGGAGGACGCACCGGAGGCCCAGGCGGTGCGCGGCCGCCGAGACGAGGCGGATCCGCCCGGGGTGGATGTCGGCGGCGAGCACGCGTCCGTGGTCCCCGACTCGTTCTCCGATGGCGGTTGCCTTCCCGCCGGGTGCAGCGGCGACGTCGATGACGGTCTCGCCCGGCTGGGGATCGAGGATCGCGACGACCGCCTGGCTCGCCTCGTCCTGCGGAGTCGCCCGACCTTCGGCGACGGGGGCGAGCCGCGCAGGGTCGCCGGTGCCCCGTACGAGCAGCGCGTCCTCGACGAGGGCACCGCGGGTCACGCTCGTGTCTGCGGCTCGGAGCTCACGCGCGACCTCCTCGGAAGTCGTCATTGGATTGATGCGCAGTGCGATCGCAGCCGGCTCGTTCCCGATGGCCAGCGTGGCCCGGGCGTCCTCGAACCCGAAGTCTCTGACGAGTCGCTCGACGATCCAGTCCGGGTACGACAGGCGAACGGCGAGCGCGTCCGGATCGTCGCCTTCTGGCCACGGCCAGGGCGGGCCGAGACGGGCGAGCGTCCGCAGCACGCCGTTGACGTACCCACGTGCGCGTTCGGGCGCGATCTCGACGGTCTCCCGCACCGCGGCGTGCGCAGGCACACCGTGCATGAGCTGGTATGCGCCGAGCCGCAACGCGATCCGAACTGGTGTGTCGAGCTCCTCGAGGGGCCGATCCGAGAGTTGCCCGAGGAGGTACTCCAGGGCTCGCTGCTCACGCAGCGTCCCGTAGACGAGGTCCGTGGCGAAGGCGCGATCGCGCGTTTCCAGCAGGGACTCGCGCAGCATCGCCGGCAGCAGCAGATTCGAGTACGCGCCGTCCTCGACGCGCAGAAGCACCGCAAGCGCGAGCTCTCGACTGCTGGTCATTGCGCGCCCCGGTCGACTGTGGGCGTCGGCTCACGTACTCCGGCGAGCCATGCCTCGGCCGACATGCGCGGCCGCCCTTCCGGTTGCACCTCTTCGAGGCGAAGTGCTCCGTCCTCGGTGACCAGCGCGGCAGGCGCCTGAATCGTTCCTGCCGTGCCGTCGCCGCTCGCAGCGTGCGCGCGCCACACCTTGACTCGCTTGCCCCCCACAACCAGCCATGCACCCGGGCGTGGGTTGCCGGCGCGGACGAGACGGGACAGCTCGTCGGCCGACCGGCGGGGATCGATCCGGAACTCGTCGACGCTGAGCTTCTCCGCGTACGTGGGCTCACCTTGCTGTGGCGCGGGCTCGGTCTCGGGAATGTGCGGGAGATGCTCGAGCAACAGTTCAGTGCCGAGCTCGGCCAAGCGCGCACGCAACTCACCCGCCGTCTCGTCCCGACCGATCGGCGTCGACGCCGAGGCGTACACGCCGCCCGTGTCGAGGCCCTCCTCGATGCGCATGAGGCTCACACCTGCTTCCCGGTCGCCGGCGAGAATGGCGCGCTCGACGGGCGCAGCCCCGCGCCAGCGTGGGAGCAGCGAGAAGTGCACGTTGACGAACCCGTGCGGCACGGCATCGAGGAACGCCGGCGGCAGCAGCTGCCCGAACGCCACCACCACCCCCAGCTGAGCGCCGGACGACCGCACGTCCTCGATCACATCGCGCGCCCGGCTCGGGGTCAGTACAGGAAGTCCGAGCTCCGATGCGGCGACCTTCACGGGGGTCGGATCCGCGCCACGGCCCCGACTGCGCCGGCGGTCGGGTTGCGTGACGACGAGCGCGACCTCGTGCCCGGCACGCACGAGCGTGCGCAGCGGTATAACCGCGTCGGCAGGCGTGCCGAGGAAGACGAGGCGCACCGCAGGCGCGCCGGCGTCAGAGGGCCGGACCGGCGCCCCGGGCCGCCATGGTCAGGTCCCGGTCCCGCAGGGTCCGCAAGGCGCGCTTCCGCTCGTCCGGCTCGAGGCGATCGAGGAGGATGACGCCGTCGAGATGATCGATCTCGTGCTGAAAGACACGCGCCAACATCTCGTCCGCTTCGATCTCGATCTTGCTTCCGTCGACGCCCACCCCTCGGAGTGTCACAAGCTTGGGACGGGTGATCTCGAAGTGCAGCCCCGGTACCGACAGGCAGCCTTCGTTGAAGATCCACTCTCCGGACGCCTCGACGATTTCCGGGTTGACGACCGCGTGTGGCCCTTCACCGACGTCGTAGGTAAAGATGCGGCGCTGGACCCCGATCTGCGGTGCGGCGAGGCCGACTCCGACCGCCTCGTACATCGTCTCGAACATCGTCTCGACGAGCGCGGCGAGGCTCCCGTCGAGCTCCTCGACGTCGCGAGCCCGCTGCTTGAGCACGGGGTCACCGAAGAGACGAACGGGGTGGGTCGCCGCCACTTTCCTCCTTTGTCGCCCTCGCAAGCTCGGGCTTTGCGGCGACGGTCAGCAAAGCCGCCGTCGCCGCGGCGCATGCGAGGGTACCAGCCGCTTTGTTCGGTTCTGGACCCACCTTTTGGCGCCGCCTACATACCTCATGCGTATGTAAACGGCGCCAAAACATCAGACACGGAGCGGGTCGACGTCCACGCGCAGGCGGCCGCGTGAGCGCGCCGGGGCCAGGTCGACCTGGTCAAGGGCGTCGCACAGAACGTCCGTCGAAGGGGCGTGCACGAGTGCGCGCGCCGAGGCGCCGGCGACGGTCGGCCCGAGCACCCGCAGCGCCGGCACGGACCGCAGTGACCCGCATGCGAGATCGACGGCGTCGGGTGCACCGCTCACCTCGGTCAGACCGCCGAAGGGCGGGAAGCCCAGCACGCGCCGCCGCGCCCGCTCGGCGTCCGCCACGACCTCGGGATCGGCCGAACGTGCCGCCACGATCACCTCGTGGTCCGGGACTCGCGTCTGCACGAGCACGCGTCCCCCGACCTGCCGCCCCCCAACCGCGCGTCCGGCCCGGACGAGCAGCCACAGCGCCTGCTCCGCCGCCCGGTATCGAGGCGCCAGCAGCTCCTGGTCCAACTCCAAGAACGCGACCAGCCCGACACGCGCCGGTGCAGCCGCGACCCGATGGAGGACGGCTTCGGTGCCCACCAGCACGTCGGCGTCCGGGAGCCCGACGGTGACGGCATCGACCTCGCCCACCGACAGCCGCGGCAGCAACGCAGCAAGCTGCTCGCGTACTCGCGTGATCCCCGGGCGCCGGGCGCTGAAGCGGGTGGCGTGGCAGTGGAGGCAGATACGCGGGCGAGCGGCACCGCAGCGCGGGCATGCGAACCCGTCGTCAGCTTCGACGACCGCCGCGCCACAGACTTCGCACTGAGCGAGGCGATTGCACCGCATGCACGTGAGCATCCGAGCACGCCCCTTGCGGTTCAGCACGCAGACCGCGCGCGTGCCGTGCCCGACCGCGTTCCGGAGCGCGCTGGCGAGCGCGTCCGAGAACAATCCTCGTCCCGGTGGCTCATCTCGCAAGTCCACGACCTCCAGGAGCGGCCAACCATCCCGCTCGACGCCACGGCCAGGTCGGGCCGGCGGTCCGGCGGCGGCGAGTGCCTCGAGCGTCGGCGCCGGTGTCACGAGCGTGACGCGCGCGCGTTCGCGCCGGGCACGTTCGAGGGCCAGCTCGCGCGCGTGCCAGGTCGGGGCCCGCTCTTCCTTGAGCGCCTCGTCGCCTTCGTCGAGCACGACGACGGCGCGCAGGTCGGGAACCGGCGTCAGCACGGCCACCCGTCCGCCCACCACGACGCACGCGCCGCGTCGGGCGTCGTCCCAGGCTTCGGTGCGCTCGGCGTCGGTCTGGTCGCCGCGCATGACGACCGTATGGCGGCCCTGACCGCGCAGATCGCTCGCCACGGCCGCAGCGCTGCCGGCGTCCGGTGCGACGACGATCGTGGACCCTTCGGAGGCGAGTAACCCGCGCATCAACTCGCGGCGATCCGCGGCCGGAGGCCACGCCACGACACTGCGTTCGCCCAGCGCGTTGGTGGCCAGGCTCGCGGGCAACGTCACGGGCGGGAACACGGCCGTGTCGCGCTCGGTGTCGACCGACGCGGGGACCACGTTCGGCGGCGACGCCGCTCGCAGAACAAGCGCGAGAGGGCCGGCGTAGCGCCATGCCGTCCATCCGCAGAGGTCGACGATGTCGGGGGGCGGGCCGGCGGATACGACCTTGGCGAGAGGCCGGAGTCGCGACGGGTCCGCCTCGGGCTCGACGTCGTCGGCGACGACCCAGCCCCGCACGCGGCGACCGTGCAACCCCACACGGACGATGGTCCCGACCCGAACGAGGTCCGCCATCCCGTCGGGAACCAGGTAATCGAACGCGCGCCCAACAGCCGGCAGATCGGGCTGGACCCGGCAGACCCGCGGTGATGGGGCTATGCGAGCGCTTCCGCCGCCTTGCGCAGCGCCTCGGCTTCGTCGGTGCGCTCCCACGTGAATGTGGGCTCGCGCCGGCCGAAGTGCCCGTACGCGGCGGTCTTCTGGTAGATGGGCCGGCGGAGGTCGAGCCGTTCCATGATCGCGGCCGGCCGGAGATCGAAATGGTCGTGCACGAGCGCGCCGAGCTTGTTGGGGTCGATCTGTGAGGTTCCGAACGTCTCGACCATCACCGACACGGGGCGGGCGACGCCGATCGCGTACGCCACCTGCACCTCGCAGCACTTCGCGATCCCGGCGGCGACGACGTTCTTCGCCACGTTGCGGACCGCGTAGGCGCCTGACCGGTCGACCTTGGTCGGGTCCTTCCCGCTGAACGCGCCGCCGCCATGGCGGGCCATGCCGCCGTACGTGTCGACGATGATCTTGCGGCCGGTGAGGCCACAGTCGGCGTGGGGACCGCCCTTCTCGAAGCTCCCGGTCGGGTTGCAGAGGAACTCGAAGTCGTCGGCCGCGAACTGCTCCGGCAATAAGGGGCGGACGACGTGTTCCAGGAGCGTGGGCTTGAGCTTCCCGTCGATGCTCACGCCGGGATCGTGTTGCGTGGAGATGAGCACGGTGCAGAGGCGCTTCGGGACGCCGTCTTCGTACTCGATCGTCACCTGCGTCTTGCCGTCGGGCCGGATGAACGGGACCGTCCCGTCCCGGCGGACCGCGGCGAGCTGCTGTGCGAGGCGGTGCGCGAACCAGATCGGCACCGGCATGAGGTCGGCGGTCTCGTCGCAGGCGTAGCCGAACATCATGCCTTGGTCTCCGGCGCCGACCTCGTCGTAGTGGTCGCCGTCGCCGGTGCGCAGCTCGTATGCCTTGTCGACGCCCTGCGCGATGTCAGGGGACTGCTCGTCGATCGAGGTGATCACCGCGCACGAGTTGCCGTCGAAGCCGTACGACGCGTCCGTGTAGCCAATCCCCCGAATCGTGTCGCGAACGAGGCGCGGGATGTCGAGCTGCGCGTTCGAGCTGATCTCGCCGGCGACGATCGCCAGACCGGTCGTGACCATGCTCTCGCACGCCACCCGGCTGTACGGGTCCTGCTCGAACATGCCGTCGAGGACGGCGTCACTGATCTGGTCGCACATCTTGTCGGGGTGGCCTTCGGTCACCGACTCCGACGTGAACGTGAACCTACTCATCGACACTTCTCGCTTTGCTCATGCGCGGCCATCGGCAAGGAGAGCCGCCACTCGGTCGAGGATGAGCCCGGCCAGCTCGCGCTTGTCGAGCAGGGGCGTCTCCTCCCAGGAACCGGATGAGTACAGCAGGATCGCCTGGTTCGTGTCGACCTCGAAGCCGGAGTTCGGCGCCGAGACGTCGTTGGCAACCATGAGGTCGACGCGCTTGGAGGCCAGCTTCGCGGCCGCGTGCTCCCGCACCTGCTCGGTCTCGGCTGCGAAGCCGACCACGACCTGTCCGGGCTGTTTGCGCTCGCCGAGCTCGGCGAGAATGTCCCGCGTCGGCTCGAGGACGACCTCGGGTACGCCGTCCCGCTTCTTCAGCTTCTCGTCGGCTACCGCCTTGGGGCGGAAGTCGGCGACCGCCGCCGCCATCACGACCACGTCCGACTCGGCCGCGCGCGGCAGGACCGCGGTGGCCATCTCATCGGCCGTCTCCACCCGAACTGTCTCTATGCCCGACGTCTGCGTCGGCCGGCCGATCGTGGTCACGAGGGTCACCGCAGCACCGCGGCGGGCCGCGGCCTCGGCGACCGCGTAACCCATCTTCCCGGAGGACCTGTTCCCGACGAACCGCACGGGGTCGATCGGCTCCTTCGTACCGCCCGCCGTCACCAGCACGCGCACGCCGCCCAGGTCACCCGCCGCCGCGAGCACGGCCGCGGCCGCGGCGACGATGCGCTCCGGATCGGCGAGACGCCCGGGGCCGACGTCGCCACCGGCGAGCCGGCCTTCCTCGGGGTCGACGACGTGCACGCCCCGCCCGCGCAGCACGCGCAGGTTGTCCTGCACGGCGGCGTGCTCCCACATCTCGGTGTGCATCGCCGGGGCGAGCAGCACGGGCGCGCCGGTTGCGAGCAGCGTGGCCGTCAGGAGGTCGTCGGAGATCCCGTGCGTGTACTTGCCGATGAGCTTGGCGGTCGCGGGCGCGACGACGATGAGGTCGGCGTGCCGGCCCAGGCTGGTGTGCGGGATCGGATCCGCGCCCTGGAACAGCGAGGTGCGCGCCGGCTCCGACGCCAGCGCCGAGAACGTCAGCGCGCCGACGAACCGCTGGGCGTCGTCGGTGAGGACGGGAACGACGTGCGCGCCGGCGTCGACGAGGCGGCGGCACACCTCGACCGCCTTGTACGCGGCGATCCCACCGGTGACGCCGAGCACGACGCGGCGGCCGCGCAGCGCGACGAGCGATTCCGGGAGATCGGGTGGGTCGGGCGCGGCCATGCGGTTGAGCCCGCGGGCCTCTAGGCCTCGGACGGTTCCCCGGCGTCGGTCAGCTGCTCGCCCTCGGTCTCTTCGGGCGGCTTCGGCACGGCGTGGATCTTGTCCGCTTCGATCTCTTCGAGCGCGATCGACAGGGGCTTGCGCGACACCGACGTGACCTGCGGCGGCACGATCTTGCCCAGACCCTCGCCCAGCTGGTTGTAGTAGTCGTTGATCCCGCGGGCGCGCATCGCCGCCAGCGTGACCAGCGTGAACTTCGAGTCGACGCGGTCGAGGAGGCTCTCGGTGCGGGGCTCCATCAGCGAAGCGCGTCGTTCGGGCATGACCATGGCCTTTCTCCCCGGGCTACCGGTCCGGCAGGCCAGCAGGGGGTGGGGAACCGGGCTCCGGGGGTGTTCGGGCCTCCCGGTACGCATTCAGGATAGCAGCGACCTCGTCTGCGCCCCGGTCTGGGTCGTCGTTCACGACGACGGCGTCGAAGCGGTCGGCGAGCGCCTCCTCGGCGTCGGCTTGCGCCAGCCGGCGTTCGATGGCCTCGGGATCGTCCTGGCCCCGCGCCGCAAGACGCCGGTGTTGCTCCTCCCGTGAGGGGGCGCGGATGAACACGAGCACGGCGTCGGGGTAGTTCTCCTTGACGGCGAGCGCGCCTTGGACGTCGAGCTCGAGGAGCACGTCGTCGCCGGCGGCCAGGTGCTCCTCGACCGGCGCCCGGGGCGTGCCCTTGAGGTCGCCGTAGACGTCGAACCACTCCAGCAAGCCACCGGCTTCGCGGAGGCGTTCGAACTCGTCTCGATCGATGAACAGGTAGTCCTTGCCGTCCACTTCGTCCTCACGGCGCGGACGGGTCGTCGCCGAGACCGAGAACCACAGGCGCGGGTCGCGCGCGAGGAGCCGGCGGACGATCGTTCCCTTGCCGACGCCGGACGGTCCGGCGAGGACCAGCAGGACGCCCAGGGCCTACCCGCCGATCAGCCGAATCGCTCGAGCAAGGCCTCGCGCTGATTCCGGCCGAGCCCGCGCAGCCGGCGGCTCTCGCTGATGTCGAGCTCCTGCATGAGCCGGCGCGCCCGCACCTTGCCCACGCCCGGAAGGGACTCGAGCACGCTCACGACCTTGAGCTTGGCGAGGATCTCGTCCCGATCGCCCTGCTCGAACAGCTCGCGCAGGGACAGGGAGTTCGCCTTGAGCTTCTCCTTCACCTCGGCCCGCTGGCGTCGAGCGACGGCAGCTTTCTCGAGCGCAGCCTGACGCTGCTCCGGGGTGAGGGAAGGCGGGAGGGGCATCGGCGCTTGGACCTCCAACTCGGCGAGCCGGTCGTCCAGCTCGGTTGGTTCAGGCCATCGCGGACGGCCGCTCCCTGCAGCGCCGCACAGCCCGACGACGGCGTCAGTATATGCAGCGCATTCCCGCAATCAACCGGGACGAAACTTGCGCGGAAATGGCGCGTGTAGCGCGGCCGGGCTCACCGCGCAAGCGCGCCCGCCGCGTCGCGCGTCACCGACTCGGCGGCGGCTTCAGGATCGGGGGCGGCTGTCACCGTCCGACCGATGACGAGCCAGTCGGCGCCGCGCGCGATCGCGTCTCCTGGGCTCGCCACCCGCGCCTGGTCGTGAAGCACATCACCCGCCAGCCGGATGCCGGGCACCATCGTCGCCATTGCCGGCGCGCGGCGCTTCACCATCGCGATCTCCTGCGCCGAGCACACCACTCCCCCGCACCCCGCTGCCACGGCACACTCGAGGCGCTCGTCGAAGGCCGACACGTCGGCCTCGCTTGTGAGCACGGTGACGGCCAGCGCCACCGGCGGTGGGTGCCCGGCCTCACGAGCCCCTTCAGCCAACCCCGTCACGCCGGCCTCCAGCATGGCGGTCCCGCCTGCGGCCGGGAAGTTCAAGAAGTCGACGCCGTGGCGGCCGAGAACGCGTGCGGAGCGCTCGACGGTCGTAGGGATGTCGTAGAACTTGAGGTCGGCGAAGATCGACAGCCCGAGCGCGTGCAACCGGTCGAAGATCTGAGGGCCAGCCTCCGCATACAGCTCAAGCCCGACCTTCGCGATCCCGAACCACGGCGCGAGCCGCCGGGCGGTCGCCTCGGCCTCCGCCGGTCCTCCGACGTCGAGCGCGAGCGCGAGTCGATCGCGCATCTCCGTCATGCAGGATCCTCGAGCGTGGTACTGAGTTCCCGAACGCACGTCTCGCCGTGCGCGGCGCACCACTCCAGCAGCTCGTCGAGCACGCGCAACGGTGCACGCGGGTCATGGAACGTCGCGGTGCCGACCCCGACCGCCGTCGCGCCGGCGAGAATCATCTCGACCGCGTCGACACCGGTCATGACCCCTCCCGTGCCGATGATCGGCACACCCGGATAGGCGCGCGCGACGTCGTAGACGGCTCGCACCGCGATCGGCTTGATCGCCGGTCCGGACAGCCCGCCGCCCCCCGCGCCGAGCACGGGGCGGCGACGCTCGGCATCGATCACGAGCCCGAGAACGGTATTGACGAGCGTGAGACCAGTCGCCCCCGATCGGAGCGCGGCTCCGGCAATTTCTCGGATGTCGGTGACGTTCGGCGAGAGCTTCACGAGCACCGGCACGTCGAGGTCTGCGTCGACCACTGCGGCGGTCGCAGCGCCGGTCGCGTCGGCCGAGTGGGCGAACATGTTCGAGCGGTCCTCGAGGTTCGGGCAGCTCACGTTCACCTCGACGGCGACGATCTCGTCACGCGCCGGCGTGAGGAGCTTGGCCGCACGGCCGAAGTCCTCGGTGGTCCGCCCCCAGACCGACGCGATCACACGCGCATCCAGCGCCCGAAGCTTGGGCAGGTCGTGGTCGATCCAGTGCTCGACGCCGGGCCCTTGGAGCCCGACCGCGTTCAGCATCCCGGCCGCGGTCGTGTGCAGGCGGGGCGCCGGATTGCCGGGCCATTCGTACGGCGCCTGCGACTTCGCCGTCACCGCGCCGAGCCGTGACGGGTCGCACTGGCGTGCGAGCTCGTCCGCATGCCCGAAGGTGCCCGAGGCGGCCACGATCGGGTTGGGCAGCTCGAGCGACCCGATGTATACCCGGGCGTCGATCCCGACCGCGTCACGTCGCCGGCGCGGCATCAGACCTCGAGCCGGAGCTGGCTGGCGCGGTGGTACTCCTGCAGCGATCGGACCTGCGACTCGTGCGTGGTCCACTCGCGTAGCCCCGACGCGGCCGCGAGAGCGGCGGCGATCGTCGTGACGCACGAAACCTGATGCGCGGTCGCGGCGCGCCGGATGTGGTCGCCGTCGCCCGGGCGCGCAGGTCGGCCCCGCGGCGTGTTGATGACGAGATCGATCTTGCCGGACGAGATCAGCTCGACCGCGTCCATGCCCGAAGCGTCGGTCTCCCCGAGCTTTCCCACGATCGCGTCGACGCCGATACCGTCGGCTTGCAAGGCGGCTGCGGTGCCCGCCGTGGCCACCAGCGAGAAGCCGAGCTCTGCGAGCCGCCGCGCCGCAACGAGCCCGGCGGGCTTGTCCCGGTCGGCCAGCGACAGGAACACCGTCCCGCGCTCCGGAAGCCGGTTGCCGGCCGCGGCCTGGCTCTTGGTGAACGCGAGGCCGAACGAGCGGTCGAGTCCCATCACCTCGCCCGTGGAGCGCATCTCCGGCCCGAGAATGGTGTCGACCTCGGGGAAGCGCTCGAACGGGAGCACCGCCTCCTTCACGGCGACATGGCCGCCGTTCACGACGGAGCTCCGGCCCCCCGTGACCGGCACGGACACGGCGAAGCTCTGACCTTCTTCGCGCAGCTCGGCCAGCGTGGCGCCGAGCATCACGCGAGCGGCGATCTTCGCCAGCGGCACGCCCGTGGCCTTGCTCACGAACGGCACGGTGCGGCTCGCGCGTGGGTTCGCCTCGAGGACGTACACCTCGCCTCCCTTGACCGCGTACTGCACGTTGAGCAGCCCGCGCACGTCGAGCCCGTTCGCCAGCGCTCGCGTGTACGTCTCGAGCGTCGCGATCACGGGCGGTGTGAGCGTCTGGGGCGGGATCGCGCACGCCGAGTCTCCCGAGTGCACACCGGCCTCCTCGATGTGCTCCATGACGCCGCCGATGAGCACCTCACCCGCCGCGTCGCGGAGCGCGTCGACGTCGACCTCGACGGCGTCCTCGAGGAAGCGGTCGATCAGGGCGGGACGGGACGCGCTCAAGCCGCCTTCGCGGCCGAGGCTCCCGGTGCCGCCGAGCTCCGCCATCGCGGCGTCGAGACCTTCGTCGTCGTACACGATCTGCATAGCGCGTCCCCCGAGCACGTACGACGGCCGGACGAGCACCGGGTAGTCGATGCTCTCGGCGACGGCGCGCGCCTCTTCGGGCGTGGCGGCCGTCCCGCCTTCGGGTTGCGGGATGCCGAGCCGCGTGCACAACGAGTTGAACTGCTCGCGGTCCTCGGCGAGGTCGATCGATGCCGGGCTCGTCCCGAGTATCGGGACGCCCGCGCTCTGGAGGACGTGGGCCAGCTTCAGCGGGGTCTGGCCGCCGAGGCTCACGATCACACCGGCGAGCTCGCCGCGGTTGGCTAAGCGCGCGCAGACGGCGAGCACGTCCTCCGGGGTGAGCGGCTCGAAGAAGAGCCGGTCGCTGGTGTCGTAATCGGTGGAGACCGTCTCGGGATTGCAATTCACCATCACGGTCTCGTAACCGGCCGCAGAGAGTGCGAACGCGGCATGGACGCAGCAGTAGTCGAACTCCACGCCCTGACCGATCCGGTTGGGCCCGCTGCCGAGGATCACCACCGCCGGTGCGTCGAGCGGCGCGACTTCGTCTTCGTCCTCGAACGTGCCGTAGTGGTACGGGGTCCTGGCGGCGAACTCGGCCGCGCACGTGTCGACGGTCTTGTAGGTGACATCGACGCCGGCATCCCGGCGCGGCGCCCGCACCCGGGCTTCGTCGACACCCCACAGGTACGCGAGCTGTCCGTCGGAGAACCCCAGCCGCTTGGCCCGGCGCCAGTCGCCGCGGGCCATGCCCGCCAGCCCGGTCTCCTGGAGGCGGGCGCGCTCCTCGACGATCTGCCGCATGCCGTCGAGGAACCACGGGTCGACGCCGGTGGCATCGCCGAGCCGTTCGACGGAGGTGCCTCCGCGCAGCGCGGCCTCGAGCATGAACACCCGATCCGGTGTCGGCGACGCAGCCGCGCGCACGAGCTCGTCGTCCGAGGACGTGGCGAGCGGCCGCTCGGCCGGGTCGCAGTTGAGTCCCAGCCGGCCCGTCTCCAGGGACCGCACCGCCTTCTGGAGCGATTCGGGGAAGGTGCGGCCGATTGCCATGGCCTCGCCGACCGACTGCATCATCGACCCGAGCGCGGGCTTCGCACCGGGCAGCTTCTCGAACGCCCAGCGCGGCACCTTCGTAACGACGTAGTCGATCGTCGGCTCGAACGACGCCGGCGTCTCGCCGGTGATGTCGTTCATGACCTCGTCGAGGCGGTACCCGATTGCGAGCCGCGCCGCGATCTTGGCGATCGGGAACCCGGTGGCCTTGCTCGCCAGCGCGCTCGACCGCGACACGCGCGGGTTCATCTCGATGATCAGCATGCGGCCGTCGGCGGGATCGACAGCGAACTGGATATTCGACCCGCCCGTATCGACGCCGATGCGCCGGATGCACGCGAACGCGGCGTCCCGCATGCGCTGGTACTCGACGTCGGTCAGCGTCTGCGCCGGCGCCACGGTGATGGAGTCGCCGGTGTGCACGCCCATCGGGTCGAAGTTCTCGATGGAGCAGATGACGACGACGTTGTCGGCGTGGTCACGCATGACCTCGAGCTCGAACTCCTTCCAGCCCACGACCGACTGCTCGATGAGGATCTCGGTGACGGGACTGGCGGCGAGCCCGCGCGCCGCGATCTCGCGCATCTCGTCCGCGGTGTGGGCGAGGCCGGTTCCCCCGCCGCCGAGGATGAAGGAGGGCCGGACGATCGCCGGATACCCGACCTGGTCGGCGATGTCCATCGCGTCGTCGAGCGTGGATGCGATGCCCGATCGCGGGACGGACAGCCCGATCTCCTCCATCGCCTCCTTGAACCGGTAGCGGTTCTCGGCCGTGCGGATCGCGTCCACGCTGGCGCCGATGAGCTCGACGCCCCTGCGTTCGAGCTCGCCGTCGTCGTGCAGGGCGACGGCGAGGTTGAGCGCAGTCTGGCCCCCCAGCGTCGGGAGCAGCGCGTCCGGCCGCTCGCGCTCGATGATCCGGGTGAGGCTGGCCACGTCGAGCGGTTCGACGTAGGTGGCGGCGGCGAACTCCGGATCGGTCATGATCGTGGCCGGGTTGGAGTTCACGAGCACGACCCGGTAGCCCTCGTCGCGGAGCACCTTGCACGCTTGGGTGCCCGAGTAGTCGAACTCGCACGCCTGGCCGATCACGATGGGTCCGCTGCCGATGATCAGGATGCTGGCGAGGTCGTCGCGTCGCGGCATGCGCGTTCTATCCCGCTCCGGTCATGAGCTGTGTGAACTCGTCGAAGAGATACGCGGCGTCGTGTGGGCCGGGCCCGGCCTCGGGGTGGTACTGGACGCCGAACGCGGGCGCGTCGAGCACGCGGAAACCCTCGACAACGCCGTCGTTGAGGTTGACGTGCGTGAGGGCTGCGCCGCGGAGCGTGTCGAGGTCGACGGCGTAGTTGTGGTTCTGGCTCGTGATCTCGACCTTGCCGGTGGCCTCGTGGCGCACGGGATGGTTGGCGCCGTGGTGGCCGAAGCGGAGCTTGAAGGTGCGGGCGCCGAGCGCGAGCCCGAGGATCTGGTGGCCGAGGCAGATGCCGAAGACCGGGACCTCGCCGAGCAAGCCGCGCACGGTGTCGGCGGCGCCGGCGACGGCGGCCGGGTCACCGGGCCCGTTCGAGAGGAACACGCCGTCGGGGCGGCGGGCGAGCACGTCGGCGGCGGGCGTTGCCGCCGGCACGACCTCGACGAAGCATTCGGCCGCTGTGAGCTTGCGCAGGATCGTGGACTTGATGCCGAAGTCGTACGCGACGACATGGAACGCGGCGTCGGGCTCTCCCACCGTGTACGCGTGATCGGTCGTGACGCCATCGACGAGGTCGATGCCGTCCGTCGGGGCCGCCGACGCCGCTGCGGCGCGCACGGCGGACTCATCGGTGCCGAACGCGCCCGGCAGCGCGCCCGACTCGCGGAGATGGCGCGTCAATCGCCGGGTGTCGAGCCCGGCGATGCCCGGCACGTGATTCCGGCGCAGGAACTCGTCGAGGCTCTCGGTGGCGCGCCAGTTGCGGGGCCGGCGGGCCAGGTCACGCACGAGGACCCCGGAGCAGAACGGCCGGCGGCTCTCGACGTCGTCGGGGTTCACGCCGTAGTTGCCGATGTGCGGGTAGGTGAACGTGATCACCTGCCCTGCGTAGGACGGGTCGGTCAGGATCTCCTGGTAGCCGGACAGGGCGGTGTTGAACACGACCTCACCTGCCGCGACCCCGGCCTCCGGGAGGTGACCGACGGCCTCGCCCTCGAAGGTGGCGCCGTCGGACAGCACGAGCAGGGCGTCTTGACTCATCGCGGCGCGGTCCCGTCGACGACCACGGGTTCGCCTCGCAGCACCGTGTGACGCACCCGACCGGTGAGCTTCCGTCGGGTGTACGGCGTGTTGCGCGACCGGCTCGCCAGCCGCAGAGGATCGACCTCCCAGCGCACCGTGGGATCGACGACGCACAGGTTGGCGGGGCGGCCGGGCTCGATCGGGCCCCCGTGACCGTCGAGGCCGGCGATCGCCGCCGGCTGCCACGACAGACGCGCGAGCGCGTCGCGCAAGCTCAGCACGCCCGGCTCGACGAGCTCGCTCAGTGTGAGCGCGAGCGCGGTTTCGAGGCCGAGCATTCCCGGCGGGGCTTCTTCGAACGTGCGCTCCTTCGCTTCGGGCACGTGGGGCGCGTGGTCGGTAGCGATCGCGTCGATGGTGCCGTCGGCCAGACCCGTCTTGATCGCGGCGACGTCGCTTTCCGTGCGCAGCGGCGGGTGCACCTTGAAGACGGGGTCGAAGTGCCGGCATTCGGCGTCGGTGAGCGTGAAGTGGTGCGGCGCGGCCTCGGCCGTGACCGGAACACCACCGCGTTTGGCCTCGCGCACGAGCTGCACCGCTTTCGCCGTCGACAGGTGGAGGAAGTGCACGCGCGTGCCAGTGAGCTCGGCGAGCATGATGTCGCGGGCGACGACGGCGACCTCGGCGGCCGCCGGTCGTCCCGGGATCCCGAGCCGGCTCGACCACGCGCCCTCGTGCATGTGTCCGCCGGCGGCGAGTGAGGCGTCCTCGGCGTGCTGTGCGACCACAGCCCTCGGAAGGGAACGCGCGTATTCGAGTGCGCGCCGCATCACACCGGCATCGGCGAGGCATGCACCGTCATCCGTGAAGATGCGAACACCGAGTGCGTGCAGCTCACCCATCGGGGCGAGCTCCTCGCCGGCACGGCCCTTGGTGATGCAGCCGGCTGCGACGACCTCGCAGACCGCCGCTCGCCCCGCCCCGAGCACAGAGGCAACGACAGCCGCGTCGTCGAGCGGTGGGCAGGTGTTCGGCATGGCGACGATCGCGGTGAAGCCTCCCAGCGCCGCGGCGCGGGCGCCGGTCTGGATCGTCTCCGCTTCCTCGTCGCCCGGCTCGCGCAGGTGCGCGTGCAGATCGACGAGACCGGGGGCGACGATGCAGCCGCCGGCGTCGAGCACGCGCGTCCCGTCGAGGCGCTCACCCACCTCGACGATCTCGCCGTCGCGGACGAGCACGTCGGCGGTGCGCTCGCCCGTCGCGTCGACGACGCGCCCGCCCCGGATCACGAGATCGGCACGATCAGGCACCCGGGCCTCCCGAGCCGAGCAGCGACCACAGCACCGCCATGCGCACGGCGACCCCGTTTGCGACCTGATCGGTGATGATCGACGCCGGGCCGTCGGCGACCTCGGCCGCGATCTCGACGCCGCGGTTCATCGGGCCCGGGTGCATCACCACGGTGTCGGGCTTGAGGCGCGCCGCCCGCTCTGCCGTGAGGCCGTAGCGCGTCGTGTACTCGCGCAGGGAGGGGAAGAGCGCGGCCCCGAGCCGCTCCCGCTGGATACGCAGCAGATATACGACGTCGACCTCGGGCAGCACGTCGTCGAGGTCGGTCGCAGCGCGCGCCGGCCATCCCTCGAGCGACTCCGGCAACAGCGTGGGCGGCCCCACCACCGTGACGTCGGCGCGGATGGCGGCGAACGCCTTCACACCGCTGCGGGCAACGCGGGAGTGGCGCACGTCGCCGACGATCGCAACCCGCAGGCCGGCGAGCGCGTCGGCCCCCAAGCGGCGGCGCAGCGTGAGCAGATCGAGGAGCGCCTGCGTCGGGTGTTCGTGCCGGCCGTCGCCGGCGTTGACGACCGCCGCGTCGACCCAGGTCGCGATCCGATGTGGTGCCCCCGCGCTCTGGTGACGCACCACCATGGCGTCGACGCCCATCGCTTCGATGGTGCGGACGGTGTCGAGCAGGCTCTCGCCCTTGCCGACCGAGGAGCTCCCCACCGTGAACGACATCGTGTCGGCGGACAGTCGCTTGGCCGCGGTCTCGAACGACAGCCGGGTACGGGTCGAGTCCTCGTAGAAGAGGGTCACGACGGTCTTTCCTCGCAGCGCCGGCACCTTCGGGATGTCGCGCTGCGTGACCTCGACGAACGACTCCGCCACCTCGAGCAGCTCCTCGATGCCCGTGGGTCCGAGGTCGTCGATCGACAGAAGGTGCGGACCGGTCATGTGTCGGGCCCCCAGATCTCGATGCCTTCGTCGCCGTCGTCGACGCCGCGCAGGCGCACGCGTACGTCCTCGGCGGTCTTGGTCGGGAGGTTCTTGCCGACGAAGTCGGCGCGGATGGGCAGCTCGCGGTGCCCACGGTCGACGAGCACGGCGAGCTGGACGGCACGGGGCCGGCCGAGCTCGGTCACCGCTTCGAGCGCCGCTCGGGCGGTTCGTCCGGTGAAGAGCACGTCGTCGACCAGCACGACCACCCGGTCCGTGATGTCGACCGGCACCTCGGTCGGGCCCAAAGGCTGTACCCGGCGCAGGCCGATGTCGTCGCGGTAGAAGGCGACATCGATGGCCCCGACCGGGACCTCCACGCCTTCGAACTGCTCGATCGCCTCCGCGAGTCGGCGGGCCACTGCCACACCCCGCGTGTAGAGACCGACGAGGACGATGTCGGTCGCGCCGTGGTTCCGCTCGACGATCTCGTGCGCGATGCGGGTATGGGCGCGGCGCAGGTCGTCGGCGTCGAAGACCTTCGACCGCAGCGAAAAAATATGGCCCCCACCGGGGGCCATCGAGCTCGTGCTTCGGTTGTGGTCGCCGTCGGGGAGGCCGTCCCCGCCGGCGATGGGCGCGGTCATGCCGTTGTCATCCTCCGTGGGGACCTCACAGGATCCCCTTCACGGTCTGCGTCACACTACCAGCCGCATCGCGCGCAACGGGTGGACTTCGGCCCGGAACGGGCGCCGGACTCGCTCGCAGCGCTCGCTCGGCTCGGGTCTTCGACCGGGGTCTCGGCCGGGCGGGCAGCATTGTCCGGCGGACCCCGGCCGGCCCGGCGCCCTGAGAGTTACTCGCCCAGCAGCGTCTCGACGAGGTCGTTCTGGAGCCAGGTGAGCCAGCCGTACATGGCGTGGGCGGCGGCCTCGGGTTTCGACGGGTCGATCTCCTCGGCCTCGTGGTCCTCGGTGATGCCGAGACGGGTGCCGAGCGCGAGCCGGGCGTCGTTGAGCACGTGCAGCCACGCCTCGACCTCCTCGGGCGCGAGCTCGACCTCGGCGCGTCCGCGCTTCTTCTCGGCGCGGTCGAGCGTGGCGGTGACAAGCTCGAGAGCCGCCAGCCGCTCGCGCAACAGCTCGGGGTGCACGAGCTCCTGCCACTCGCGTTCGGCGCTCTCCTCGGTCGGGTCGAGGTAGGCGGACGGAAACAGCCGGTTGTAGACCGGATCGTCCTTCGACGAGGGACCGGACAGCGCGGTCTGGAGCTCGGCCGGCACGTTGCGCAAGAGCTCGACTTCATTGGGGTGGAGCGACACCAGCACCCCTTCACCCCGCAGCTCGAAGTGCGCGCTCACGACGGATGCTCCATCGTCGCCCACAGCCCGTGCGCGTGGAGACGGGCGACGTCGGATTCGGCCTTCTCGCGCGTTCCCGCGGACACGGCGGCCTTGCCGTCATGGTGGACCTGGAGCATCAGGCGGGTCGCTTTCTCGCGCGAGTACCCGAAGAGCTTCTGGAATACATACACGACATAGCTCATCAGGTTCACCGGGTCGTTCCAGACGATCACGAGCCACGGGCGGTCGGTATCGACGTACTCCTCGACGTCCGGCTGTTCGACTTCGAGCGGGGCGGTGCTCATTGCTCCTTCGCTTCGGGCTGGTCGGGCGGCTCGGGCGTCTGCCCACGCAGATCCTCGGCGATGCGACCGAGCATCCCGTTCACGAACCGGCCCGAGTCCTTCGTCGAGTATTGCTTGGCGAGCTCCACGGCCTCGCTGATCACGACGCCGGTGGGAAGCTCGGGCTGCCAGCCGAGCTCGTAGGTGCCAATTCGGAGCGCGGCGCGGTCGACCAGGGGCATGCGTTCGAGCGCCCAGTGCTCGGAGTATTTGCGCAGGATCGCATCGACCTTTTCGCGATGCTCTTCCACACCGCGCGCGATCTCCTCGGCGTACTCCTCGGGGGGTGCGGGCAACTCGTCGAGCAGGGTGTCGAGGTTGACGCCACGCACGTCGATCTCGTAGCAGAGGCTCAGGGCTCGTTCCCGGGCCTCTCGTCGCGTCGGCATCGCACCAGGCTCGCCCGTCAGGCGCGGGCGAGATACTCCCCCGTCCGGGTGTCGACCTTGATGCGCCCTCCCGGCTCGACGAACAACGGGACCTGGACCACCAGTCCGGTCTCGAGGGTGGCCGGCTTGCGGGCCCCGGACACACGATCGCCCTGCACGCCGGGCTCGGTGTCGGTCACGGTGAGCTCGACGGCGGCGGGCAGGTCGATCCCGACGACATTGTCTTGATACATGGGCAGGACGGCGGTGTCCCCCTCCTTGAGGTACCGCACCGCTTGGCCGAGGTCCTGGGCGTCGACATGGATCTGCTCGTAGCTGTCGTTGTCCATGAACACGTACGCGTCACCTTCGCGGTAGAGGTATTGCATCTCGCGTTTGTCGATGACGGCGAGGGGCACCTTCTCGTCGGCCCGGAAGGTCTTCTCGACGACGGCGCCGGTGCGCACGCTCTTGAGCTTCGTGCGCACGAACGCGCCGCCCTTGCCCGGCTTCACGTGCTGGAACTCGATCACCGTGACGAGCCCCTCGGGGAGGTCGAGGGCCATTCCGTTCTTCAGGTCGTTGGTGGAGACGCTCACAAGAGGAATTCTTTCGGGAAGGTCGTGAGGACGTCGGCGCCGTCGGCGGTGACGACCACGGTGTCCTCGATGCGCACGCCGCCCACGCCTGGGAGGTACACACCGGGCTCGACCGTAACGACGTACCCGATCGCCAACGTATCACGGGCAGTCGCGGCGACTCTCGGGGCCTCGTGGATCTCGAGGCCGACGCCGTGGCCGGTCCCGTGCACGAACGCGTCGCCCCAGCCCGCCTCGTCGATCACGACACGGCAGGCGCGGTCGACCGTCGCGCAGTCGGCGCCGGCGCGCACCGCATCACGACCGGCTTGCTGCGCCGCCAGCACCACGTCGTAGACGCGCCACGCGTCCGGTCCGGGATCGCCCACGCTCACCGTGCGCGTCATGTCCGAGCAGTAGCCGTCGACCACACACCCGAAGTCGAGGACGACCGGCTCACCCGGCCCGATCGCGCGGCTCGACGGACGGGCGTGCGGCTTGGCCCCGTGGGGTCCGGAGGCGACGATCGGGTCGAAGCTCGTCCTCGTCGCGCCGCGTGCCCGCATCTCGAGCTCGAGCCGCAGCGCGAAGTCTCGCTCGGTCGGCTTCTCGGCCAGCGTGGGAAGCGCGGCGGCCAGTGCCTCGTCGCCGATCGTGCACGCGGCCTGGATGCGGGCGACCTCCGCTGGTTCCTTGACCCGGCGCAGATCCTCGACCAGATGCTCGGTCGGGACCAGGTCGGCTTCGGGGAACCACTCGGCTTCGAAAGCCCGCTGCTGCGCCCAAGTCACCCCGTGCGCTTCCAGTCCGAGCCGCCGGTAGCCGCGTGCCGCTGCGCTCATGGCCTCGCGTTGCGCGGACTGGGTGACACGGACCTCGATGCGGGCGGTGACGCCGGCGGCCGCGAGCTGGTCAGCGGCCTGCTCGGCGTACCTGCCGTCGGTGACGAACACGAGCTCGTCCGGTCCGACCAGCAGCATGCCGGCGCTGCCCGTGAACCCGGTGAGATAGGTGACGTTCGGTAAACGCGTGACGAGCAGCGCGTCGATGCCAGCCCCCGGGAAGCGGGCCCGCAGCCGCCCGGCGCGTGCCGCGACGTCCATGGGCGGCAACGCCGGCACGGTCACCCGGCCTCCTTGAGCAGCGCAGCCGTCGCTTCCAGCGCCAGGCGGTAGCCCTGTCGTCCGAACCCCGCCACGGTGCCCGTCACCACGGGAGCAACAACCGAAGTGCGCCGCCACGCCTCGCGGGCCGACGGGTTCGAGATGTGCAACTCGACCTTCGGTCCGGGGAACGCAGCGAGGGAATCGGCGATGGCGTAGGAGTAGTGCGTGAAGGCTCCGGGGTTGATCACGATCGCCGCGCACCGCTCGCGCGCCTGCTGCACGGCGTCGACGATGTCGCCCTCGTGGTTGGACTGCACGTGCTCGAGGGTATGGCCGTGCGCCTCCGCGACCGCGCGTGCATCGCCGACCAGCTGGTCGAGCGTGTCGGTTCCATACACGTCGGGCTCGCGGCTGCCGAGCAGGTTCAGGTTCGGGCCCGACACGAGCAGGATGATCGCCATCGACGGTTCAGCCTTCCACGCCCACGGCCTCAAAGGCGCGGTGGAGGGCCGGCGCGGGCGGGTCATCGATGCGCTCCAACCCGCGTGGGCCGTCGAGCACGAAGCTGAGGCCGCCGTGCGCCTTCTTGTCCCGTGCCATGACCGTGAGGAGGTCCTCGGCCCGCACCTTGGCCAGGACCGAGGCCGGCAAGCCGAGCGAGGTGACAAGCGTGCGGTGGCGTTCGACCCGGTCGGAGTCGATCCGCTCGAGCGCGCCCGCCAGGCTCCCGGCGAACACCAGACCGATAGCCACCGCCTCCCCGTGGTACAGGTCGTACCGGCTCACCGTCTCGAGCGCGTGACCGAGTGTGTGGCCGTAGTTCAGCGTGGCGCGCACGCCGGCCCGCTCCTGCTCGTCCTCGGCGACGACGTGGGCCTTGATCGCCGCGCAGCGCGCGACGAGGTCCGTCAGAGCCTCCGGCTCGCGGTCAAGTACCTCGGACGCCCGATTCTGGAGCAGGTCGGCGACTTCGGTCCTGCCCAAGAGCGCGGGCTCGATCAGCGCGTACTTCGCGACCTCGCCGAGCCCGGACCGGTACTCGCGCTCCGCCAGGGTGGTCAGCGAGCTGACGTCGGCCAGCACGCCGAGCGGTTGGTGGAAGGCGCCGACAAGGTTCTTGCCCTCCGGGAGGTTCACCCCGGTCTTGCCGCCGATGGCCGAGTCCACTTGCGCGAGGAGGGTCGTCGGGACCTGCACCAGGTCGATGCCGCGGTGGTAGACCGCGGCCGCGAACCCGGCTGTGTCACCGACTACCCCGCCACCCAGCGCGACGACGACATCGTCCCGCAGCAAACCCTGCGTGGCGAACGAGCGGGTGAGGAACTCGATCATCGTGAGCGACTTCGCCGATTCCCCTTCATCGAGGAGCGCGTAGCTGAACTCGACCCCGGCGTCGTTCAGGGACTCCTCGATCGCGGTCGGGTGCAGCTCGACCAGCGAACGATGCGTGACGATGACGGCCCTCCGACGCCCGGCGAGCAGGCTCCCGATCTCGTTGGTCACTCCGGGGCCGACGATGACGTCGTACGGGCGTTCGACACGAACAGTCACCCGCCTCATCTCGGGTACACCTCGAGCACGACGTCGACGACCTCGTCGACGGTACGGCTGTCGGTATCGACAGCGATATCAGCGACGGCTTCGTAGGCGGCGGCGCGCACGACGGCAAGTCGCTCCAGGGTGGCGACGGCGATCCGCGGCGCGAGGAGGGGGCGCTCGACACCGTCGGCGTCGACGCGCTCTGCCAGCACGGTCGGCGCGGCGCGCAGCCACACCACCGTCCCCGTCTCGCGGATGCGGCGACGGTTCTCGGGATCGAGCACTGCGCCACCACCGCACGCGATGACAGTCGGAGCGGGCGAAGCAGTTGCGTCGCGTACGGCATCTCGCTCCAGGTGACGGAACGTCGACTCACCCGCCTCGGTGAAGAGCTCCTGCACGGATCGACGCGCTACGGCCTCGACGACGTCGTCGGTGTCGACAAACGCTCGGCCGAGCCGCTCCGCGCATCGTTCGCCCACCGTCGTCTTGCCTGCTCCCATCAGCCCGACGAGCACGAGATGACGCCGCTCTCCGTCGCTGGTCATGTTCACCTCACCGGAGTGAGGCGACATACGCGGCGTGGTTGCGCACGAACTCGTCGATCGAGTCGCCGCCGAACTTCCGAAGCGCCTCCGACGCGAGCACGAACGCGACCATCGTCTCCGCGACGACGCCGGACGCCGGGAGCGCGGTCACGTCGGTGCGCTCCTTGAACGAGACCGTCTCTTCTTTCGTCTCGACGTCGACCGTGCGCAGGACGGGCCGGTTCAGCGTCGACAGCGGCTTCATCCCGACGCGGGCCACGAGCAAGCTGCCGGTCGTCATCCCGCCCTCGATGCCGCCGGCCCGGCTCGAGCCGCGCTCATAGCTCTTCGTCTCGTCGCTCCAGAGGATCTCGTCGTGCGCTTCACTGCCGCGGCGCGCGACGCCCGCGAAGCCGTCACCGATCTCGACGCCCTTCATCGCCTGGATGCTCATGAGCGCCTGCGCCATGAGCCCGTCGATCCGGCGGTCCCAGTGGACGTGCGAGCCGAGCCCGGGCGGCACTCCGTATCCGAGCACCTCGACCACTCCGCCCAGGGAATCGCCCTCTTTCGCGGCCGCCTCGACCTCGGCGATCATCGCCGCCTCGGCGTCGGGGTCGAAACAGCGGACCGGTGACTCGTCCACCCGTCCGAGGTCGGACGGCGCGGGGCGACGGTCCTCGGCTGAGCGCACGGGCCCGAGCTGGATCACGTGGCTGATGACGTCGCTGCCGAGGTACGACAGCAGTGCCTTCGCGAGCGACCCCGCTGCGACGCGGGCGGCGGTCTCGCGGGCGCTCGCCCGCTCGAGGACGTTGCGGGCGTCGTCGAAACCGTATTTCTGCATCCCGACGAGGTCGGCGTGACCAGGCCGCGGCTGCTGCAGCGGTTTCTCCGTGATGCCGGGAGCGGCGGACATCTCCTCTTGCCACTTCGACCACTCGGTGTTGTGGATCACGAGCGACACCGGCGAGCCGAGCGTCCGCCCGTGGCGCACGCCACCCGTGAACTCGACGTCGTCGCGCTCGAACCGCATGCGCGGGCCGCGCCCGAAGCCCAGCCGGCGGCGCGCCAGCTCGGCCGCGATCTCCTCGATCGTGATGGGAAGCCCGGCGGGGAGTCCTTCGACCACGACGACGAGCGCCGGGCCGTGCGACTCCCCGGCGGTGAGGAACCGAAGCACGCTTGCCTCCGCGAGGGTCTTCGCAGGTCAGCGTACCGGTCGGCGCTCGCGTGGCCGGGGAAGTTGCCGGGGCTCAACCGCGGTACCAGCGCAGGAGCGCATCTCCCCACAAGAGCACCACAAGCGTCCCGAATGCGAGGAACGGACCGAACGGCAGATGATCCTTCCGTCCACGTCTCCGCAGCGCGATCAGCACGACCCCCACGAGCGCGCCGGCGAGGAAGCCGCAGAACAACCCGAGCACGAGCTCGCCCCAACCCAACCAGCCGAGTGCGAGGCCGAGCACGAAGGCGAGCTTCACGTCGCCGAAGCCCATGCTGCGAGGCGACGCCAGGTGGAGCACGCCCAGGGTGACCATGCCGGCGACACCGCCGAGCACGGCCCGGCCCAGCGCGCCCCAGTCCCGGTCGCCGAGCGCGGCCAACGTGAGGAGCACGATCGTCGCCAGGGCCAGCGGGAACACGATGCGGTTGGGCAACAGGAAGTGCTCGAGGTCGATGACCGACAGCGCGACGAGCCCGGCTGCCACGGCCAGGAACGCGGGCAGCGCCCAGGAGTCGTGGTAACGGAGCGCGAGCCCGACGAACAGGGCGACCGTGAGACCGGCTACCGCGGCGGCCCGTGTGGCGCGCAGGTCCTGCGGGCTCCAGGTCGAGAGAAGCTCGCGCTTCGGCACGCGGTCGATGACGATCTCCACACCCAAGCCGGCCACCAATCCGCAACCGGCGCACAGCGCGACGACTGTCGCGGTCACGGAGATACCGACGCCGCGGCCCGCATGACGTCGAGCGGCGGTGTGCAACCGGTCCACAGCTCGAACGACAGCGCGCCCTGGTGCACGAGCATGCCCAGACCACCGGCGGCATCGGCGCCGCGGGCGCGGGCCTCCACCAGCAGCGGCGTCTCGACCGGGTACACGGTGTCGTAGACGAACTGGCCGGGCCGGAGCCGCGCAAGATCAAAGGGTGGCGGCTCCCCGTGCATTCCAAGCGGCGTCGCGTTCACGACCACGTCGAAGGTCTCGACGGGCACGTCGTCCAGGCCGATCGCGGTGCCGCCGGGGACGAGCGCCGCCGCGCTCCGGGCGGCGTCCTCTCGTCGGGCGGCGACCGTCACGTCCGCTCCTGCGCCTCCTAGTGCGTGGGCGATCGCGCGTCCCGCGCCGCCGGCGCCGAGCACGACGCACCGGCGTCCCGACACGCTGACACCTTCGTCGCCGAGCGCGCGAAGGAACCCTTCTCCGTCGGTCGAGTGCCCGACCAGCGATCGGTCAGGACGGACGACCACCGTGTTGACGGAGCCCAGGGCGGCGGCCGCCGATGCGAGGTCGTCGCACGCCTCGGCGGCCTCGGCTTTGTGCGGCATCGTGACGTTCAAGCCGGCCACGCCGATCGGAAGAACCGCACGTACGGCAGCCTTCCCTTCACCGCGCGCCACGGGAAACGCGACGTACACCCAATCGAGGTCGAGCGCAGCGAACGCCGCGTTGTGCATGGCTGGGGACCGCGAGTGCTCGACCGGATCGCCGATCACGCCGACCACCCGAGTCGAGCCCGTGATCACCCGACGCGCCGTCACAGCAGGCCCTTTTGGCGGGCCTCCTCCACGTTCTTGTTGTGCTCTTCTTCGGTCATCGCGAACTTGTGCTTCCCGTTCTTGTCGGCGAGCACGTAGTACAGGTATGGGACATCCGCCGGATGCGCCGCGGCCATCAGCGACTGCACGCTCACGGTCGAGATCGGTGTCGGCGGAAGCCCGGGGATCTTGTAGGTGTTGTACGGCGAATCGATTTCGAGGTCGGTCTTCGTCGGTCCCTTTTCACAACCGCCCTTCGCGAAGCACACGGTCGCGTCGATCTGCAGCGGCTTTCCCGCCAACAGCCGGTTCCGAATCACCGCCGCAATCAATGGTCGGTCCTCCTGGAGCTTGGCCTCCCGTTCGATCAGGGACGCGGCGATGATCGTCTGATACGGGGTCAGGCCGGATGTGTTACCGCTTGCGAGACCGGCGCCGTCTGCCTGCTGATCGAACGCAGCGACCAGACGGGAGAGGATCTGCTCGTCGGTCTCACCCTTCTTGACGATGTAGGCATCCGGGAACAACAGCCCTTCGAGTGACGTGACCTCGGGCGGCTGGTACTTCGATCGAACCGCGTTGGACCGAAGGGCGGTGACGAACGCTTCCTTGCTATGGCCCGGCAACTGGCCGACGCGGTCGGCGAACTGGTCGACCGTGAGCCCGGCCGGCAACACGAGCTTGGCTTCGGCTGGCTTGAACGGTCCTGCCTTGAGCTTGTCGACGGCGTCGCGTACGCCGAGGTGCTCGCGCATCGAGTACACCCCGGGCTTGAACGGGCCGGCGCGGGTGACCTTCGTGAAGATCTGAAACGCCGTCGACGAGCCGATGACGCCTTTGTCCTCGAGCAGGTTGCCGATCCGAGCGGTTCCGGTGTGCTCGGGGATGTTCACGGAGATCCTCCGCCCCGGGTCACCGGGCGGGTTCAGCTGATAGAGGAACCAACCTCCGGCCGTGACCAGAAGCACGATCGGCAAGAGCACGATGGCGAGAACGATGATCGTGCGGCGACGCCGTCGGCGGTTGTGACCGCGTTCCGCTTGACGACGCGAGATGATGCTTTGACGGACCTTATCGGCACCGTCAGCGGGCCGGTGCCGCTCTTGGTTGATGGCGGTGCGTGCCGGCGCCCCCGCCTGCGCGGGTTGGGCGGCGCGCCGCGCCACCGACGCCGGTACCTCGGGTCGGGGCGGAGCCGCCCGTCGTCGCCGCGGCGCGCCGTCAGCCGGCGTGTGACCCGAGTTCATGTGTCCCGAGCTCACCCAGGCCGGCGGGTCCAGCCCGTCGTCGTCGACGCCGGTCACGAATGGGCCTCGAGATAAGACTGGAGCATCACCGCGGCCGCGGCCGGATCGACCGCTCGCTTGCGTGCGCGTCGGCGTGCGCCCATCGCGCGCAATCCGCGTTCGGCGGTCACCGTGGTGAGTCGTTCATCGTGCGTGTCGACCGCGATCTCCCCGCTCGCCTCCGCTCGCAACGACTCGACCTCCTCGAGCACAGCACGCGCGGCTGGGCCGACGTCACCAGAAAGCGACAGCGGGAGCCCGACCACGACCCGCGACGCGCCAGCTTCGCGCGCGTGAGCCAGGATCCTCCTATGGTCAGCCGTTCGGTCGCCAGTCCGCTCCACAACGGCGAGCGGGGTAGCCACCCGACCTGCAGGGTCCGAGACGGCGAGGCCTATACGGCGCGAGCCCAGGTCCACGCCCACGACCCGCCCCATGCGCCGATCAGCGACCGGAGCCGCCGAGCGCCTCGGTGGCCTGCTTCCGGACGATGGCGAGCGCTTCCTCGATCGCGTCGACGTTCTTGCCGCCGCCCTGGACGACCTCGCGGTTCTTGGCCGTCCCCCCGCCGAGCGCCTTCGCCGCCGGCGCCGCGACCTCGGCGGCCGAGACCCGTTCGGTGAGGTCGGGGGTGACGGCGACCGCGATGCCGGCGCTCGACCCGTCGGGACCGGCGCCGACGAGCACTACGACTCCGTCGCCGAGGCGGGCGCGAGTGGCGAGCGCGAGGCGACGCAGGCCGTCGGGTGTAAGCCCGTCGTGGCGCACCGCGACGACACCGTCGACCGCATCCGCCGCCAGCGTGGCCGCCTCGGCTTCGGCCTCGCGCGCACGCGCGGTGTCGAGCTGATCCCTGAGCGCCTTCACCTGCTGCTGGAGCTGCTCGATCCGATCAGCCAGCTCCGTCGCCGACACCTTGAGGGTCTCGGCGGCGCGTCGAAGCTGGCGCTCCTCCTCGTGGATGCGTTCGATGGCGGCGTCACCGGTGACGGCTTCGATGCGGCGCAGGTTCGCGCCGATGGACTGCTCGCTCACGATCTTGATCGGTCCGATGAACCCGAGCGCGTGCACGTGCGTCCCGCCGCACAGCTCGACCGAGTGGTCACCGGCCTCGAGGACGCGCACGAGGTCGCCGTACTTCTCGCCGAAAAACGCGATCGCACCGATCGCCTCGGCGTGCTCGCGAGTCGTCTCGTAGTGGCGTACCGGCGCATCCGTGATGATCTCGCGGTTCGCAACGTCTTCGATGCGCTCGAGCTCGTCGGGCGTCACGGCCTGGAAGTGGCTGAAGTCGAACCGGAGGCGGTCCGGCGCGACCAACGAACCGGCCTGCTTGACGTGCGGGCCGAGCACCTCGCGCAGGGCCCAGTGGAGGATGTGGGTCGCCGTGTGGTTGCGACGGATGCGGTCGCGGCGCTCGGCGTCGATCGTGGCGGTGACGCTGTCACCCTCGGCGAGCTCGCCCCGCACGACCTCGGCCCGGTGCAGTACGAGCGAGCCGGGGATGCCGTACTGCGTATCGAGCACGCGCAGCTGTGTGCGCCCGTCGCCGGTGGTGAGCGTGCCGGTGTCCCCCACCTGGCCGCCGGCCTCGGCGTAGAACGGCGTGCGGTCGAGCACGACGTCGACCTTCGCGCCCTCGGCCGCCTGGGCCAGGCGGTCGCCATCCGACACGAGCGCGAGGACCTTGGCGTCGGTGGTCTCGTACTCCTGCCGGCCGGTGAACTCGGTCGGGCCGTAGTCGTCCACCAGCTCGCGGTAGAGCTCGATCGGCGCCGACTCGCGGCCACCTTCGGCCTTCACCGCTTCCCGAGCGCGCGCCCGCTGCTCCTCCATGAGCTGGCGGAACCCGTCGTAGTCGACACGGCGGCCGTGCTCCTCGGCGATCTCGCGCGTGAGGTCGATCGGGAACCCGAGCGTGTCGTGGAGGAAGAACGCCTGCTCGGCGGACACATCGCCTTGCTCGAGGATGCCTTCGAGCATCTCGAGACCACGTTCGAGCGTTTGCCGGAACCGCTCCTCCTCGTGCGTGATGACCTTCACGATCACGTCGTGGTGCTTCACGAGCTCGGGGTACGCCCCACCCATGGTCTCGACGCTCGCATCCACCAGCGGAGGTGTGACGATGTTCTTGGCGCCGAGCCGGTACGCGTACCGCACTGCCCGGCGAATGATCCGGCGCAGGACGTAACCGCGTTCCTCGTTCGAAGGGACGACGCCGTCGCTGACGAGGAAGGTCATCGTCCGCGCGTGCTCGGCAAGGATGCGCAGCGCGAGATCCTGCTCGTCATCCTGGCCGTAACGCGTGTTCGTCGCCGATTCGGCGGCGCGAATCAACGGCTGGAAGACGTCGATGTCGAAGATGGAATCGACGCCCTGCAGGACCATCAGGTTCCGTTCGAGTCCGGCGCCGGTGTCGACACTGGGTTTCGGGAGAGGGGTCAGCGAACCATCGGCTTGCGCGTCGAACTGCATGAACACGAGGTTCCAGATCTCGATGTAGCGATCCTCCGAGCCGCGGGCAGGACCGCCGCCCTCACCGAACTCCTCACCGAGGTCCCAGAAGATCTCGGACGAAGGGCCGCACGGGCCGGTGTCGGCCATGCGCCAGAAGTTCTCCTCGCCCATGCGCTGGACCCGCTCGGCCGGGAGCCCCACGACGTCTCGCCAGATCCGCTCCGCCTCGTCATCTGTCTCGTGGACCGTCACCCACAGACGGCTCGTGTCGAGCTCGAGCACGTCCCGGTAGAACTCCCACGCCCACGTGATCGCCTCGGTCTTGAAGTAGTCGCCGAAGCTGAAGTTCCCGAGCATCTCGAAGAAGCTGAAGTGCCGGTTGGTGCGCCCGATGTCGTCGAGGTCGTTGTGCTTGCCACCCGCCCGCACGCACTTCTGCACCGAGGTCGCCCGCCGGTACGGCGGCTTCTCGGCGCCGACGAAATAGGGCTTGAACGGCACCATCCCCGCCACCGTGAAGAGCAGCGACGGGTCATGTGGGATGAGGCTCGCGGACTCGACCGCGGTGTGCCCGCGCTCCACGAAAAAGTCGAGGAACGCGCGCCGGAGCTCGTCGGCGTTCTTGCGAGGCACGCGTCCAGGGTACCGCCCGGACCTTGCGGATCAGCTGCTCGTTTGGCGCCGGGCCCGGATCACCGCGGCACGCTCTTCGACCGCGGCGCCGAATGCGCGCAGCTGCGCGTAGGTCCCGGGTGGGAGGGCGCGCGCGAGCGCGCGCTGGACCGTGCGGCTGGCGCGGACCGTGACACCGACACCGAGCCCGAACCCCAACATGAGCCAGAACAGCCGCTTGGCCACGTCACTCGCTCTCCGCCGACTCGTCGGCGGCGGTTCCCGCCGCGTCGCGCCGCGACCGGCGGCGCTCGAGGAGCTCGCCGAGCTCGCCCTCCCGTCCCTGCGCTCCGGGCCGGTAGTAGACGCGGGTCTCGACGTCGTCGGGGCGATACTGCTGGGGCACCCAGCCCGCCGGCGCGTCGTGCGGGTACACGTAGCCCTCCCCGTGTCCGAGCTTGCCGGCGCCAGGGTAACTGGCATCCCGCAGGTGAGCCGGGACGGCACCCGCCGGGCGCTCACGCACGTCTTCGATGGCGGCGCCGATGCCGGAGATCACCGAGTTCGACTTGGGCGCGACCGCGAGGTGGATCACAGCCTGCGCGAGGTTGAGGCGCGCCTCGGGCATGCCGACGAACTCGACGGCACGGGCGGCGGCGTCGGCGATGAGGAGCGACTGGGGGTCGGCCATCCCGATGTCTTCCGACGCGAGGATCACGAGCCGCCGTGCGATCAGGCGCGGGTCCTCTCCCGCTTCGAGCATCCGGGCGAGCCAATAGAGGCCGGCGTCGGGATCAGAGCCCCGGATGCTCTTGATGAACGCGGACAGCACGTCGTAGTGCTCGTCGTCGCCGTAGCGCACGGCGCGGAGGGCGAGCGCAGCCTCCGCGTCGGCGAGCGTGACCTGCTTCCGGCCGTCCTCGGCGGCGAGCGCGGCCGAGACCTCGAGCGACGTCAGTGCGTGGCGTGCGTCGCCCTCGGAGCGGTCGATCAGGTGGTCGATGGCGTCAGAGTCGAAGGACAGCTCGTCGCGTCCCAGGCCGCGTTCCGTGTCGGTCAGCGCGCGGTCGTGGAGGGCGCGGATCTCGTCCGAGCCGAGGGGTTCGAGCCGGAAGAGCGTGGAGCGCGAGAGGAGCGGGCCCGTCAGCGAGAAGTACGGGTTCTCGGTGGTCGCGCCGATGAGCACGAGCAGCCCCTCCTCGACGTGCGGGAGCAGGGCGTCCTGCTGCGTCTTGTTGAAGCGGTGCACCTCGTCGAGGAAGAGGATCGTGCCCTGTCCGTGCTCGCCCAGCCGTGCACGGGCGCGGTCGACGACCTCGCGCACGTCCTTCACGCCCGCGCTCACCGCGGACAGCGGCTCGAACGCCTTGGCGGTCACGCCGGCGATGAGCCGCGCGATCGTCGTCTTTCCCGTGCCGGGCGGGCCCCAGAGGATGACCGACGAGAGGCGGTCGGCTTCGATCAGCACCCGCAGCGGCTTTCCCGGCCCGAGCAGGTGCTCCTGGCCGACCACCTCGTCGAGCGTGCGCGGTCGCAGCCGTGCTGCGAGCGGCGCGCGCTCGCCCAACCGCTGATCCCGCGCCGAGGCAAAGAGGTCGTCGGTCATCTGTCGATGGTATGGCGACAGCCGTTCATTGCTCCGGAGACGTCGAATATCGATGCTCACAGAGCCGTGAAAGCGATGGGCCGATCGCTACGTACGCCGCGGACGTACTTGGAGCCCCAATTCCGCGAGCTGGGCGGGGTCGAGGGGGGTGGGGGCGCCGGTGAGGGGGTCGCTGCCGGACTGGGTCTTCGGGAAGGCGGTGACCTCCCGGATGTTCTCCTCGCCCGCGAGCACGGCGGCGAACCGGTCGGTGCCGAGCGCGAAGCCGGCGTGGGGTGGCGCGCCGTAGCGGAACGCGTCGAGCAGGAATCCGAAGCGCGCCCGCGCGTGTTCGGGGGTGATCCCGAGGAGCGAGAACACCTGCTGCTGTACCTCGGGGGAATGGATTCGGACGCTGCCCGAGCCGAGCTCCCAGCCGTTGACGACGAGGTCGTACGACCGCGAGCGCACTTGCAAGAGCTCGTCGCCAGTTGCCGACGCCAAGAGGTCGAGATCGTCGGGGTGGGGCATCGTGAACGGATGGTGCGCAGGGATCGGCGTGCCGTCGTCGCCGATCCCCTCGAACAACGGGAAGTCGACGACCCAGACGAACTGCAGCCCGCCCTCCGACACGGCCGGCCGTCCGAGCTCGAGGCGCAGCCGCCCCAGCACGGGCTCGACGACACGGCGGTCGCCCGCCACGAGCAGCAACAAGTCGCCGGCGGTGGCGCCGAACGCGTCGATGACGCCGAGCTGCTCGGCTTCCGACAGGAACTTGGCCACCGGTGAGTCGAGGGAGCCGTGCTCCCCGACGCGCATCCACACCAGGCCGGCCGCTCCCAGCTGCTTGGCGCGCTCGATGAGCGCGTCCAGGCGACCGCGGCCCATCTCGCCCTCTCGCGGCACGCGGATGCCCTTGACCGCCTCGGCCTGGAAGGCACGGAATTCCGTCGCCTCGAACACCTCGGTCGCGTCGACGAGCTCGAGGCCGAAACGTATGTCGGGCTTGTCGACGCCGAAGCGGTCCATCGACTCGTGCCACGTCATGCGCCGGAACTGCGGCGCTCGCTCGCCTCGCACCGCCTCGACCGCCGCCTGCACCGCCTCGGTGACGATCGCCATCACGTCTTCGCTGTCGGCGAAGCTCATCTCCATGTCGTACTGCATGAACTCGAACTGACGGTCGGCGCGGGGGTCCTCGTCGCGCAGGCAACGGGCGATCTGGAAGTAGCGGTCGAAGCCGCCGACCATCAGCAGCTGCTTGAACAACTGCGGGCTCTGCGGCAGCGCGTAGAACGAACCGGGTTGCAGCCGCGACGGTACGACGAAGTCGCGCGCGCCTTCCGGCGTCGACGCGATCAACGTCGGCGTCTCGATCTCGACGAACTCCTGCTCGATCATCGAGCGACGCATCGCCGCGTTCACCGTCGCCCGCAGCCGCAGGTTGCGCTGCATCCGGTCGCGTCGCAGGTCGAGATATCGGTACTTGAGACGGAGCACCTCGTCGGCCTCGACACGTTCGAGCGGGATCGGTGACGGCTCGGCCGGGTTGAGCACTTCGAGTCGCGCCACGGCCACCTCGATCTCCCCCGTCGCCAGATCCGCGTTCACCGTGCCCTCGGGTCGATACCGCACCTCGCCTTCGACCCGTACGACGTACTCGGCGCGCAGTTGGTGGGGGTCGTCGCCGTCCACGGCGTCGGGGTCGACGACGACCTGCACAAGCCCGGCCGCGTCCCGCAGGTCGAGGAACACGACGCCGCCGTGATCGCGCCGGGTCGCGACCCATCCGCACAGCGTCACCTTCTCCCCAATGTGCTCGGGACGCAGGTCCCCGCACCGATGGGTGCGCATCATCGGTCGAACTCGCGATGCGCGCGCAACCACGCGACGACCTGCTCTCTCGGCACCTCGACCTGCCTGCCGGTGCGGAGGTCCTTGACCGCGAGCTCACCCCGGCTGAACTCGTCGGGCGCGAGCATCACGCCGAACGCGGCGCCAGCGCGGTCGGCCGCGTTCCACTGTGCCGAGACGGAACGGTTGCCGTACGCGCGATCGACGCGCAACCCCGCCTCCCGCAGCTCCTGGGTCAACGCCAGCGCCTCCCGCCCCCGGGTGAGGCCGTCGACGACGAACGCGTCGAGACGGGTCTCGGCCGGCGGGAGCGCACCGACCGCGTCGGCGACGATAAGCAGGCGCTCGATGCCGAGCCCGAAGCCGATCCCCGGGGTCGGCTGCCCGCCCATCTCCTCGACGAGGTTGTCGTACCGGCCACCACCGAGGACGGCGTTCTGCGCGGCGTCGAGTGCGTCGCTCACGAACTCGAACGTCGTGCTCGTGTAGTAGTCGAAGCCGCGTACCAGCCGGGGCGCGAGCTCGTAATGAATGCCCAGCTCGTCCAGGCCTCGCTGCACCTGCTCGAAGTGCTCGCGCGACTTGTCGCTGAGGTGCTCGGTGAGCTGCGGCGCTCGCTCGATCACGTCCTGCCAGTCTTCACGCTTCGAATCGAGCACCCGTAGCGGGTTCGTCTCCACCCGCTCCCGGAACTCTTCGCCCAGCTTCTGGCCGTGCCCGAGCAGATATTCCCGAAGCACGCCGACGTACTGGGCACGGCTGGCGCGGTCGCCCATCGAGTTGAGCAGCAAGGTGGTACGCCCGAGCACGCCGAGTTCCCGCAGCAATCCGTGCCCGAACGCGATCACCTCGACGTCCACGTCGGGATCGTCGAGGCCCAGGACCTCGACGCCGAGCTGCCAGTGCTGCCGGTACCGGCCCTTCTGCGGACGCTCGTAGCGGAACAGAGGCGCCAGGTACCACACTTTCCACGGGCCGTGTTTCTTGTGCTGGACGTATGCACGGACCACAGGCGCGGTGCCTTCGGGCCGAAGCGCGAGCCGCCTACCCCCTCGGTCGGTGAACTCGTACATCTCCTTGCTCACGACGTCAGTCGACTCGCCGAGCCGCTCGAACACCTCGGCGTGCTCGAAAACCGGCGTGACGATCAGGTCGTAACCGAACCGGCGTGCGCGCTCCGCGAAGGCGCGGATGAGCTCGGTCCAGCGCGCCGATTCGGGCGGAAGCACGTCGTGCGTGCCGATCGGCGTGCGGTAAGCGTCGGCAGCGTCTCCTCGCGGCACTGCGGCATCGTACCGGCCGCCTCGCGACCGACCGGGGAGCGTTATGAACGCGCTTTGCCGGGCAGCACCCGGTACACGTCGTACACGGAGTCGATGCGCTTCGCAGCCGCGAGGATCGACTCGAGATGGCTTGGATCAGCGAGCTCGAAATCAAATCGCAGCTTGGCCACCCGGTCGCTCGACGTCTGCGACATGCAAGCGAGGATGTTCACGTGGTGCTCGGACAGCGCCTGGGCGACGTCCCGTAGCAGGCGCGAGCGGTCGAGCGCCTCGACCTCGATGGAGACGACGTACGTCGACGGCGCATCGCGGTCCCAGTCGACCTCGATGACGCGATGGGCTTGCTCCCCCAGCCCAGCGGCGTTGGCGCAATCGGTGCGGTGCACCGACACGCCGCGGCCACGAGTCACGAAACCCATGATCTCGTCTCCCGGAACCGGCGTGCAGCAGCGCGAGAGCCGGACCATGACGTCGTCGAGGCCTTCGACGTGAACGCCACCCGTGCGACGCCGCAACGCGCGCGGCGGCCGCCGGGCGGTGACGGGCAGCTGCTCCTCGCCGCCTCGAAGCTCGCGTTGGAGGCGCTGCACAACCGTGCTCGGCGAGACGTGACCTTCGCCGATGGCCGCGTACAGCGCGTCGAGGTCCGCGTAGCTCATGGTTTCGACGACGTGCGCCAGCGCCGACGATCGCGCAAGTTTCTGCACCGGGAGGCCGGTCTTGCGCAGCGCCTTCACCAGCTCCTCCCGGCCCGTCTCGATGGCGTCTTCACGGCGCTCGCGTGAAAACCATTGGCGGATCTTGCTGCGGGCCCGCGGCGTCTTCACGAACTGGAGCCAGTCCCGGCTGGGGCCGGCGCCCTCGACCTTGCTCGTGAAGACCTCGACGGTGTCGCCCGACACCAGCGCGGAATCCAGGGGCACGAGCCGCCCGTTCACCTTGGCGCCGATACAGCGATGCCCGACCTCGGTGTGGATGGCGTACGCGAAGTCGACCGGTGTGGCGCCGGCGGCGAGCGTGATCACCTTGCCTTTCGGCGTGAAGACGAAGACCTCGTCCTGCTCGAGGTCGACCTTCAGGGACTCCATGAACTCGTTCGGGTCGGCGGTCTCCTGCTGCCAGTCGACCATCCGTTCGAGCCACGCCATGTCCTTGGCCGATGCGTCCTTCTCTTTGTAGCCCCAGTGCGCGGCGACGCCGTATTCCGCGCGGCGGTGCATCTCGTCGGTACGGATCTGCACCTCAACAGGTTTTCCCTGGGGCCCGACGACGGTCGTGTGCAGCGATTGGTAGAGATTGAACTTCGGCATCGCGATGTAGTCCTTGAAGCGACCCTGGACCGGCTTCCACATCGCGTGGATCGAGCCGAGCGCGGCGTAGCAGTCCTTCACCGACTCGACGACGACGCGCACGCCGACGAGGTCTTGCACGTCGTCGAACTCCTTGCCCCGGACGACCATCTTCTCGTAGATCGACCAGTAGTGCTTCGGTCGCCCGCGCACGTCGGCGTTGATGCGCAACGTGGCGAGGCGCGCCCGCAGCTCGGTGAGAACCAGCTCCAGGTACTCGTCGCGCTCGGGGGCGCGGGCCGTTACCATCTGCTCGATCTCGCTGTAGCGCTTCGGGTGCAGCACGGCGAAGGCGAGGTCCTCGAGCTGCCACTTCACGTCGGCGATGCCGAGCCGGTGCGCGAGCGGCGCGTAGATTTCCAGGGTCTCCTGGGCGATCCGCTGCTGCTTCGACTCCGGCAGCGAGCCGATGGTGCGCATGTTGTGGAGCCGGTCGGCGAGCTTGATCAAGAGGACCCGAATGTCCTTGGCCATCGCCACGACCATCTTGCGCAGCGAGGCCGCCTGCTGCTCTTCCTTCGAGTCGAATTGGAGCCGGTCGAGCTTGGTGACCCCGTCCACGATCGCGGCGACGTCGGGACCGAACTCCTTCTCGAGGTCTTCGCTCGTGATCGCGGTGTCCTCGACGGCGTCGTGGAGGAGAGCGGCGGCGATCGTGACGTCGTCGAGACCGAGGTCGGCGAGGATCATCGCGACTCCCAGCGGGTGAGCGATGTAGGGCTCCCCCGACCGCCGGACCTGGTCGGCGTGGGCCTGACGGGCGACCTCGAAGGCGCGCTCGATGAGCCCGGTCTCCGCCTTCCGGTGCCGCTCCTTGAACGCGGCGATGAGCGGTGCGACCTCGACGTCGACGTGATGTCGTCGCCAGGGCAGCACCGAGCGCCGGTCGGGACGTACCTCGACCCGAGGCTCGGTACTCATAAGGAGATCGTACTTGGCGGCCCCTCAGCCGGAGCGCTGCCCGTTTAGCGTCGTTTGCGCCGCCGCTGTTGGCGTGGACGCGGCGCGCGCGTGCTCGGCTGGGGCCCGCCGGAAGGCCGCGGCGCTGCCGGCCGCGCCGGCGTCGACGCGGGCACGCTCGCGCCCGCCGGTTCCGGCTCCGGTTCGGGCTCGGGCTCGGCCGCCGCGTCTTCCTCTACCGGAGCTTCGGCCCTCGCCAACTGCGCCGCCGACCGTTCGCGCAACGAACGGTTCCGCGGCTCCCGCTCCTTCCACCACGCGAGCAGAGGCGTGGCCACGAAGATCGACGAGTACGCACCGGTCAGGAGACCCACGAACAGCGCCAGGGCGAAGTCACGAAGCGCGAGCGCGCCGAACAGCCCCGCCCCGACGAACAGCAGTGACGCGACCGGAAGCACGGCGACGAACGACGTGCTGATCGACCGCATCAGCACCTGGTTCATCGAGCGGTTCACCATCTTCGAGTACGAGTCACCCCGGACCGTGCCGAGGGTCGACACGTTCTCCTTCACCTTGTCGAACACCACGACGGTGTCGTACAGGGAGAACCCGAGGATCGTGAGGAAGGCGACGACCGTGGCCGGGGTCACCTCGAAGCCGGTCAGGGCATAGACACCGACGGTGATGATGATGTCGTGCACCACTGCCACCAGCGCGGCGGCGGCCATCTTCCACTCGAAGCGAATTGACAGGTACAGGGCGATCAGCCCGAAGAACACGATGAGCGCTTTGACCGCGTTGTCGCGCACCTGATCGCCGAACGTCGGGCCGACCGTGCTGACGCTCACGTCGGTTCGCTGGACCCCGCCGTATTTCGCCAGCGCGTCGGTGACGCTGCCCTCCGCGTTCGGATTGACGTCCTTCGACTGGACTCGCACCGAGGTGCCCGAATCGCCCTTGAGCACCAGAACCTTCGCGTCAGTCAAGCCGAACGGCTTGACGGCGTCTCGAACGTCGCCGACCGAGGCGGACTTGCCCTTGACGGGCACCTGCCACGACGTTCCGCCCTCGAAGTCGATGCCGAGGTTGAGGCCACGAGTCGACATGGCGATGACGGCGATCAGGATCAACGTGCCCGACAGGATCAGCCAACGCCACGAGCGTCCGGTGAAGTCGAAGTTGGTGCGCTCGTGGTAGAAGTCGGCCAGCGTGTGGCGCCGGCCATCGGGCCGGGGGCTCACGCCGGCGCCTCCTTCGCATCGAGCCCGGACGCGATCCCGACCACGGGCACACGCACGAGCGGGCGCCGTTGTGCCAGGAGGACGACGAGCGGGTGCATGAAGAAATAGGCGACGGCCAGGTCGAGCACGGTCGACAGCCCGAGGAAGAACGCGAACCCCTTCACCGAACCCGACGCGAGGAAGTACAGGGCGCCGGCACCGATGAGCGAGACGAGGTCGGCCGCCAAGATCGTGCGAAACGCCCGGCTGAAGCCTCGGTCGACCGACGAACGGACGGTCTTCCCGCTGCGGACCTCGTCTTTGAGGCGCTCGAAGTACACGACGTACGAGTCGACCGTGATGCCGACCGACACGATGAGGCCGGTCACGCCAGCGAGCGTCAGTGTGAGGTTGAAGCCCGAGTTACTCAGGGAGGCAACAAGGGCGTACGTTGCGCCCGCGCTCAGACCCAGGCCGAGGATCACCACCACGCCGAGCAGGCGGTAGTAGAGGAGCATGTAGAGCGCCACGAGCGCCAGGCCCACGAGGCCGGCTGCGATGCCCGATCTGAGTTGGTCGCTTCCCAGCGTCGGCGACACGCTCTCGACGGTCTGCTGCTTCTCGTCGAACTTCACCGGCAGCGCGCCGTACTGCAGGATGCTGGCCAGGTCGCTGGCCTCACCCTGCGTGAAGCTGCCGGTGATCTCGACCGGCCCGCTCCCGAAGTCCGCCGTTTGGAATCGGGGCGCAGACTGCACGACGCCGTCCAACACAATCGCCATCTGGTTCTGCGGCGGCGGCTTCGAGAACGCTTCGCGGGCGAGCGCGTTGATCTTGTCGGAGCCGGAGCCCTTCAGGTTGAGTTCGACCGCGTAGCCCTGCCCCTGCGAGAACCGCGACTTCGCGCCCGACGCGTCCTTCCCGCTGAGGGCGGTGGGGCCGAGGAGGTAGCGCACCTGCTGCTTCTCCTGCTGGCGACCAGGGAGCAGCACGCACGCGTCCGCTTTGTCGTCAGCGGCTGTGGTGTTCGGCACCTGCGCGGGATTCGGGGCGGCTTGTTGCAGCGCGGCGGGATCGCACCCTGCGATCGCCGCTTTCGCCGCGTCGTTGGCTGGTGGAGCCTGCTTGGCCTCGGACGGCAGCTCGGCAAAGACGGGACGGAAACGCAGCTCGGCGGTCCGGCCCACGAGGCGCTTGGCCTTGTCCCGGTCCTTCACGCCGGGAAGGTTGATGACGATGTTGTCGCCCTCGCGCGCCACTTCTGCGTCCGAGACGCCGAGCCCGTTGACGCGCCGGTCAATGATGTCCTTGGCCGTGTCGAGAGACGACGAGCTCGGGTTCCCGGCCGGGAACAGCCGGACGGAGATGCCGCCTTGGAGATCGAGGCCGAGCACGGGCTCGTTGCCGACGAAGATCGTCGCGACGAGCGCGATCACGACGACCGCGACGCTCGCGACGACGTAGACGACGTAACGGCGCACAGTCAGGCGTGCGGGCGCTCGTCGCCGGTGTCGTCGCCCGAGTCGTCGACGGGCTCTTCGGGGGGTTCGACGCGCTGCGCGATCGCTCCGCGGGCGACGTGCAGGACGACCCCGGGCGCGACCTCCAGGTCGACGGCTTGCTCGTCGAGGTCGCGGATGGTCCCGTAGATCCCGCCGGAGGTCACGACCTCGTCACCGATCCGCAGTGCCGCGACCAGCGCCCGGTGCGCGGCCATCTGCCTGCGCTGCGGTCGCACGATCAGCAGGAGGAACGCGACGACGAGAATGCCGAGATAGAGGAGAGCGATCATCGTGTGTTGGTTGCGGGTAGGTCCGGAACCGAAGAGCGATGGTAGCGGAAGGGCTTCTGGCTTCCCCGTCGGAGACCAGCAACCTCAGGGCTCGAACAGACTCGGGCCGGTCGCGCCCCCAGTTGTCGGCGCGTCGAGGCCGAGGTGCGCGAACGCGGCCGCCGTCGCGACCCGACCACGCGGGGTCCGTTGGAGCAGCCCCTCCTTGAGGAGGTAGGGCTCGTACACGTCCTCGACGGTCTCGCCCTCCTCGCTCACCGCGACGGCGAGGGTGTTGAGCCCGACGGGCTGACCGCCGAACGTCTGGCAGAGCGCGGTGAGGATCGAGCGGTCGACCTTGTCGAGCCCGCGCTCGTCGACCTCGAACAGCGCCAGTGCCGCCCGGGCCGTCTCCGCGCTCACGCTGCCGTCGCCGCGCACCTCGGCGAAGTCGCGCACGCGCTTGAGCAAGCGGTTGGCAACGCGAGGTGTCCCGCGGGCACGGCTGGCGATCTCGCTCGCGCCGTCGGGCTCGACCGGCACCCCGAGGATGCCGGCGGCGCGCTCCAGGATCGTGACGAGGTCGTGGGGCTCGTAGTAGTCGAGGCGGGCGACGAGCCCGAAGCGGTCCCGCAGCGGACCCGTGATCAGCCCCGTGCGAGTCGTCGCGCCGACGAGGGTGAAGCGCGGCAGCTCCAGCCGGATCGAACGCGCCGACGGTCCCTTGCCGATCACGATGTCGAGCTGGAAGTCCTCCATGGCCGGGTAGAGGACCTCTTCGACGGCGCGCGGCAGGCGGTGGACCTCGTCGATGAAGAGGACGTCGCCGTCGTCGAGGTTCGTGAGGATGGCGGCGAGGTCGCCGGCGCGCTCGAGCGCGGGGCCGCTGGTGATGCGCAGGCCGACGCCGAGCTCGGCGGCGACGATGCCCGACAGGGAGGTCTTCCCGGTGCCGGGCGGGCCGGCGAACAGCAGGTGGTCGACGGCTTGACCGCGCTGTTTCGCGGCGCCGAGAAGGATCTCGAGGTGCTCCTTGAGGCGTTCCTGGCCCACGAACTCGGAGAGCCGTCGAGGGCGGAGCGTGGTCTCCTCGGCCCGCTCGACCGGGTCGGCCGCCGGGCTCAGCAGCTCCTGGTCAGACACGGCTCACCGCCAGCAGCTTCAGCGCGTCGCGCAGCAGATCCTCGACGGCCCCGTCGTCGGGCAGCTGCGCCAGCACCTCGCGCACCTCGTCGGTCTGGTATCCCAGCCCGGCCAGCGCCGTTCGCACCTCGGTACGCGCCGACGACGACGCGGCGCCGGTCTCGGCGGGATCGAGGCTCGGCACCTCGAGGCGCGCCTTCAGCTCGACGAGCAATCGCTGCGCCGTCCGCTTCCCCACCCCGGGCACGAGCGTGAGCGCGTCGAGAT
>DASPXI010000099.1:0-2700 GCA_035637335.1 Acidimicrobiia bacterium
GACCGCCCAGCTCGGCGAGCGTCGAGTGGTCATATCGGTGCGGAAGCGTCGGGCCGGTCGACCACGTGCCACTCGACAGGTCTAAGAGGTCGAGGCGATCAGTGGACTGACTCGGGTCCGGGAAGCCGCCCCCGACCGCGATCTTCCCGTCCCAGCGCGCCCCCGCGACCTCCGTCCGGGCCACAGGGACAGGAGACGCAGTCGTGGTCGACCGTGATCGCGATGGCGCCGACGACTTCGTATCCCCGTCACCGTTGCCGGTGCACGCCGCCAGGAGCAGCAGCGCGAGTACCGCCGCCGAGATCTCGAGGTGACGCGCCCGCATACGCTTCGACAGTACCGAGCGTCGACGACTCGGTCAGGCGTTGCTCAGCAACAGTTCACGCCGGCGACAACGCACCGCCGACGGCCGGAAACCTCGGTGCTGGATCATGGCGTCGATGACGGCATCGACCGACCCCAGACAACTCGTCACAAGGGTGCTTGCGCTCTTCGGCTTCGACGGCGGCAATGCACGAGCCCTTGCCAACGCCCGAGGGATCCTCGACGGGCTGCAAGCTGCTCGCGACCAAGGCGACGCGCTCGAGGTGCGAATGGGGCACAGCACGCCCTCCGACATGCGCGTGGGCTGGCCCGCAACCCCCCGGCGGGTCGGCCCCCGCGCCCCGCACCGCGTGAGCGTCGGGCCGCGCCGGCGGCCTGATCAGCCGTTCGGCACCTCGACGAGCGGGCATTCGTCGAAGGCCTCGCAGCCGCAGTCGAGGCTCTCGAGCAGCATGCGTTCCATCGTCTGAGCCTCGTCGATGCGAGCCCGCACCTCGTCGAGCTTGGCCTCGACGAGCGCGCGCCAGCCCGCGCCTCCCGGGCGCCGCTCGGCCTCGAAGAGGCGCTTGATCTCCTCGAGCGAGAAGCCGGCGCGCTGGGCCAGGCGAATCGCGCTGAGGCGGTGGAGCGCCGAGGGGTCGTAGCGCCGCTGGCCGCCGGCTCGGGGGACTGGGCGGAGGAGCCCGACCCGCTCGTAGTAGCGAACTGCCGACGGCCGGAGACCGGTTCGCCGGGCGATTTCGCCGATGGGCAATGCGTTCGTCGTCATGGCGTTGACTTGAAGTTGACTTCAAGTTGCACGATAGGTCCATGGACGACACCCACGCAAGCAACGCGAACCTGCCGAACCTGGCCGACGCCTGCACGCTCGACCGGGGCGAGCTCGACGAACGCCGGGGCGAGATCGGGAAGCTGACGAACTGGGCGCTGAGGGACCGGCACGACGAGGCGGGGCGCACCGTGCTCACCTTCGACGCGGCCGCCGCATCTCAGGTCCGCGACCTCGTACGGCGCGAGCGGGACTGCTGCGGCCACCTGCACTTCGACGTCGAGGAGACCGACGCGGTGATCCGGCTCGTTATCAGCTCGCCCTCGGCCGAGTAGCGCCACTGGACGCCGGGTACCCCCTTGCGTAGCGGTTCGCAAGGGGGGCGGACCACCGGCTCCGAGGAGCAACCATGGCGACTGCAGGCGTCGAGACCGGACGGGTCAAGGTTCCCCGCGACCCGGACAACGACTACACACACGATGCGGCGGCCAGGCGAAGGGATTTCGTCCGCGCGCAGACGGGCGCCGAGCTCTCCCACATCGGTGAGTACTCGCTCGACCCGTCGACGCTTCCCGGCAACATCGAGAACTTCATGGGCGCAGCGCAAGTGCCCATAGGTCTTGCCGGTCCGATCAGAATCAACGGCGAACACGCCCGGGGCGACTTCTACGTCCCCCCCGCGACGAGTGAAGGGACCTTGGTCGCCAGCTACAACCGAGGGATGAGGCTCCTCACCGAAAGCGGCGGTGTGCAGACGACCGTGGTGGAAGAGCACATGCAACGCGCGCCGGTGTTCGTGCTGAACGATGCCCTCGAGGCACGCGAGTTCGGCGCGTGGGTCGACGAAAACTCCGAGCAGATCAAGCAAGCGGCCGAAGCGACCACGCGCTCAGGGAAGCTGACGTACATCGGGCAGTACTCGATCGGGCCGCTTCGCTACCTCCGGTTCAACTACACATCAGGCGACGCGGCCGGTCAGAACATGACCGGTAAAGCAACCTTCGCCGCCTGCGAGTGGATCCAGCAGCACTATCCGGGAAACGTCCGGTACATCCTCTCCGGCAACATCGATACCGACAAGAAGCACTCGCGCATCAACATGCTGCTGACGCGCGGCAAGCGCGTGATAGCGGAGGTCGTACTCAAGCGCGACGTTCTGAAGGGCCTGATGGGAGTGGACACGAGCACACTCTTCTGGTCCCGTCAGATCCAGATGGCCGGCTCGTTCCTCGTCGGCTCGACCAACAACGGCGCCCATGCCGCCAACGCGCTCACGGCCCTCTTCATCGCGACCGGCCAGGACGTGGCGAACGTGTCCGAGGCGCACGCCGGTATCAGCTATTCGCAGCTCCTCGAAAACGGCGACTACTACTGGTCCATCACCCTCCCGGCACTGATCGTCGCGACGTACGGCGGCGGTACCGGGCTCGCCACGCAGCGGGAGTGCCTCGAGATGCTCGGCTGCTACGGCGCCGGCAAGGTGCGTAAGTTCGCCGAGATCTGCGCGGCGGTGGTGCTCGCCGGCGAGACCTCCCTCACTTCCGCCATCCTCGCCGGCGATTGGGTGACGAGCCACGACCAGCTCGGACGCAACCGGCCGTAGAGGA
>DASPXI010000100.1:0-28972 GCA_035637335.1 Acidimicrobiia bacterium
CATCTGGGAGGCCAACAACGTCTGGCTCGTCTTCAGCGCCGTCGTGTGCTGGACGGCGTTCAGCTCCGCGTTCGGCTCGATCATGCGGACGTTGTTCATCCCGATCATCTTCGCCGGCATCGGCATCGTCGTGCGCGGCTCCGGCTTCGCGTTCCGCAAGATCGCCGAGAGGGCCGGGCGCAAGCGCGCGCTCACCGCCGCCTTCGGCGTCTCCTCACTCATCACACCATTCATGCTCGGGGCCGCGCTCGGAGGGATCGCGTCCGGGCGCGTGCCACCCGGGAACACGGCCGGCGATCTCTGGTCGAGTTGGCTCAACCCCACCTCGATCACGGTGGGCATCTTCGGTGTGCTGATCTCGGCGTTCATCGCCGCGACCTTCCTCACCGCCGACGCCGATCGCTACTACGACGACGTCATGGCCTCGTACTTCCGAATGCGAGCGTTCGCGATCGGGCTCTTGGCGGGGATCGCCGCGTTCATCGGCCTGTTCGTGCTCCGCGACGACGCTTCGTACCTGTACCACAGTCTCACGCACGAGGGCCTCGTCTTCGTCATCGCCTCGGCTGTATTCGGCCTCAGCACGCTGGGGGCGCTGTGGTTGCAGAGCCCGGGACGGCGTGCGCGCATCTTCGCCGTCGCCACCGTGGTGTCGGTGATCGTCGGCTGGGGCGTCGCGCAGTACCCCTACATCTTCCCGACATCGCTCACGATCCAGCAGGCCGCAGCGCCCGGCTCGACGCTGTCGTGGCTCGTGACCGTGTTCTTCCTCGCCGCCGCGTTCGTCATCCCCGCCCTCGTGTCGCTGTTCGTGCTCGACCAACGCAGCCGGCTCGACGAGGGAGCAGATACATCGTCGTCGCACGCGCGACACCGCGTCGTCATCGTGGGAGGCGGCTTCGGAGGCCTCTTCGCCAGCAGGGCCCTGGCGATGGCGCCCGTCGACGTCACCCTGATCGACCGGCGCAACTACCACCTGTTCCAGCCGCTCCTCTACCAGGTATCCACCGGGATCCTTTCGGAGGGACAGGTCGCGCCGGCGCTGCGGGACGTCGTGAGGAACGCGCGCAACTGCCGGGTGGAGCTCGCGGACGTCACGGGCTTCGACCTCGCGAAGCGCACGGTCACCGCGCGCCATCCTCTCGGGCAGCAGGTCGAGATTCCTTACGACAGCCTGATCGTCGGGGCGGGAGCGCGAACCTCGTACTTCGGTCACGACGAGTTCGCGGCCTTCTCCCCTTCGATGAAGACGATCGACGACGCGCTCGCGCTTCGACGTCGAATCTTCGGCGCATTCGAGCTCGCCGAGATCGAGGAAGATCCCGAGCAGCGTCGGCGCTGGCTCACGTTCGTGGTTGTCGGCGCCGGGCCCACCGGTGTCGAGCTCGCGGGTCAGATCCGCGAGCTCGCGCAACGCTCGCTGCGACACAACTTCCGATCGATCGACCCCACCAGCGCCCGCGTGCTTCTCCTCGACGGAGGGAAAGAGCCACTGGCGAGCTTCGGCCACAAGCTCTCCGGCCGCGCCACCAACGAGCTGGAGCACTTGGGCGTCGAGATCCGCATGGGCTGTCGCGCGACGCAGATCGACGGCCAGGGCCTCGACGTCCAGGCTCCCGAAGGCGCCGAGCGCATCGATGCCCGCACTGTCATCTGGGCGGCCGGCGTCGCCGCGTCACCACTGGCAAAGCTGCTCGCCGACGCCTCGGGTGCCGAGACCGACCGGGCCGGTCGCGTCGCGGTGCTTCCTGACTGCACGTTGCCCGGCCATCCCGAGGTGTTCGCCATCGGCGACATGATGAGCCTCGATCAGCTTCCCGGCGTCGCCGAGGTTGCAATGCAACAAGGCCTGTTCGCCGGTCGCACGATTCGTCGCCGGCTCCAAGGCGACGACAGAGCAGTGCCGTTCAAGTACATCGACCTCGGGAGCATGGCCACGATCGGACGCTTCCGCGCCGTCGTCGAGTTCAAGAAACTGCGCTTGAGCGGCTTTGCCGGCTGGCTGATGTGGCTCGTCGTGCACCTGACGTTCCTGACCGGGTTCCGCAACCGGATCGGAGCCCTGTTCCGCTGGAGCGGCGCCATGCTCGGTCGCCACCGAGACGAGCGCGTGTTCAGCGTGCATCAGATCTCGGCGGGAGACGACAGCTATGAAACCGAGACGCCTGCGCGTCCGTCGTGATCGCGGGCGCCCTCCGAGGCGGCCTGCCAGGAGTCGCGCTACGGCCTTTGGGTGGGCGGCCCCCCTCGGTCGAAGTGGGCGTCGTTGTGGGTCGGAATGTCGACGTGCGTCGGGCGGTCGACGTGGGCGTCCGCGTGCACCCGGTCGGCGTGCGCGAAGTCCAAGTGTGTCCCCCGGTCGATCTGCACCCTGTCGATGTGCCCACCGTCGGCGTGGTCGGTGTGGGGCGCGTCGGAGTGGTCGTTGTGCTGCGCGTCGTTGTGCGCGTTGTCCGCATGGTCGTTGTGGGTGGTGGAGTCGGCGTGGTCGCTGTGGGCCCTGTCGGCGTGGTCGTTGTGCCGGCCGCTGTCGCCATTCGTCTGGATCCCGTTCGCCCCGTAGCGCTCGAGGCCCCACGACCAGAGCTCTTCCAGGTCGGCTTCGGGTACGAGGAGCGGCTCACCGCCGAAGAGGGTGAACTCGCCGCCCTCGCGCTCGATGGCGGCCTTCATCCGGTCCAGGTCGTACTCGCGCGGGACATTGCCCGCGTCGCGCTGGGGGTTCTGGTAGAAGTACTGACACTGCAGGTTGCACGCGACACCGAGCGGCCGAAGCTCTACGGTCATCGGTCCACTCGTCCTGCCACACTCGCCCCCTGCTTGAGCGATGCGCCGGTCGGCCGACCCTAACGAATCAATCGTTCCGCGACAACGGGCACCAAGCTTCCGACAATCCGGGCGTCACCGCATAATCCGGTCCCAGCGTCGCGAGAAAGACGTCGTCGCCATGGGGGCCACCATCCGCTACTCGGCGGACCTGTGCGACCAGAATGAAGGCTCATCCGGGATTCTCGAGCGTTCATCACGAGCTCGCACTTCGGTACGGTGCGGAGCTTCGACCTCGGTGGTCCAGGGGCCGCCGGCCGACGGTGGGCGGCGCGATGCAATTGCGGCGCCCTGGTCACGACGGGTGCATGGCCCGATGCGCTGGCGTTCGTGACGCGTCACATTCGCCTCACCGCGCGACCCCGAGCTGCCTGGACGGGAAGTCGTCCAACCCCAGACCTGCGCGGTGGCGAGTACGGAAGGCCAGTCGTGGTCACGCACGTCAACGGCCACAAACCGCCGGCCGCGGCCGTGCCGCGGCGTGCCGTTCGCCTTCTCCGCTCCGCGGTGCGCGTTCTGCTCAGCCTGCCCGTTCTTCGCAGCACGTAGCTGCTCAGAGCGTCGAGGCATCGTGCGACAATGAAGTTGTGATCGTCGACTGCGCGCTGTACGAGGACGGACGGCGCCGGCCCGGCGACCTGGCGCTCGACGAGCTCTCCGCCGCATGCCACGCCAAGAACGCGTTCGTCTGGATCGGTCTCTACGAGCCGACCGAGGAGGAGTTCGACGCCGTGCGGCGTGAGTTCGAGCTGCACGAGCTCGCGGTCGAGGACGCCATCAAGGCGCACCAGCGCCCGAAGCTCGAGGTCTACGACGACATGGTGTTCGTCGTCTACAAGACGGCCCGGTATGTGGAGGAGACGGAGACCGTCGAGTTCGGTGAGGTCCAGACGTTCGTCGGCCGCGACTACATCATCGTCGTGCGCCACGGTGAGGCCAGCGCGCTCGCTCCTGCCCGTCGATGGCTCGAGCACCGTCCCGAGCTGATGTGCCAGGGACCGGCCGCGGTCGGGTACGCGATCGCGGATCGGATCGTCGACGACTATGCGCCCGTGATCGAGGGGCTCGACAACGACATCCGCGAGGTCGAGCTCGAGGTGTTCGAGGAGCACGCCGAGAACCCTGTCGAGCGCATCTACAAGCTGAAGCGCGAGGTCCTCGAGCTCCACCGGGCCACCGCGCCCATGGTCGCCCCGCTCAACCAGGTCGTCGCCGGCCGCTACCGCTTCGTCCCCGACGATCTTCTCGAGTACTACCGCGACGTCCAAGACCACTTGCTGCGAGTGGTCGAGCAGATCGAGACGTACCGGGACCTGCTCACGAGCGTGCTCGAGGCGAACCTGACCCGGGTGAGCGTGCGCCAGAACGAGGACATGCGCAAGATCTCGGCGTGGGTGGCGATCGCGGCGGTGCCGACGCTCGTGGGCGGCATCTACGGCATGAACTTCGAGAACATCCCCGAGCTGAGCTGGACGTACGGGTACCCGATCGTCCTCGGCGTGATCGCGGCGGCGTGTCTCTCGCTCTACTACTTCTTCCGTCGCAGTGGCTGGTTGTAGCTACTCGAACGCCTCGGTGGAGCGCTGCTCGAAGCGGGTGGCCGGCCACTTGCCGGAGTCGACGGCGTCGTAGCTCCAGTCGGGTTGCTTGTCGCGGTGCCGCTCGTCGAGCACGGCTCGGCCGTCTTCGATGTCGACGATGGCCGCGATCAATTCGGGCTCGGCAGGGGGCGAGCCGGCTGCGGTGCAATCGCGCGCCGCGACGGGAAACAGCCGCCTGATGCTGTCCACGACGAGCTGGTGCTGGAGCGCGAGGTTGCAGCGCGCGCTGTCGGTGATCGTTCCGAGGCGCTTGTCGAGCTCCACCACGTCGAGGTCGTTGGACTCGTCCCTGCACATCCGGTCGAGCAGCGCCGCCAGCTCCAAGCCGTCCTGCTTGCACGGCACGCACTGCCCGCACGACTCGATGCCGAGGAACCTCGACACGCCCGCGGCAACGGCGACGAAGTCGGTCGTGTCGTCGAACACGATGAACCCTCCCGTGCCCAACCCCGCGCCAATGGCTTGCATCGCCTCGTAGCTCACCGGCGTGTCGAATTGGTCGGCGTGAATGAGCGGGTTGGCAACGCCCGACATGGCCGCGACGAGTCGGCGCCCAGGTAGTGCGCCGCCACCGATGGTGTCGACGACTTCGCGCATTGGCGTACCCATCGGCACTTCGGCCACACCGTGGCGCTGCGTCCGACCGGTCACGGTGCACACGATCGTCCCGGGTGACTCATCGGTCCCGACGGACCGGAACCACTCCGCGCCTTGGGCGAGAATGCCCGGCACGTTTGCGAGCGTCTCCACGTTGTTCACGAGCGTCGGCGGGGCGTCCGTGAGCTCGGCGGGGGCAGCCATCTCGGTCTGCGCCGCCGACGGCGCCGGCTCGGGCCCAAGCTCTTCCGCGCCATGCCGGTATGGCGGTGACACACGCGGGAACGGGCCGCGCCCGTCGATTGCCTCCAGGAGCGCGGTCTCCTCGCCGTACAGGTACTCCGGCGGTCCTTCGAACACGCGGAGCTCGACGTCCGTCGCCCAGCCGGCGGCGTGGACTTCGTCGATCGCGTGGCGTAGACGTGACGCCTCGGTGGCGAACGTCTCTTTCACCGCGATGATCACGGTGTCAGCGGTGACCGTGAACGCGGCGATGAGCGCGCCCTCCAACACACGGTACGGGTCGCTCCGCACGATCGCCCGGTCCTTGAACGAGCCGGGCTCCCCTTCGGCTGCGTTCACGACCACCGTCGCCGGTTCGACGGGCGAGAGGTTGCCGGCGACCGCCGCCCACTTCCGGCCGGTTGGGAAGCCGGCCCCGCCGCGACCGCGCAGCCCCGACGCCGTGATCTCGTCGATGACACCGCCCGGGCCGAGTCGGACTGCGGCCTCGAGTCCTCGGCCGCCCCCGGCCTTCTCGTAGTCGGCGAGTCGGAGCGGCGGGCGAGGGGTGAGCACCCGCGCGGAATCAGCCATGCGGTGATTCTTGCCTCCCGGCCATGCGTGAGAACCTCTCGCCGTGGTTTCGGGGCGGGCCGTTCGAGGGGAAACCCCAAGCGAGAACGCGAGCGGTGCCTCTGGAGATCCATGGCCAAGACGGTCGAGCTAGCCCCGAAGCCCGCGAGCGTTCGCAGGGCTCGTGTCTTCACCGCCGGCGTGCTCGGTGACGACGGGGTGGAGGCATCCGTCATCGAGCTCGCGGTCCTGCTGGTCAGCGAGGTCGTCACGAACGCGGCCGTGCACGCCCAAAGCACGATTCGTGTGACGGTCCACGTCGATTCGCATTGGGTTCGAGTCGAGGTCGAGGACGAGGGGCAAGGTCAGCCGGTATTGCGCGTCCCGGCGCAGAGCGAGCTCCAGGGGCGTGGGCTGGCGGTAGTCGACCGGCTCTCGACCGACTGGGGAACCGACCGCCACGACAGGGGCAAAGTCGTCTGGTTCGAGATCGCCCGCTGATCAGCCCGCCTGCATGCGGGACTCGCCCGGGAGGTTTTCCGCCCGGCGGGACGGGGAAGACGCGAGGGCAGGCAAAGCAAAGGGGCCGGGGGTGGAGTATGTGTCTGCACACTCGATCTGATTACAACGCAACACAAGAGATGCAATCGCCGAGAGAGGGCCGGCGAGAGCGAGCACGGACCGTCGCGTCCTTCGCCGAATATCTCGCCGCGGATTTGCGTGATCATCCCGACCACGCGCTCGACGCGATGGCGTCGCTCGCGGAATGGTGCGAGGGCGACGAGGAGCTCCTGGCGCAGGCGCGTGCTGACGTGCTTCGAGACACGCCTTCCGTCCAGGCCACCGCAGCGGAGACGAACCGTGACGCGGCCGGGCTGTTGGAGCTTGTCGCCGAGGCGTCCTAGCAGCCGAGTCGAATCCGCCTAGGTCGCTCGGCGGGGGCGCACCAACCTGGGGACGAGTGGCGCCTGTCAGTCGCCGCGCTGCGTCCGCGCCGACGGCCGCCGACCCGAGGGCGCCGACGCCGAACACCAACGTGGGGCGGCCGTCGCCCGAGATGATGACGTTCTCGGGGCGGACATCGCCGTGGATCACTCGGGGCTTGTGCTGGTGCAGGTGGTCGAGCGCGTCAGCGATCACGGGCACCGCACCGAGGACGGTCGCGACGGCCATCCCGGGGTCACCGCGTTCGCGAACGATCTGTGCCGCGCTCGTGCCGTCGACCCAGTCCATGACGAGCACATAGCGGTCGTCGATGAAGAAGTCGTCCCGCACGACGGGGAGCGCCGGATGCGGCCGCAACCCCAGGAGCGCCCGGCCCTCGGCGAGCAGCCTCTCGCGCACGTCGTCCGATCCGACGCGCCGGAGCTTCAACGCCACGAGGCGTTCGTGCTGGCGGTCGAACGCTTGCACGACCTCGTTATCGCCGCCCCGGCCGAGCAGGGCGAGCAGCTCGTACCGCCCGCGGGACCAGCTCGCCCATGCGGGGGAGTGTAGGGAGCGTCGCAACCCTGCCCGCACGCACCCGCGGCACGGTTCTGAGGTGGTACATGTGGGAGCGTCATGGGTCGTTTCGACGACGTGCCGGTGTCCCGACGGAAGCTCCTGTTGGCCGGGCTCGCGCTCGGCGTACCCGCGATCGTCACTGCCTGTAGCTCGGGCGGCGGTGGTGATCGGGCGACGCGCCGGCCACGGGCCACGACCGGTTCTCCCGCCGGCTCCGCGACGAGCCTCGCTCCGACCCCGGCGTGTGGCGACAACGCCGAGGCCACCAAGTCGCAGACCGAGGGACCGTTCTACGAGGCGAACTCGCCCGAGAAGTCGAACTTCGTCGGTGACGTCGACAAGGGGACGAAGATCGTGCTCACCGGCACGGTCCTCACGACGGCCTGCCAACCTGTGCAGCGAGCGCTTCTCGACGTGTGGCAGGCAGACGCGGACGGGGAATACGACAACGACGGCTACCGCTTGCGTGGGCACTTCTTCACCGACGCCCAGGGCGGGTATCGACTCGAGACAATCGTGCCGGGCCTCTACCCGGGACGGACGCGCCACTTTCACTTCAAAGTGCAGCCGCCGGGCGGAAAGCTGCTCACCACTCAGCTCTACTTCCCCGGCGAGCCCCGCAACGAGCGCGACTCGATCTTCCGCCCCGAGCTGCTCATGGACGTCCGCGACGGCGCCGACGGCAAGGACGCCGCGTTCAATTTCGTCGTCGTTTGAGGCGGGTCGGCTAAGCAGTTGCCGTGAGCTCCGATTCGCAGGCCGCGTCGACGGTGGTGGTCACGGGAGCGGCGGGGTGGCTGGGCCAGAACCTGGTCCGAGCGCTCGCGCGTGACCGCGATCGCGTGCGATGCCTCGTGCACGACCCCGCCGAAGCTCCATTGCTCGAGGTGGTGGGGCCATCGGTGGAGACAGTCGTCGGGGACATCCGGGACCCGGCGGCCGTCGATCGTCTGTACGACGCCGTGGGCCCCGCGACCGTCTTCAATGCGGCCGGCGTGATCCACCCCGCGGGTCGGACACGCGACATGTTCGACGTGAACGTTGGCGGCATACAGCTCGTGCTCGATCGGGCACGGCGCACCGGCGCAACGCGCCTCGTCCATGTGTCGTCGAACTCGCCGTTCGGCGCCAACCCGACACCCGAGGACCGCTTCACCGAAGACTCGCCGTACAACCCGTACCTGGCGTACGGGCAGTCGAAGATGGAAGCGGAGCAGCTCGTCCAGCGCAGCCACGACCGCAGCGACGTGAAGACCGTCATCGTGCGCGCGCCATGGTTCTACGGGCCGTTCCAACCGCCCCGGCAGACACGGTTCTTCTCCTCCGTGCGCCGGGGCATGTTCCCGATCCCGGGGCCTGGCACCCAGCGCCGCTCGCTCGCGTACACGGGCAACCTCGTGCACGGGCTCCTGCGCGCCGAGGTCGCCGGTGCCGCGCCGGGCCGGGCGTACTGGGTGGCCGACGCCGAGCCGTACGAGCTACGCGAGGTGATCCAGGGCGTGCGCGACGCCCTCGAGGCCGAAGGGCTGCCCGTGTCGCAGCGACAGCCACACCTGCCCGTGAGCGCGGGTGTCATCGCCGCCGCACTCGACGCCTTCGTCCAGGGTCGGGGACGTTACGTCCAGGCGCTGCACGTGCTCGGTGAGCTGAAGGACACCATCGCCTGCGACATCTCCCGAGCGCGCGCGGAGCTGGCCTACGAACCGACGACGACCCTCGTCGACGGTATGCGGGCGAGCATCCGGTGGTGTCTCGAGCGGGGCGAGCGGCTCTGATGGCGCGTTCCGTGCTCGTCACCGGCGGTAGCGGGTACTTCGGCGAGATCCTCGTCGATCGCGCACTCGCCCAGGGCGATCGGGTCCGCATCTTCGACGTCAATCCTCCGTCGACGCATGCCAACTCGGTCGAATATCTCCCAGGCGACGTGCGCGACCGCGCTGCGATCCGCGCCGCGTGCGACGGCGTCGACGTGGTCTTGCACAACGTCGCCCAGGTCCCGCTGGCGCGCGACCGAGAGCTGTTCCGGTCGGTGAACGTGGTCGGTACGGCGGACTTACTCGTCGCTGCGCGCGACGCCGGCGTCACCAAGGTCGTGCACACGTCATCGAGCGCGGTGTTCGGCATCCCCGAGGCGAACCCCGTCACGGAGGCGACGCCGTGCCGGCCGCTCGAAGCGTACGGACGGGCGAAGCTCGAGGCCGAGCTGCTGTGTCACGACGCCGTGGCGTCGGGCCTCGACGTCACGATCATCCGGCCCCGGACGATCCTCGGTCACGGGCGCCTCGGCATCATGGCTGTGCTGTTCGAGTTCGTTGCCGACGGCGCGCCGGTGTTCGTGCTCGACGGCGGCAAAAACCGCTACCAGTTCGTCCACGCCTCCGACCTCGCCGACGCGTGTCTGCTCGCCGCGGCGCGTGAAGGACCCGCGGTCTACAACATCGGTGCCATCGAGTTCGGAACGATGCGCGAAACGCTGCAAGCTCTTGTCGATCACGCCGGGACCGGTTCGCGTGTTCGTTCGCTGCCAATTGGGCCAGCTCGCGTCGGCATGCGCGCGCTCGCCGGATTCGGGCTCGCGCCGTTCGCGCCCTATCACTGGTTGCTCTACGGCGAATCGCTGTGGTTCGACCTGACTCGCGCGCGAACCGAGCTTGGGTGGGAGCCGAAGCACTCGAACCAGTCCATGGTCATCGAGTCATACGAATGGTTCCTCGCGCACCGCGACGAGCTCGAGCACGCGCCGCGCTCGCACCATCAGTCCCCTGCCCGGCCGGGGGTGCTGCGTTTCCTGAAACGAGTGCTTTAGAGCCGCTTCGTATACTCCTCCTTCCGTGAGCCCCAGCCGCGCGCCCGGAACGTCGGTGCAGGACGTCGCAGAGCGAGCAGGCGATCGCACGGATGTCTCCGAAGACGAGGCCGTACCTGGCGCGGCGACCGCGCGACGACGCCTGCACGTGCCGTCGAGCGATCGCGCGCGCTCGGTGTGGATCGCGGCGGCACTGCTAGCACTGCTCACGTTGCCGTTGATCGTGGCGCTCGCAGTGCTCGGGCGGCGAACGTGGTACCCGATCCTCGACCTCGCCATGACCGAGTTGCGTGTGCGAGACGTCGCGAGCCGCCACCCGCCGCTCATCGGTCTCGTTGGGCGTATCGGGCCGCTCGGCCGCCAGGGCAGCCACCCCGGCCCGGTCAGCTTCTGGGCCCTGTGGCCCGTCTACCGCGCGTTCGGAGCGTCGTCATGGGCGTTGGAGGTGTCAACCGTGGCGCTGCACGTGGTCGCGATGGCCACGTCGTTGTGGCTCGCGTTCCGGCGCGGCGGCATCAAGCTCGTGATCGCGGTTGCCGCAGTGCTCGCCGTCCTGGGGCATGCATACGGGCCCTCGACGCTCACACAACCATGGAACCCGTACCTGCCGCTGATGTGGTTCATCGCGTTCTTGCTCGCGGCGTGGTCGGTGGTGGCCGACGATCTACCCATGCTGCCCGTCATGGTGTTCGCGGGCTCGTTCTGCGCCCAGACGCACGTCCCCTACCTGGGGCTCACGATCGGCTTGACCGCCTTCACCGTCCTCTTCGCGTCATGGTCGGTGTATCGCCGCCGGAGGCAACCGGGCGCGTTACGCCGATTCACGCTTTGGATCGCGATCGCCGCCGGAGTCCTGGTGCTCGTGTGGACGCCTCCGGTGCTCGACCAGATCTTCCATACGCCCGGGAACTTCTCGGTGCTCTCGGACTACTTCCGCAACCCGCCGGAAACGCCGGTGGGTCTGCGCCGGGCGGTCGACGTCTGGCTCGTGCACCTCAACCCCGCGCACCTCGTGCGTCCGCTCGTGACCGCGGACCAGACGCGGGTCGAGACGGGCTCGCTCATCCCCGGCATCCTCTTTCTCGGCGCGTGGGCTGCGTCATTCGTCGCGGCGTGGAGGCTTCGTCACCGAGCGCTGGTGCGCCTCGACATCGTGCTCGCGGTGGCCGTCGTGCTCGCGCTCATTTCGATGAGTCGCATCTTCGGTCTCGTCTGGTACTACCTCATGCTCTGGGCGTGGGTGATCACCGCGTTGATGGCGCTCGCGGTGGTGTGGATGGCAGTGGTTCTCGTGCGCCGGCGTTTGAATGGCGCGACGGCGGCGCGGGCAGCCACGGCTGGACTCGTCGCGCTCGTCGGGATCGTCGCGCTCTTCAGCGCGCTGACCACCGCCGACGCGACATCGGTCGAGTTCCCGGCCCGGCGACTGTCGGACACGCTCAGCGTGCTCGTGCCGCCGACCGTCGACGCGCTGGAGCGTCCGTCCGTGCCCGGCGGCGGCCGTGACGGGCGGTACCTGGTGACGTTGCGCGACCCGGTCGACATCGGCGCGACCGGCTACGGGCTCGTCAACGAGCTCGACCGCCACGGGTTCGACGTCGGCGTGCTCGAGGCTTTCGGTCCGGGTGCGACGCGTTATCGGGTGCGCGACCCGGCGGACGCCACCGGCGTGATCCACCTCGCGATCGGCCCCGAGGACATCGCCAAGTGGCGGGCGATCCCGCGCGTGCGCGAAGTGGCCCGCACCGACCCTCGGACACCGCCAGAGCGGGCCGAGTTCCGGCGCTTGCGGGCCGAGGTCATCAACGAGTTCGAGGCCGCCGGCCTGACCGACCTCGTGCGCACAGTCGACGAGAACCTGTTCGGCCTCAGCCTGAACCCGTTTGTGCCGGAGCCCACCCGCCTGAAGCTCGTCCGGATGACGACCCTGGGCCTGCCGGCGGCCGTGTTCATCGGGCCACGCGACGCCGTGGGCTGACGTGGACACCGACCTGAGGGTCGAAGACGTCGGCGAGGACACGGAGACTCGTTCGCCTTCTCAACCGACCACGCGCCTCGCGTTCCCCTTGTTCCTCGGGTCAGTGGTCGCGGCCGTGGTCCCGATCGCCGTCGCGGCCGCCCGCGCCATTCACAACGGTTGGATCCCGACGGAGGACAACGCGCTGTTCCCGGTTCGGGCCCGGGATGTGTTCAGCGTCACGCACCTCCCGTTGATCGGGACGTGGTCGTCGGTGTCTCTGACCGCCGGTACGAATCACAACCATCCGGGCCCGCTGTACTTCGACTTGCTCGCCGTGCCCGCTCGCCTCGTCGACAGCGGCGCCGGCATCGCGTTCGGGGTCGCCGTGATCAACGCCCTGTGCGTCGCGGGCATCGCGGTGTTCGCGTACCGCCGGGGCGGCGCGCTCGTCGGGACGGTGGCAATGACCGCGACCGCCGCGTTGTGCTGGACGATGGGCAGCGAGGTGCTGTTCGAGCCGTGGAACCCGCACAGCGTCCTGTTGCCGTTCCTCTTCTTGTTCGTCCTCGTGTGGTCGCTCGCCTGCGGTGACGTGGTCGCGCTTCCGTTCGCGGCGGCGGTCGGCAGTCTCGTCGTGCAGACCCACCTCAGCTATGTGCTCCTTGTGCCGCTGCTCGGCGGGCTGGGTGTCGTCGGCCTGTTCTTCTGGCTTCGTCAAGAGCGTCGTGACACCGGCGCCTGGCCGGCGCGCCGCAGGCACGCCTTGCGGTTTGCCGCCCTCGGAGGCGCGGTGCTCGCCGTGTGCTGGATCCAGCCGCTCATCGAGCAGTTCACGAGCGACGGACGAGGAAACCTCACCCGCCTGGCGGACAGCCTGCGCGCCTCCGACGCCGACACCGTCGGCTACGGCTTCGGCACGCGCGTCGTCGCCACCGTGGTGTCGTTGCCACCGTGGTGGTTCCGGCCCTCGATGAACGAGGCGTTCATCCCCGGATGGCGGGCGCCGTCCCTCGGGCTTGCCGTGCTCTCGCTCGTCGTGGTCGGCGCGGTGCTGGCGTGGTGCGCGTGGGACGCGCGCCGGCGGCACGACCGGGTGTGTCTCTGGGCCGTCGGGACCGCGATCTTTGCGCTGCTCACCGCGCTGGTGACCGCCGGGCAAGGCCCGATCACGGTGTTCGGCAAGGTCACCGCACACACGTTCCGCTGGCTCTGGCCTCTCGCCGCGTTCGCGTTCTTCGCCGTCGTGCTCACCGTCGCCCGACGGCTCGGGCGGGTCGTGGCACCCGCCTCGCTCACCGGGTTCTTCGCGCTCGCCACGGTCGCCGTGGCCACATTGAATGTCCCGTTCGCCGACCAGGGTCGGGGACCGAACTCGCAGGACTTCGCGTATGCGCAACCGGCGGCCCGCGACCTCGCGAGCAACATGGGGTCGCTCGAAGGTCGAGGCCCGCTGCTGATCGACGACCTCTTCCGCGGGGCGTTCGCCGACCCGTACGGCGCCGCCGTCGTGGCCGAGTTGCAGCGCCGCGGGATCTCGTTCGTGGCCCGCGATCCGGTGCTCGTTCGTCAATACGGCCCGGCGCGCCGGTTCAACGGAAGCAACGCGGAGGCGGCGATTCTGCTGCGGCAAGGGGAGGCGACCATCGTCGCGCCACCGGGAAGTCGCCCGGTTGCCCGGGGGCAAGGACTCAGCGCCGTCGAGGTGCGCGAGCTGGCGCGGCTCAAGCGACAGATCGGGGACTACATCGGCCAGCGTGGTCTCACGCTCACCGCGCGAGGCAACGCGGCTCTGGACGCGGGCAAGCTGCCGACGCTCGCCGGCTCGAGCGAGCAGCCGCTCGACGTGCAGGCGCTCTTCGCGACGCGCGAGCTGGACCTGCTGATTCGGAACCGCTACCTCGCGCTCGATGACCCCCGGGCAGAGCGCTTCACGCGCTACGCCGACCTCCAGCAGGGATGGGACCAGAAGACCGTTGCGCTCTACATCGCGCCGGTCGGCAGCGTGACGCAGACGCGGAGATGAGATCGCACGACGTGCCGACGCAATCAACAGTCACGTCGCCGCGAGGAAATAGTCGCTGTTGCGGGCGGCGATCGCCATGATCGTCCCCTGCGGGTTGACACCGGGCGCGTCAGGCACGAGCGACGCGTCGTTGATCCGTAGGTTCTCGTAGCCCCACACCCGCCCGAAGCTGTCGGCGCCCGTGCGGGCGCGGTCCTCGCCCATCCGCACGCTCGACGTGAGGTGCACGGTCATGAGGCTGACGCGGCTGCGGGTGACGGCGTCCCACCAGGCGCCGAGTTCCTCGTGGCGCCGCACGACCGGCCCGTCGGCGACCGACGGGTACAGCTCGGTCGCGCCCGACGCGAGCAGCACCTCGCCGAGGTGGACGAGGCCGCGGGCGAGGCGACTCATGTCGCCCTCGGTGAGCCGGTACGTGACGATCGGCGACCGCAGCCCGGGCACGCCTATGACGCGCCCACTGCCGTCGGCCCGGATCGCTGCGTAGTAAATGCTGACGCGTTCCCAGTCGGCCAGCGCGTCCTCGATGTCGTCGGACGCCTCCGCGAGCGCCATCGCCACCTGACCGCGCCGGCTCGCTGACCCTCCGATGGAGAGGTTCGGCCCGAACTCGGTGACGACCTGCATGGGCACGCCACCGTGGTCGACGGGGTGTGGGAACCGCGCTGCGATCTTGATCATCGGGTGCACCTTGAGGCCAGTGCCGATACCGCCGCGGATGCCGCTGCGGTGCAGGATCGCTGGGGTCTGGATGGCGCCACCGCACACGAAGACGTGTTCGGCCCGGATCGTCAGGTCCTCGACGTGCCCGTCGACCGCGCGCCGGCAGCTGACGCTGACGACGCGCCCCTTCTTGCGGAGCAGGCGATGGACGCGGCAGTTGGGGATCACCCGCGCGCCGGAGTGGACGGCCTGTGGCAGCAGGGTGCGGCTCATCGTCTGCTTCACACCGCGACCGGCGGTGTCGTAGCGGAACACACGCGAGTATTCGACGGAGCGCCACCCGAGCTTCGTGGCACCGCGCTCGAGGAGCGCCGACGACGGCGGTGGCGCACCGGGAAGCCGCGAGACGGCGAGGTCGTCCTCGATCCGCTGTGCGTACGCGTCGAGGACGTCGGGGTCGAAGTCGTCGATGCGGTACTCGTCGCGCCACGACTCGGCCAGACGGCTCGGCAGCCGATGGTAGAGGCCGCTGTTGATCTCGGTGCTGCCGCCGACGCATCGTCCTTCCGCATACGCGATCGCCGGCGTGCCGAGCGCGGCGGCCGGCCGGTGCCGGTACTTCGCGGCCATCTCCTCGAGCGAGAACGGCTCGACGGTCTCGGGGTCGACCCACGGACCCTCTTCGATGACGGTGACGTCGCGCCCGCCGGCGGCGAGCATCGCCGCCGTGACCGCGCCGCCCGCGCCGGACCCGATGACGACGACGTCGGCGTCGAGCGTCACGCGGGGCGGCGTCACCGAGGGGCGTCCGGCGCGAGCTCGTGCTCGGCGAAGAGGACGAGGGAGTGGAGCAGCCGCACGTACTGGCGGACGGCGTCGAAGCGGCTCGTTTTCCAACGCTCGAGGCGGGCGTTCATGAAGCCGCGGTCGTAGTTCCCCAGCAGGTCCTGGAGCCGCGGCCACACGCCAAACAGCAGCGACTCGGCGGCGACGCCGGCGCGAAGGTGCTCGGGCATCGACCGCAGCGAGTCGTCGACGTACGATTCGACCGCCGACCGCTGCTCATCGTCCAGGGTCGGGCTGACGAGCGTCCCGACGACCTGGCGCTCGAACCAGAGCATGGCCAAAGAGCCTACCGGTGCCTCTTCGCGTAGCCCCGCCCGTCGTCGGCCACGTAGGGACAGCGCTTCCGCTGCGACGTTCCGCGGTCAGCGCGCCAAGGCCGTTGCAGCGACCGACTCGAAGGTTCACACTCCGAAAGCGCCGCACGGAGGGGGGTGCCGGGTGGCTCGACGGAGCGACGGAGACCTAGGGCTGCCGATCAAGTTCGGGCCGTGCTCCAACGGCGAGTACGACCCGGTGCCGCTCTCGCCGGTCGTCAAGGAGACCATCCGCCGGGCCCGGGAGGCGTGCGACGACAACGCCCGCCGGACCGGAATGTCGCGTCGAGAGTTCCTGCTCTCGGTGTGTGGAGCGGCGACGACCCTCCTCGTCCTCAACGCCTGCGCGAACGAGGAGTCGAAGGCGAAGGGTCGTGGCAAGCCCGGCGGTCAGTACAAGATCCCGTCCACTGCGGGTACGGACCGCGACGCCGCGCGTGCGGCGCTCGCCGGCAACGAGTTCGTGTTCGACATCCAGGGCCATTTCCTCGAGTACCGCGTGAACCCCGCCACGCGCCCGGGACGCGAGTTCTGGACGGGCTTCCCGCAGCGGAACTGCGGCGAACAGGACCCACGCCTGTGCTTCTCGATCGCGCACTTCATGGAGGAGCTGTTCCTCAAGAGCGACACGTCGATTGTCGTGCTCTCGTCGCTGCCCATCGCCCCCGAAGGCAGTCCCATGTCGGCCGAGCTCATGGACGAGACCCGCCGGATCGCCGAAGCACTCTGTCACGACAACCGCGTGCTGCTGCACGCGCAAGCATTCCCGAACGTCGGGGACCTCGCCGCGAACCTCGACGCGATGGCCGCGGCCACCCAGCGTTACCGCATCGTGGCGTGGAAGGTCTTCACCAACTACCCGGACCTGTACGAGGGGTCCGGGAACGCCTGGCGACTCGATGACGGCGACCCGACGCTGTCACGGGTGGGGGAAGCGTTCGTCGCACAGGCGGTCAAGCTGGGCGTGCCGACGATCACGGCGCACAAGGGGCTCTCGGGCACGCTCGGTTACAACTCTCCGCACGCGACACCGGTGGATTTCGGTCCCGCCGCCCGCGCCCACCCGGACGTTCGCTTCATCGCCTACCACTCCGGTTACGAGGCCGAAGTCCCGGAGGGACCGTACGAGGCGAGCACCGGCGACGCCGGCGCGAACCGGTTGATCTCGAGCATGCTCAGTAGCGGCATCGGACCGAACCAGAACGTCTACGCCGAGCTCGGAACGACGTGGTGGTCGGTGATGCGTACCCCTGACCAGGCCGCGCACTTGGTCGGCAAGCTGCTCAAGTACGTCGGCGAAGACAATGTCCTGTGGGGCACGGACGCGCTCTTCTACGGCGCACCCCAGGACCAGATCCAAGCGTTTCGGTCCTTCCAGATCACGCCGGAATACCAAGAGCGCTTCGGCTATCCCGCCCTCACGGACGAGATCAAGCGCAAAGTGCTCGGTCTCAACGCACTTCGCTTACACGACGTCGACCCGATCACCGCGAAGTGCGAGTTCACTCGGGACGAGCTCGAGCGGATCCGCCTGACATTGCCGACCGGCCACGAGACGTTCGGCCCACGGACGGCGCGCGAGGTGCGTGCCTTGGCCGCGCATCACCTCGCCGGCGGCTAGGCGGCTTGCTCCGGTCCGCCCCGATCGGTCGACAAGCTCCCGAGCAGCACGAGCGCGAGCAGCGTCTTGATGCCGAGCACGAAACCGGTCAGCGCGTTCTTCACGAGCTTCATACGACTGGAATTCGGCGCCGGCGCCGCGCTCGGATCAGGGCTGCCGCACGGCCCGGGCCGGCTGCTTCTTCCAGTTGGAACGCGCCAGCGCCAACCACGCCGCCGCGGCCGCCTCTTTCTGGTCCTTCTGCCACGGCGAACCCAAGGCGCGCCCGAGCCCCGTCAGCTGAGCGCGCATCGACTCCTCGCTGAGGCCGACCTGCTCCGCCGCCTCTTCGTAGATCTCTTGCTGCAGGAACCGCGTGACGGCGAGCCCACGGTGCTCGGCGGCGGCGGCGAGGGCCTCGCGGTACAGCTGGCCCTCCGCGGCGTGGACGAGTGGGTGCGAAGCCAGGATCTCGGCGAGGTCGCTCCCGAGCCGGCGCGGCCCGCCGGCGATGCCCGCGGCCGCGACGTCGTACCCGCCCGCGGCGAGCTGTTCCACGATTCGCTGCAGCTGCCCCTCGGCGGCCCGGCGAGCGGCCACCTCGACCTTGCGCACGAGGCGCCGGGCACCAGCGAGGTCGAGGTCGCGGGCGGCGTGGTAGACGGCGCGCGGCAGGTTCTCCTTACCGAGCTCGAACCGGCTCCGCGCCAGCACGTGCGGCGCGCGCCCGGATCCGCCGACGGCGACCATGGCCGCCCACCCCGTGTGCTCACGGAACCCCACGGCCGCCCGCTTCATGGCGCTCGTAGCGTACGCAGCGCTGCGCGAAGTGGTCACATGCCGGCCGGCCCATGGGCCGGAGGGAATCTTTTCCCCCTCCGTAATCTTGTAATCGACATGGCTACCGACCAGCTCGACTTGGATCGGACCTCCCCCGATTCCGTTCCCACCAACGCCGAGGCGCTCGACGCCTACTCGACCGTCGTCACGTCAGTCGCCGAGCGGCTGCTGCCGTCGGTCGTGCAGCTGCGCGTCATGGGTCGCGGTGGCCGGGGCAGCAGGGAGCAGGGCGGCGCCGGCTCCGGCGTCGTCATCACCCCCGACGGCTTCGTGCTCACGTCGGCGCACGTTCTCGGCAAGGCCAAGTCCGGCATCGCCACCCTCAGCGACGGCCGCGAGCTGCCCTTCGACGTGACCGGTACCGACGGCCTCTCCGACCTCGGCCTCGTCCGGGTGCGGGGTGACGGGCTCACCGCGGCCGAGCTCGGCGACGCCGAGCGGCTGCGTGTCGGCGAGCTCGTGGTCGCCGTCGGCAGCCCGATGGGCCTGATGGGCTCGGTGACCGCGGGCGTGGTCAGCGCGCTCGACCGGTCGATGCCGGCCCGGGCCGGCTCCACGACCCGAGTCGTCGAGAACGTCATCCAGACCGACGCCGCGCTGAACCCCGGCAACTCGGGAGGCGCGCTCGCCGACCGGCGAGGGCGCGTCGTCGGCGTCAACACGGCGATCGCGGGGATGGGCCTGGGCCTGGCGGTCCCGATCAACGCCGCCAGCCGGCGCATCATCGGCGCGCTCATGCGCGAGGGGCGGGTCCGGCGCGCCTATCTCGGCATCGCCGGCAACCCGCGCGTCCTTGCGCCTCGCGACCGCGTCGCGACCGGGCGCGAGTCCGGCGTGTACGTGGCCGAGGTCATGGGCGACACGCCTGCCGCCAAGGGCGGGATCCGGGCGGGCGACGTGATCCTCGACGTCGACGGCCGTGCGGTCACGAGCGCCGCCGACCTCCAACGCCTGATGTACGACGAGGCCATCGGCCACACCATCACGGTGCGGGTGCAGCGCGGGAACCAGACGCTCGACCTCTCGATCACCCCAGTCGAGCTGCCCGACTAAACGCGCCGGGCTATCACGGCCTCCGACGCGATCCCCCACGCCACGACTACGCCGCGGTGGCGGACGTCCCAGCGGGCGGGATCGAGCGCGTCGACGAGGCGGATCGGTCGGCAACCACCGACGAGGGCGGGCCAGCGCATCCACACGCCTTTCCACGCGCGCGACACCAGTCCGGCGAGGCCCTGTTCGGCCACACTGAGTCCGGCGACGCACAGCAAGCCGCCGGGTGCGAGGACACGATGGGCCTCGTCCAACGCGTCTCGCGTCTGTTCCGGGCTCAGCAGGTCGAACACGTAGTTCGACACGAACCGGTCCACGCCTCCATCCGCAACGGGGACGCGCGCAGCCCCGTCTGCCTGTGCCACGGAGGCGCGATCGCGCCACGGGCCGAGGCGCCCGGACGCCAGCGCGACCATCCGAGGGCTGACGTCGACACCCGAGTACGTCGCTCCCGGGGGCAGGTGGTCTGCGAGCAACCGGGCCGCGAACCGGCCTGTGCCGCACCCGAGCTCGAAGACCGCCCTCGCGTCCCCGAACGCCGAGTGGGCGACGAGCTCGTCCGTGGCCGCGTCCTCGAAGAAGCGCTGCCAGTCCTGGGCCGGCCCGATGCGGTCGTACACCCGGCGTGCCTGCTCCGGGACCAGAGCGAGGCTGAGGGCGGTCATCCCGGCATGATGGCGCGATGGCCCCGCCGGCGCGCCCCAGTACGTACGACGCCCTCGGACGGGTCGGGCTCCCGGCGCCCGTCTCGGAGCTCGCCGCCCGGCGGTGGGACGTGGTCGTCGTCGGCGGCGGGCACAACGGCCTGACCGCAGCCGCCTACGTCGCCCGCGCCGGCCGGTCGGTGCTCGTTCTCGAGCGACGCGAGCAGATCGGCGGCGCGTGCACGCTCGAGCGTCCGTTCGCCGACCCCCGCTTCGTGATGAGCCCGTGCGCGTACCTCGTCGGGCTGCTGCACCCGATCGTCATCGACGAGCTCGACCTCCCGCGCTACGGCTACTCGACGTATGTGTGCGATCCGACGCAGTGGACCCCGTTCTCCGACGGCACGTCGCTCACGCAGTGGCTGGACGACGACCGCACGGCGAAAGAGGTCCACGCGCTCGCGCCCGGCGACGTCGACGGTTACGTCGCGTACGTCGAGTTGTTCAGACGCATCGCGACTGGACTACGAGCCGGCGGTGACCCCGCCCGTGACACCTGGATCGGCGACGCACCTGATCGCGCCGCGCTCGAGGAGCTGTTCGCTGGCGACCCGGAAGGACGCGAGGTGCTCTTTGAGGCTTCCATCGCCGACGTCGTCGAACAACACGTGCGCGACGAGCGGCTGCGCACTGCGCTGCACGGCCAGGGGATCATCGGAACCTTTGCCGGGCCGCGTGATCGCGGGACGGCATGGATCCACGCCATGCACAGCCTGGGGCTGATCGGCGGGTGGAGCTACGTCGAAGGCGGGATGGGCCGGGTCTCGTTCTGCCTCGCCGACGCGTCGCGAGACGCCGGCGCCGTCATCGCCGCCGGCCTGCCCGTCGCCGCGATCGTCCCCGGCGAGGGTGTCCGCCTCGACGGCGGCGAGCTCATTCGCGCCACCGCCGTCGTCTCGAACGCCGATCCTGTTCGGACGCTCGCGCTGTGCGAAGGCGCAGTGCCGGACGCGTTCCGCGCTCGGGTCGAGTCGTGGCGGTGCGAGAGCCCGGTCGTGAAGGTGAACTGCGCGCTGGACCGGCTCCCGACGTTCATCGCGGCGCGTGATCGACGCCAGCACGTGTACCGAGCGCAGGTCGAGATCGGCCGCGGCGTCGACGAGACCCAGGCCGCGTACGAATCGTGCCGCCGCGGCGAGCCGGCACCCGAATGGTGCGAGGTCTACTTCCAGACCTCATACGACGCCAGCGTGGCGCCGCCGGGGGCGCACACGATGAGCGTATTTGCCCAGTACGCGCCGTACACCCTGCGCGACGGGACGTGGGACGCCCGACGCGACGAGATCGGAGACCGCGTGCTGGACGCGATCGCTCGTTTCGCGCCCGATGTCGGCGATTGCGTGATCGAGCGCGAGGTGCTGGGCGCACCCGACGTCGAAGATCGCATCGGCCTCACGGGCGGCCACATCTTCCAAGGGGAGTGTCTGCCCGACCAAATGTGGGACCGCCGCTTCGCGTCCCGCACCCCGATCCCAGGGCTGTACCTGTGCGGCGCCGCCACCCATCCCGGCGGCTCGGTTATCGCGGTAAACGGCCGCAACACGGGGCGTGCCGTTATCGCCGACCTCGGCAGCACGCGCGAGGCATGATGGGGCCGTGACCGACACGCAGCGGCTGCGTCCCATCGAGCGGCGTGTGCTGGCCCTGAAGGAGGCGGGCGTCCCCGACACCGAGATCGCCCGTCGCTTCCGGCGGGGCCGGCGGTTCATAGAGCAGGTCGAGGGCCTGGCCCGCCTCGACGGCCGGCACGCCGACCGGCGCAGTCGTCGGCCGGGGGCGCTGCGGCCCGTCGAGCGCCGCATCCTCAAGTGGCGCGATCGGGGTGTGAGCGCCGAGCAGCTGGCCGAGCGGTTCCGCCGCTCTCCCGAGTTCGTGAGTCGCGTCGAGCGGCTCGCCCGCTACAAGCTGCGCAACGCCGCCCGCAGCTAACCGGCGGGCTCGTCGGCGCTCTCGGCCGCAGGACGTGATCGAATGCGTGCGACCGCGGCGTCGATCGCGACCGCGGCCAGGACGATCAGCGAGGTTTCCGCCGCGAACCGGAAGCGCGTGAGGCCGTACGTCACCAGCACCGTCACGAGCACGACGGCCGGTGTGGCCACGAGGGGGAACAGAGGAACCGTTCTTCGCCTCCGGAGCAGGACCGCACCGACGATCGCGACGACCGCGACGGCCTGGAAGCTGTACAAGCCGGCGCGCACGAAGCCGACGCCGTACTGGTTGAGGAACGAGTCGATCTGTACTTGTTGACCGGGTCGGAACACGCCGAGGACCCGCCCCGCGCGCGCGGCCATCACCACCGGGACCCGGCCCGCGTGCGATCGGACGTACTCGAGCGCCTCGCGCCGGTAGATGCTGTCGCGCTCGGATTGGTCGAGTCCGGGTTCGATCTCCCGATCGGCGATGGCGCGGTCGCACGGGATCGAGAAGAACCCGAGGAGATGGCCGTAGTACGTCGTGTCGCAGTTCGCCGACGCGAGCAGCGGTCCGAACTGCGAGCTCAACAGCACCGGACGGCGGAAACGCACCAGGTTGTAGCCGACCCACGGTCCCATGACGACGAGGGCCGCGAGCACGCCGACGCCGAGCCAGCGCAGCCGCTGGCGCAGGTCGACGTTCCCGGCGAGGAACGCCAGCGGCACGACGAGCGCGACGACAAGGAGGACGAGCTCCGAGCGAGCGAGGGCGGTGGCGCCCGTCGCCGCGCCTACCGCGGCGAAACGACGCCAGCTCGGCTGCCGCCAGCAGGCGTACGCGAGGAGCACCGCCACCGTGGCGGTGAACATGGCCGCCGTCTCGGCCAGCAGCGAGCCGTCGGATATCCACGCGTCCGGGAGCACGGCCAAGACCGCGGCGGCGATGATCCCGACTCGCTCGTTGACGATCGCCCGTCCGAGCAATCCGATGAGGACGATCGTCGCCGTGCCCAGCGCACACGACCACAGGAGATGGGAGAGGGTGCTTGTCATCCTGAGTGCCGACGGCACCGCAAGGAACACGATGTAGAGCGGCGGGTGGTCGGCTGCCTCGACGACGTGACCCTTCTGGTACTCGAACGGTGAGATGAAGCCCTTGCCGTCGGCGAGGAGGTTGGCGCCCTCGTGGTAGAAGCGGGCGTCGCCGCCGAAGTCGACGTCGCGCTGCTCGATCAGTACGTACGTGATGCGCACGGCCAGCCCGATAACGGCAACGGCCGCCAAGGCCCACACGAACCAGCGATGCGACCGCGCGCGTCCCCCCGGCATGGCGGGGACGTATCACGGCGCCCGGTCAGGCCGCCAGCAGCGCCTGACGGACCGCGGCCAGCCGCTCGTACGACTTGAGCACTTCGCCCTGGTCCTCGGCGAGATGGCGGACGATCACGTCCGTGTAGCCCATCGCCGCGTACTCGCCGAGCCGCTCCGTGACCTGCTCCGGGCTCCCGTAGGTGCACGCAGACGGGTCGAAGCCGCGGTAGCCGCCGGCGACGATCGGGCCCGCCACGCGCTCGGCGTCAGCCGGGTCGGCGCCGACGTGGATGTCGCGGCGGATGGCGACCGCCGTCGGGGTGCGCCCGTGCGCCTCGCACCGTGCTCGGTACAGCGCGATGACCGTGCGGGCCTGCTCCGGGGTGAGGTCTGCGTTGGCGAGGAAGCCGTCACCGAGTCGAGCGGCGCGATCGATCGCCGGCTCTGCGGTCCCGCCGATCCATACCTCGACTGGTTCGGGCGGCACCGGCGACACGCGTACATCCTCGAGCCGGTAGGGCGCGTCGGCGGTGACCGACTCGCCGGCGAGCAGGCGGCGGACGATGTCGTGCTCGGCCTCGAAGTGCCTCCCGCGATGCCGCACGCTCACGCCCATGAGCGCGAGCTGATGCCTGTCTCCGACCGCCAAGGGCAGGATGAAGCGGCCCCGTCCGAGCGCCGCCAGCGTGCCGACGTGCTCGGCGACGAGCACGGGGTTCCAAACCGGTAACAGGAACAGCGCGCCGAACGGGCGGTCGCCCCACTCGGCCAGCAGCCGCCCGAGCAGGGGCGTGTTCTGGTAGTAGGGGACGGGTGTGGCGTGGTGGTCGCCGACGAGGAGGCAGTCGAGCCCGGCTTCGCGCGCCGCTGCCGCCCGCTCGATCACCCATCGCGCCCCGAGGCGTACGTCGTCGACGACGAACGCAGTTCGGAGCGACACCCCGACTCGCATTTTGCTCCTTTGCTCGCCTTCGCAACCGGCTCTGCGGCAACGGTCGGCGAAGCCGCCGCCGTCGCGGGTCACGCTAGCCAGGGCGCGAGGCGCGAGGCTGACCCGATGGAGAAGTGGGAGCTCGTCGCACGCGAGCAGATCCGCGACACGATCGCCCGTTACGCCCACTACGTCGACGGCGGCCGCTTCGGCGACCTCGTCGAGCTGTTCGTGCCCGACGGGGTACTGGAGGTGGAGGGCGAGCGACCGCACCAGGGGCGGGATGCGATCCGCGCCTTCGTCAGCGGCACGGGCCGCGACCTCGCCGCCGAGACGGGGGCGCCGCGCATCCGCCATCACGTCGGCAGCGTGGTGATCGACCTCGACGGGGAGGCGCGGGCGCGCGCCCGCTGTTACTTCCTGGCCGTGACCGACCGCGGGGTCGACCACTGGGGCCGCTACCTGGACGAGCTCGCGTATGCAGATCACGCCTGGCGGTTCGTGCACCGGCGGGTGCGCACCGACGGGGCCACGCCGGGCGGCTGGGCGGCCGGCCGGATCGGAACCTGATTCGCAGGGCGCGATCGGGCTCTGGCTCCGACTGAGACGAATGTCACATCCCTGACCTGCTGATCTCCGCGTGGGGGTTTGCCTCGGGCCCGGGGTGGGCAACTAGCATCTGGCCCGGAAGCTCCACGATCGCGCCGATAGCGGAGTAAGCGACGCTTCGTGGCTTCCATTCCCTTTCCCCCGATCGTGGCCTCGCGCATGGCGGGCTGGGGCTGTTCCCGAACGGAGGCAAGCAATGCATCAACGGCTGAAAGCCGCCGTCGCGCCCGCGGTGGTGGCGGCGGCAATGACCTGGGCGGGGATCGCTCGGGCGCAGGGCCCGGAAACCCGTTCACAGCGACTCGACGAGCTCGATGAGGTGCGGCCGGCCGCCGCGTCACATCGTCACGTCGACGGCGTCCTCACCGCCGCTCGCCAGGCGGTCGATGAGGAACGCTGGATCGAAGGAGCCCAGCGGCGTCAGCTGGAGCTGTTCTACGAAGGCGTCCTCAATGCCGAAGCCGAGAAGGCCGCGGCGTTCCCCAACGCAATCAAGTCAAGGCCCGTCGCCGGTACCGGTCGTGGCGGTGGCGGTGGCAGCTGCAGCCCGGACGCGATCATCCAGCGCGAATCGAAGGGCGACCCGAATGCCGTGAACCCGAGTACAGGTGCGGGTGGCAAGTACCAGTTCATGCCCGGCACGTGGGGCGGCTACGGCGGCTACGCGCGGGCGCAGGACGCTCCCGAGTCGGTCCAAGACGAGAAGTTCCAACAGGTGTACGCCGGCGGCGCAGGCTCCTCGCACTGGGGCTGCTGAGCACCACCCGGTCATCATCTGCAGCCGAGGGCGTCCCCGGTCCGTGCGCACTCCGGGGACGCCCACGCGCTCACGGTGACAATCGTCCGGTTTCCGCCCTTCTCGGGTGATCGTGCCGGATGTCACACCTAGCGATTGCAACGGTTTCGCCGGTCGGGTTCGCCACTTGCACGGCGCGAGCAAGTAGGCTGATGCCCGGAAGCTGACGTATCGCACTAATAGCGGAGTAAGTGCACGTTCGTCGCTTCCGTTCCCAATCCCCCGATGGTTGGTCTCGCGCGCGGAGCTTTGGCGGGGCCGTTCCCGAACGGAGGCATTCATGCACAAGCGGTTGAAAGCCGCCGTCGCGCCCGTCGTGGTGACGGCGGCGATTACCTGGGCGGGGATCGCTCGGGCTCAGGGCCCGGAAGCCCGTTCACAGCGGCTCGACGAGCTCGGTGAGGCGCGGCCGGCCGCCGCGTCACATCGTCATGTCGACGGCGTCCTCACCGCAGCCAGCCAGGCTGTCGATGAGGAGCGCTGGATCGAAGGAGCCCAGCGGCGTCAGCTGGAGGTCTTCTACGAAGGCATCCTCGCCGCCGAGGCCGAGAAGGCCGCGGAAGCCGCCAACGCCAGCAAGGCCAAGCCCGTTGCCCCAACCGGTCGTGGGGGTGGCGGCGGTGGCAGCGTGGGCGGCGCCTGCGGGGGTGCATCGAACGGAGCCGACCGCTTCATCGGCGAAGAGTCGGGCGGAAACCCGAACGCCCGGAACGCGAGCGGTGCCTGGGGCTGCTACCAGATCATGCCCGGCACGTGGGCGAGCTCGTGCAGCGACCTCGGAGCGCACGGAAGCGCGAGCACGCAAGCGCAGGCTGCGTGCGCGTCGCGTCTGCCGTCGAGCTCCTGGGCGGCAAGCGGCGGTTGATCCGCTACTGAGCACCAACCTGCCCGATCAGTACGAACCGAGCGTCCCCGGTCTGTGCCGGACCGGGGACGTCTCGCGTCTACGGTCACGTCATCGACCGCTCCATCGCTTCGTCGCCACCTGATCTCGCGTTCGGCGCCTTCAGTGAGCGCGCGCCCTGGGTCGTCGAGCTCGACAAGCTTCCTTGGCGGCGGGGCGTCGGTGCCGAGCGGGCCCGAACGCGCGCGTCGGTCCCCCGGCTGCTGCGCCCGGGCCGACTCCCGCCGATGCGACGGCTCCTGCGGGTCTTGAGCAAGGTCGGCCCCGCTGTCGGCCTCTGGTACGTCCGCGAGCGTGGCCGCCCCCAATCACGCTCCGGGCTGTCGCACCGGCTGCGGCGGGCGTTCGAGCAGCTCGGCTCGAGCTACGTGAAGCTGGGCCAGATCCTCTCCGGAGGTGAGGGACTCTTCCCGCCCGAGCTCGTCGACGAGTTCCGGAAGCTGCGCGACCACGTCCCGCCCGAGACCTTCGCCGACGTGCGAAAGGTCGTCGAGGCCGACCTCGGCGCGCCACTCGAGACGCTGTTCTCCAAATTCTCCGAGGAGCCGCTGGCGGCGGCGTCGATCGCCCAGGTGCACGCCGCGTGCCTGCGGACGGGCGAAGAGGTCGTGGTCAAGGTGCAGCGTCCACGCGTGGCTGCGCTCGTGCACGCCGACGTCGCGGCCATGGCCTGGCTCGCGCCGAAGCTCGTCGGCCGGATCTCCGTGGCCGCGCTCGCCAACCCACCCGCCCTCATCGAGCTGTTCACAGAGACCGTCGTCGAAGAGCTCGACTTCCGGCTCGAGGCCGAGAACATGCTCGACATCGCCCACGTGCTCGCACTCACCGATCAGCGGACGATCGTCGTCCCCCGGCCGCATCCGACGCTGGTGACCAGGCGCGTGCTGGTCATGGAACGCCTGCGCGGCTTCGCCTTCGATGACGTCCAGTCGATGCACGAGGCCGGCATCGACACCGAAACCGTGCTCCGAGCGGGTCTGATCGCCTTCCTGGAGGGGGCGATGCTGTACGGGGTCTTCCACGGCGACCTTCACGGCGGCAACTTGTTCGTCCAACGCGACGGCCGGACCGCGCTGCTCGACTTCGGGATCACGGGCCGTCTCGACGAGCCCAAGCGGCTGTCGTTCCTGCGCCTGCTCGTGACAGGCACGGGCGGCGACGTGCGGGGCCAGCTCACCGCCCTGCGCGATCTCGGCGCCTTCCCGCGTGATACCGACCTCGACGCCGTGATCCGTGACCTGCGCCTCGACCAGCCGATGAAGGACCCCACCACGATGTCGGCCGAGGAGCTGATCGGCGAGCTCAGCGAGATGACGAAGAAGCTGCTGGGTTACGGCGCCCGCATTCCCAAGGAGCTCATGCTGTTCGTGAAGAACCTGCTCTTCCTGAACAGCGCCACGGCCACGCTCGCGCCGGACATCGACATCCTCGCCGAGATCACCCAGGTGTACCTGTACTTCGCGCAGCGGTACGGGGAGCGCATCGTGCGCGAGATCGGCATCGATCCCACTGAGGTCGGGGTCGACATCGACGCCGTGAAGGCGGGCTTCGGGCTTCCTGCGGAGGTGGAGCAGCTCACGTTCAGGGATCTCCAGGCGCGGCGGCAGACCATCCTGCGCCGCATGCAGGAGCGCGAACGGCCGCGACGCTGGCGCCGCTCCTCATAGGCTCACCCTCTATGACCACCTACGACATCGACGAGGTCGAGAACGCGTTCCGGACCTACTGGCAGACCGGCGCCGTCAACGAAGACTGGGACGCCTGGTCGGACCTGTTCACCGAGGACGTCGAGTACATCGAGCACGTGCTCGGGTCCAAGCACGGGCGCGAAGAAGTGCGCGCGTGGATCAAGCCGATCATGGCCGAGTTCGGCGAGCTGTACACTGCGTACGAGTGGCACGTGTGCGAGCCGAACGGGCGCATCGTCGTCTACATGCAGAACCGACGGGACAATCCCGATCCGAGCGCGCCGCCTATCGACTTCCCGGGGATGACCGTGCTCGAGTACGCAGGGAACGGCAAGTTCTCGCTCGAAGAGGATTTCTGGTCGCTCACTGAGGGCCAGCGCACGATGAAGCAGTACGAGGAAGCGTGCGCGCAACACGACCCCGACTATCCGAAGAAGCGCACGCGCCGGCATTGGGGCAACGGCCCCGAGTGGACGCAGGGCGCGTCGACCTACGCCGAGAGCGCGGGGGCGAAGAAGGCGGGGTAACCGGCTTTTAGCCGGTGAAGCGCGCCGCTGCCGGGACCGGAGCCGCAGGCGCGGCGGGCGCGCCCTGTGCGCCTTCGGCGCCCGGCGGCAGCTCGAACGTGATCGTCAAGGCGCCGTCGCCGGTGCGCACACCGGTCTCGAACGCGACGCCGGCCGGGC
>DASPXI010000101.1:0-10087 GCA_035637335.1 Acidimicrobiia bacterium
AATCTCGAGGCGTCGAACCAGGGACGTCGGCTGCGTCCGTTCAAGTACCACAACCGGGGCCAGCTCGTTTCGCTGGGCCGCTACCGCGGCGTCGCCCAGCTTCCGGGACGCATCCGCCTGCGCGGCTTCCTCGCCTGGTGGCTCCACCGCTCCTACCACGTGGCGAAGATGCCGACGTTCAACCGCAAGGTGCGCATCAGCCTGGACTGGACGGTCGCGCTCTTCTTCCCGCGTGACATCGTTGCGCTGGGATCGCTCCAACGCCCACGTGACGCCTTCCTGCGCGCCGCCGCTGAAGAGGAGCGCCGCGCCGGTTGACGAGCGCCCGCTACTCCACGGTCACGCCGTCGAGCCGCGGATCCGGCGGCGGGAACTGTGGGTCGAGACGGCGAAAAACGTCGAGCAACAATCTCTCGACGGCGACGTCGCGTACCCATTTACGGTCGCTGGGCACGATCCACCACGGCGCGTACTCCGTCGAGGTCTCGGTGATCGCGTCCTCATACGCCGATTGATAGGCGTCCCATTGCTTGCGGGTGTCGAGGTCTTCCGGCCTGAATTTCCAGCGTTTGGTCGGGTCATCGAGGCGAGCTTGCAACCGCTTGCGCTGCTCTTCGGGCGAGATGTGCAAGAAGACCTTGAGGAGCGTCGTGCCTTCGTCGGTCAGCATCTGCTCGAAGTCGCGCACATGCCCGTACCGACGCCGACAGTGCTCCTCGTCGACGATGCCGAGAGCGCGCGCGGTCACCACGTCTTCGTAGTGCGAACGGTTGAAGACTCCGAGCTGGCCCCGCTCCGGACAGGCGACGTGGACTCGCCACAAGTAGTCGTGCGCGAGCTCCGTCGTCGTCGGCGGCTTGAACCCGGTCACCGAGCAGCCCTGCGGGTTCAGACCGCGCAGCACCCGGCGAATCACACCGTCCTTGCCGGCGGTGTCCATCCCCTGGAGCACGAGCAGCATGCTGCGCTTGTCTTCCGCCCAGAGTCTCTCGTGCAGGTCCTGCAGCTCGTCGAGGAGCACGGCGCGCTCTTTTTGGGCGGCTTCCTTGTCGGCGATCCCGAGCCGATCCGCGGTGCTCCGCTGCACGAGGTCCGCGGGTCGGCCCGGCGCCACACGCATCTCGGACATCAGGCCGGGCAACATCGCAACACCGCTTTCAGTAGCGCAACTCGGCGACGAGGGCGTAATGGTCGGAAGGGTAGATGCCGGCGACAGAGTCGACCGCCGCCACGCGGGCCCCGACGACGTGCCCCGCACCGCGCGCCTTGCGCCAGCCGACGAGGACGTAATCGATGCGGCGATCGGCCTCGAGGTCGCGCGCGGCGAAGGGATTGTCGTTCGACCAGGTGAAGCCGGGCCCCTCGCCGGCGACGTCCCACGCGTCGATGAAGACCAGGCGGGGCACTGGCACTGCGGCTCGACCGGTCAGCATCCTGATCTCGTCGGAGTCGGGCTCGGCGTTGAAATCTCCACAGAGGATGGGCGGAAAGCTACGCCCTTCGGACTCGGCGACGAACTCCGCCAGTGCGGTCACCTGCGCCTGACGAACGTGGCTCTCGTCGTACCGCCAATTCAAATGGGTCGTGTAGACCTCGAACCGCCCTCTTGGGCCGTCGACCTCGGCCTTGAGCGCGACGCGGAACTCCTGCGTCTCCGACGTCGACGGCAGCTCACGTGTCGCGCTCGCTGCGATGGGCCAGCGGCAGAGGATGGCGTTCCCGAACATCGCATCGCCGGCATCGAACCCCGGCGCGAACACGTGGTGATATCAGAGTGCGCCGGCAAGTGCCGCCGGCTGCCCGACTCCGTCGTGCGCGTTCCACACCTCCTGGAGCGCGATCACGTCGGCGTCGATCCGACGAAGAGTCTCCGCGACCGCAGGCTGGCGCTCCTCCCAGGGACCGAATCGCCACCACACGTTCCACGTCGCGACGCGCAGCCTCGTGTCGATGAGATCGAGTGGCTCCATACGCTGGGGGCCCATGGCTACCACGTCAGGCGTCGTAGGCTTCCTGAAGACCACCGAATCACCCGCAGCCCAGGAGCATCCGATGATCGACTACGCGACGTTCGAGTCGGCGATCGGCCAGAACTGGTACGAGCTCGACCCCGACCTCCAGGCCCGGGTGCGACGCGATTGCCCGCCCGAGGACCTCGAGTGGGCCGACGCCAAGCTGCGCGAGTTCGGCGGCCTCGTCGGTCAGCGCGTGGCGCCCAATTCGGAGATCGTCGACGCCAACCCACCGGAGCTCGTCCGCTACGACCGGTGGGCAAACGAGGTCAACGAGATCGTCCACCACCCCGCCGCGCTGGAGTCGAAGCGTGCCTTGTGGGCGAGCGGGTACGTGGGCGGCTTCCCGCGCGACGAAGCCGAGCGGCGCCGGGCCGTCCCGGGCGTGGTCCTCGCGGCCGCCAACTACCTGCTGTCGCAGGCCGACACCGGTCTCGTGTGCAGCCTCGGCATGACGAGCGGTGTCGCCGGACTCGTCGCCGCCTACGCGCCGCCCGATGTACGCGACACCCTGCTGCCGGGCTTGCGCAGTGACGACTTCGACGAGGGCATCGACGGCTCGATGTTCCTCACCGAGCGCGACGGCGGCTCCGACCTCGGCCGCACGGTGCACTGCACCGCCCGCGACATCGGTGACGGCCGTGTGCTCATCAACGGCGAGAAGTGGTTCTGCTCGAACATCGACGGCGCCGCGATCGTGATGCTCGCCCGGCCCGAGGGCGCGCCCGAGGGTCCTGCCGGCCTCGGCCTGTACCTCGTTCCCAAATACCGCGAGGACGGCTCCCGGAACGGGATCTCGATGCGCCGCCTCAAGCCCAAGCTGGGCACCAAGAGCGTCCCGACCGGTGAGGTCGAGTTCCACGACGCGCTCGGTTATGCGCTGCGCGCCACCCCGGCGAGCGACGGTGGTAGCTCCGACTCGGACGCGGGCGGGCTCGGCCGCATGATGGAGATGGTCAACGGTTCGCGCTTCGGCGTCGCGCTGATGGGCCTCGGCATCGCCCGCCGCTCCTTCCTCGAAGCCACGATCTGGGCTCATCACCGTCGGGCGAAGGGTCGGGTACTAGTCGACCTGCCGTTGATTCGCGAGCAGCTCGTCGACATGCTCGTCGAGCTCGAAGCCGCCTTCGCGCTGGGTTTCGAGTGCGCGGCGGCTGCCCGCGCCGCGGACGGCGGCCGGCTCCGGCGCATCCTCGTGCCGGCGGCGAAGGTGCGGCTGTGTCGGTTCGGCGTCGAGGCCGCGAGCCAAGCCGTCGAGATGCACGGTGGCAACGGCTACTGCGAGGACTGGCCGCTCACCCGTCAGCTGCGCGACGCGCAGTGCCATCCGATCTGGGAGGGCACCGAGCAGATCTGTCAGCTCGACGTGCTGCGTGCGATCCGGCGCGACAACGCGCACGAGGCCGCGCTTGCCCGCATCGATCGGGCGATCGAAGCTCCCGTCCCCGACTACCTCGCCGAGGCGATAAAGGCGGTCACCGCGGCGCGCAACGAGCTCGAGCGGCGCGTCGAGGAGCTGCCGCTGCGCGACGCCGACCTCGCCGAAGCCCGTGCGGCGCGGATCACCGACTCCCTGGTGCGCACGGTTGCGGCCGCGCTGCTGCTGGAGCAGTCGGACGATCCGCACAAGGCGCTCGGCACCCTGCGCTACACGCGCCGGAACCTGTCGCCGGGGACCGCCTGGGAAGACCGCATCGCGGCGACGGCGGGTCGCGAGCTCCTCGCTTTCGACGAGCTCGACCACGCCACCGCCGAGAAAGCCGCCGCCTGAGAGCGTGGACACGACCTTCCCAATCGCCGGCGCGATCGCGGTCGTGACCGGGGCGTCGTCCGGGCTTGGCCGGCGGATGGCTCTCGACCTGGCGGCCAACGGCGCCGTGGTCACCGGGATCGCCCGCCGGGAGGAGCCGCTCCGCGCGCTCGCCGCCGAGATGAAGCGTTCGTCGCCCGCGTCCGGATACGTCGTGTGCGACGTGAGCGACACCGATCGCTTCGCCGGCGTGCTCTCCGACATCGAGGCGCGCCAGGGCCGCATCGACCTGCTGATCAACGACGCCGGCATCGGCGAGCCGGCCGAGGACGGCATCGCGAAGTACCGGACCGTCATGGAAACGAACTTCTTCGCCGCCGTGGCCGGCACGCTCGCAGTCCTGCCCGGGATGCTCGAGCGACGGCACGGCGCCGTCCTCAACGTCTCGTCCGACACCGGGCGGGCACCGGGACCGGGCGAGCCCGCCTACGGGGCGTCCAAGGCCGCGTTGAGCGCGTTCACCGAGAGCTTGTCGTACGAGGTCGACGAGCGCGGCGTCCACCTGCACGTCCTCTACCCCGGCTTCGTCCCCACGCCGATGACCGAGGGCGCTGACCCCGACAAGGTCCCGAAGTTCGTGCGCCGCACGGAGGAGCAGGTTTCGCAGACCGTGCTGCGCGGCCTCGGCCGGTCACGGGTCGAGATCGACGCGACACGTATCGCTCGGCTCGCGCCGGTTGCTCGTGCTCTCCTCCCGGGCGCCTACCGCCGCGGGGTGCGGTCGTTCAGCCCTGACGCACCTCAGTAGCCGTAGCCACCACCGCCGCCGCCCGAGCTGGTGGACGGCGTCGTGGTGGCCGGCGCGGCCCCCGTCGTGGCGGTTGCTGCCGCCGCGCCACCACCGGTGGACAGCGATTCACCCTTCTTCGAGAAGAATGCGCCCTGCATCCCCTGGTTCGAGGCCCCCGGCGCCGATGTGGTCGGCCCGTGGAAGCGGCAATAGAAGGCGAGCGCGCCATCGGTCGGCAGGGTGACATCGACGGTCGCCTTCTGGTCCGGATCGAGCGTCTGGTCGATGCCGAGGCTCGCAATCGTGAACGTGTGCTGGGTCTTGCCCTCGTTCTTGAGCTTCACGGTGACCTTGGAGCCGAGCTTCGCCTTCTCGAACGTCGGCTTGAAGTAGAAATCGTCGGCCTCGATCGAGATCTTGCCCTTCTTCACGGTCTTCTCGCCCTTGTTGTTGACCTTCCCCTCCAAGGTGACCGGGGGCTTCGACTTGGTGGGCACACCGGCGAGCGCAGTGCCGCCGGCGAGGGCGATGGCGGCGATCGCCGCCCCGGTCAGGGCGAAGAGCTTGCGCATGGGGCCTCCCGTCTCGACCACTGCTCCCAGTCATACGGCCCGCCGGCCGGGATGGATTGCCCGACGGTGCAATCAGCGCCGACGCGTAACATCAGCGACTCCCCCCACCCGAAAGGCCAGACGATGGCTTGGGACAACACGCGAAGGGTCCATCCAATCTGGCTCTTCGTCGAGTTCGGAACCTGCGTCGGCGTGTGGAGCGCTGTCACCCTCGCGGTCGGGCGGGCCATCACCGGGGCCGGCTTCGTCGGCGCCGTCGTCACCGGTGCCGTCCTCGCCGGCATCACGTGGGCGACGGTGAAGCTCGGCTGGCGCGAAACACCCCGACCGCCGGGAACGCAGAGCAGGCCGTAATGATTTTGCTAGCGGGGGTCGATGCGGTCGAGGTTCCAGTGCCGGACGAACGTGCACATCCACTCAGAGCAAGTCGATCGTCAGGCGCTGCCGGCCTTCGATGGCGCGCAGGATGGGAGGGCCCGCTCGGCGATGCGAGCGGAGCGGTTGGCCGAGTGCACGGCAGTGTAGGTGGCAGCCGCCAGCACCAGAGTGCCGCCGGCGGTGGCGAGCGAAGAGATCGTCGCCCAATCGGCCATTCGGCGTAGACGCTAGGAGAAGATCTCCGCGTGTCAGTGCGGCAGACTGTCGGCACAGCCAGTTGACCGAACGACGTATGGGGGCAAGTCATCACGAGCCACGACGAGCCTGTCGGCGGGCGCCGCGACCACGGTCGATTCGACCGCCTGCTCGGGCTCATGCCCATCAACGCCGTCGTCGAGCAGGTCGACGTGCAGGCGGTCATCGAGCGCGTCGACATCAACGAGATCCTCACCCGCGTCGACATCGACGCCCTCATCACACGCATCGATATCAACAAGATCGTCGAGCAGGTCGACCTGAATCGCGTGCTCGACCGCGTCGACATCAACACGATCGTTTCGCGCATCGATGTCGAACAGCTGATCGCCCGCACGGAGATCGGCGGCATCGTGATCCAGTCGACGACCGGCCTCTTCGAGCGGGCGCTCGACACGCTGCGAGCACAATTCGTGCGGCTCGACCATTTCACCAACCGTGGCGTCAATCGGGTGCTCCGGCGCAGTCAAGCTGAGCTTCCGCTCGGGCCGCCGCGCCTTGTCGGTCGGGACGCCGCATGACGAACGCAGCCGACGAATACGTCCCCGACCCCGGAGCCGTTGGCCACTACGCCGGCTCGTTCTCGAGGCTGGCCGCCTACGCAATCGATGCCGTGCTCGTGAGCGCGCTTTACTCGGTCGCCACTGCCGTCGTCGTGTGGATTCTCGAGTTGATCGTCTCGCGAAACTTCGACGCGACTGATCTCGGTACCGGCGCCTCGGCCGCTCTCCTCACGCTGTGGAGCTTTCTCTACTTCTTCGTGCCGTGGGCGATCTCGGGGCGGACGCCGGGCATGCTGGTGCTGGGACTTCGGGTCGTACGCCGCGACGGCTCTCCCCTTGACGTCGGTCACGCCTTCCTCCGTGCCCTCTTCTTTCCGCTCTCGTTCATTCTCCTCGGGCTCGGCCTCATCGGCATCCTCGTCGGTCGCGAGCACCGGGCCCTCCACGACGTGCTGGCGAACACGACCGTCGTCTACGCCTGGGATGCACAGAGGGCTCGTCTCCGGCGCCTCGCTCGCGCTCGAGCGTCGGGAGCCCGTGCCTGACGTCGTCGTCGGCGCGGGGCACAACGGCCTCGTCGCCGCGTGTTACCTCGCTCGTGCCGGGCGGGACGTGCTGGTCCTCGAAGCGCTCGACGGTCCCGGCGGCGGCTCCCGGACCGCAGAGACGATCCCCGGGTTCCGGTTCGATCTTCACTCGGTCGCCCACAACATGATCAACATGACGTCGATCCCCGAAGAGCTCGATCTCGCCGGGGCCGGGCTCGTGTACCAGGAGATGGACCCGTTCACGGTCGCCATCCACGAGGACGGCCGCCGGGTCCGATTCCACCGCTCCGTCGACGCAACGGTCGAATCGATCGGCGAAGTGAGCTCGGACGAGGCGCTGGCCTACCGCCGCTTCATCGACAAGGCCATGCCGATCATCCGTACCGTGCTGCCCGCGGTGCGTGGACACGTGCCGCTCCGTGACGTGCCGACGAGGTTCGGGAACGTCGTGCGCGCGCTGCGTTCGGAGCCCCTTGCAACCGTGCGCGACCTGCTCGGCCCGTACGACTCGCTGCTGCGCCGCTGGCTGACGACCGACCTGACGCGGGGCCCCGTCGCCGCGTACGCCGCACACGGGGGCGTCGGGCCGTCGGCTCCGGCTGGGTCGCTGTTCTCCTTCTGGCAGGCGGCGTTCCACATCTTCGGTCAGTGGCACGCCCGCGGCGGCGCGCAAGCGCTCACCGATGCCCTCGCGCGCCGGCTGAAGTCGCTCGGCGGTGAACTGCAGTGCTCGATGCCCGTCGCCCGGATCGAGGCCGTCGGCGGTCGGGTGCGCGCTGTCGTCACCGAAGGCGGCGACCGGATCGAGACGTCGAACGTGATCACCGCCATCGATCCGAAGCGCGCGTTGCTCGAGCTGCTCCAGCCACCGCTGGGTGGACGGGACGGCGCCGACCTCGCTGCCACCCGACGCGGCAACGTCGTGCAAGCGCTCGTCCACGTGGCGACAGATCGGCTCCCGGAGTACCCCGCCGCCCGACCCGGTGACTGGAACGGCCTCCAGAGCTATGTCGACGACCTCGGCGACCTCACCCGCGCCTGGGACGAAGCCGAGGTCGGACTACTGCCCGATCCCCCGCCGTTGTACGCGTTCACCAGCTCCGCCCTGGACGACACGCTGGCGCCGCCCGGACGGCACACGATCTACCTGGCATCGCCGGCGGCGCCGGCAGAGGTGGCAGGTGGATGGAAGGCGCGTCGCGACGAGTTCGTCGACGCGTGTCTCGCGGTCGTCGAATCCCGTGCCCCCGGCTTCAAACGCTCCATCCTCGGGACGTACGCGTGGACGCCCGACCTGATGCAGGAGAACGAGCGGTGGCCCGGCGCGCACCCCATGCACCTCGACATCACGCCCGACCAGCTCGGGTTCTTCCGGCCGACGCGGCGCCTCGGCGATCACCGCACACCCATCGACGGTCTGTACGTGTCGGGAGCGGGCACGAACCCGTCGGGCGGCATCCTAGGAACACCGGGACGAATGGCGGCACGGGCGCTGTTGCACGATCGTCGACGCCGGTAGCTGCTATTGCCCGGATGTTCCGCCCGCGACCGTTGCGAGTATCAGGAGCTCGGCTCGGGCGACTGCGGCTTGTGCTGGTCGAGAAATCGCACATCGACGCGTTCCTCCGGCCGGCGCTCCTCCCGCTGCGCCATCCCGCGGAGGGCGGCCCGGTCCGGGCCAGTCAGCGGCGGTTGCACGATGCTGCGCGGCCAGAGCCGGCGTGCACGTACGACGTTGACCTCGGCCGCATAGATCGTCAGCTGGGCGCCGAGCGACAGGAACAACAGCAAGCCCAGCACGATCGCGAAGAAGCCGTAGACCTCACTCGTCTGCCGGAGTTGATGGGCGACGAGATATCCGCCAATCGCTTGGATCACGGTCCAACCGACGGCTGCGATCAGCGTGCCGGGCGCGAGATCGCGAGTCGCGACCACCTTTGGAGTCAGCAGCCGGTACCCGAGGAAGAAGATCCCGGCGTTGATGCCTACGGTCGCAACAAGAGTGAGGACGCGCCAGTACAGGGCCGGGCCGACCGCCGTCCCGATGCCGCTCAACGCGGTCGTAACCACGAGGCCGGTTGCGAGGACGGCGAGGATCGACAGGCTGCGGCCAAGCCGCGGGAAGAATCCGGGCCTCTCGCGGCCGGGAACGTTCCAGACTTCGGCCATGGCGTGCTGCGCCGCTTGGCTTACGCCCAGCGAGCCCCATACGAGGCCGACGAGACCGACGACCAATGCGAGCCCACTGCCGCGGAGCGCGTGCACGCTCTTGCCGAGCTGCTCCCCGATGATCGGGAACTCTGAGAGCACCGAGTCGACGACGCGGCGCTCGAGGTCGGGGTTGTGCCCGATCACGAACCCGAGGCCCGTGACGAGCAGCAGAAGCAGCGGGAACAGCGAAAGAAACGCGTAGTACGTGAGCAGCGCGGCGAGGGCGCCGCCCCGGTCGTCGCCGAACTTCTTCACCACCGCGAAGGCGAACGCGGTTGGGCGATGGCGCTGCTGGAACGCGTCGAGCCGCCGCAGCCCCCGCTCCAACCGGTTCACCGTTCGCACCCCCGAAGTTTCGGGGTTCTCCTACCCGTTTGCGCGCTCGACCATGAGCAGTGTCCGCAACCGCGATGCGGTCAGGACGCCATCACGCGAGCGCGGAAGAACTCCAACGCCTTTCCAGAAGGCCGGGAGGTCGGCAGGCTTACGGCGCCGGTCCCCCGGGCCGTGACTCTCAGGACTGGCTTCGCTTCTTCGTTGTGCCTGCCCCTGACTTCTTCTTCTGCGCGCCCTTCTTCGCCTTGCTGGCGGTCTTCTTCGCTGACTTCTTGGCGGTGGACGCGCCCTTCTTCCCCGCGCGAGTCGTCTTCTTGGTGGCTCGCGCGGTCGATTTCTTGGCCTTCTTCGCCGCGGTGCCAGCGCGCTTCTTCACCTGCCTCCCGCCCTTCGTCGCCGCTTTCTTGGCCGACGTCCGCCGTTTGGCCAAAGCCTTCTTGCGCCGCTTGACGGTGGCCTTCCCCTTCCGCCGGGCTTGCTTGATCGCCTTCTCGGCCTTGCCGATCACCTCGCGCACTCCGCGGGTCACGCGCTCGAGGCCACCGTCTTCACGCCCCTCTTGCGTCTCCATTGAACCCTCTCCTCAGGAACCACGATCAACGGTCGCGATTCTGACCGGTGCTGCTTCATTCGACCAGGGGCACCTGCACGCTTGCTTGTCCATCTCGGGCTCCCATCGAGTCGATCGACACTCAAGTGGCGAGGTCGCCGTGCGCGGAATCGACCGAATTC
>DASPXI010000102.1:0-30756 GCA_035637335.1 Acidimicrobiia bacterium
CGTGACCGGAGCCGCAGGCGCGGCCGGTGCGCCTTCAGCGCCCGGCGAGAGCTCGAACGCGATCGTGACGGCGCCGTCGCCAGTGCGCACACCGGTCTCGAACGCGACGCCGGCCGGGCCCAAGCCGGACCCGCCGCCCCCGCCGCCGCCGTTCTCGGCGCCCGAACCGCCCCCGCGACCGAAGCGGCCGCCGCCACCGCCGCCACCGCCGAGCGCCTCCTGGCCGCCGCGCCGCCCTGGAGCGGGTCGCCCTTGGTGCCGTTACCTCCCGCCGAACCTCCCGCCGACTCGGTGCCGCCCTCGCCGCCCAGGCCGAAGGGCTGGGCGAAGCCGCCGTCCTCCCCCGTGATGCCGCCGCCATCCCCGCCCGTGCCTCCTCCGCTGCTGACACAGGCGCCACTGCCACCGCCGCCGCCCGCGACGATGACGCGGTTGCCGATGGATGTGCCGCCCTGGCGCACGTCGGAACCGCCGCCCCCGGCTCCGCCGTCGGCGTCGCTGCCATTCCCACCGTCGCCGCCGCCGTTGAAGCCGCCGCCGGCGCCGGCCAGGGCGACGGCACCGCCCACCAACGTCGCCACACCCGCGAGCCGCTGAAACCCCCGTCCACCCATCGTCGCCTCTGTCGTCGGAAGGCGCGCTAGCGCGATTTCCCGGCCGATACCGTGATCGCATGCCCGAGCTGCCCCAGATGCAGGCCCTCAGCGAGCGGCTTCAGGAGCGCGTGGGAGGCGCCGCCCTCGCCGCGGTGGAACCCATCGGATTCTCAGGCCTCAAGACGTTCGAGCCGCCGCCGGAGACGCTCGTGGGCCGCACGCTCGAGCGCACCGGCCGGCGCGGCAAGTACCTGATCCTCGATTTCGGCGGGCCCCGCGTGTTCGTGCACCTGTCGCAGTCCGGACGCCTCGACGTCGAGGAGCCACCCAAGCAGACGCGCGGCGGCAAGGGCGGTGTCGTGCGGCTGCGGTTCGACAACGACATCGCGTTGCTCGTGCGCGAATACGGGACCGAGCGCAAGGCGGGGTGGTGGGTCGTCGGGGAGGACGACGAGGGGCCGGTCGTCGGCCTCGGGCCCGAGCCCGACTCTGACGAGTTCGCCGAGCTCGTCCTGAAGGGCCACGACCGCCGGCGGGTGCACACGCTGCTGCGCGATCAGCGCACGGTCGCCGGCATTGGCCGTGGCCACACCGACGACGCGCTGTGGCGCGCCCGGCTGTCGCCCTACGCCACGCTCGCGTCCCTCGGGCCCGACGAACGGCAGCGGCTGCTCGACGAGGTACGCGCCACGCTGAGGGATGCGCTCGAGCGCGAGCGCGAACGCACGGGCGGGTTGTCGGAGCCCAAGCTCGGCGACAAGTTCATCGTGCACGCGCGTTACGGGACTCCGTGCCCTCAGTGCGGCGACACGCTCCGGCGTGTCTCCTACGAGTCGTACGAGGTCACGTACTGCCCGAGCTGCCAGACCGGCGGGAAGCCCCTCGCCGACCGGCGCCTTTCGCGGCTCGTGAAGTAGTGATCCTCCGGGCGCCCGACTCTGTCACCGCCGCTATCGGTCATTAGCCCGTTTACCAGCCGCGGCTACCGGGGCCGCCCTTGAACGGGCCGACGACGCCGGACGTGATCCAGCCGCCGTAGAACCCACCCGGCTGCGGCGTGACCTCCTCGCCGTCGACGAAGCACGCGTCCATCCGGCCCGCGTAGAACGCGACGTACCCGGCGATGGACTCGAAACCCGGGCTCGGCTCGTCGTACCCCCACGCCGCGTCCCGCTCGACCCGAGTGCCGCCGCGCACGGCGTAGTAGTGCGCGCCGCCCTTGAACTCGCAGAATGTTTCGTGCGCCGTCCGCTCGAGCGCGGCCGACGCGATGTCACCGGGCGGGAAGTAGTAGTTCGGCGGATGGCTGGTCTCGAGGACGCGGTAGCCGCGCGTCGTGTCGGCGATCGTCTCACCGCCCAGCACGACGACGAGTCGCGCGGTGACCGGCTCGAGCCGCGGTGGTCGCGGGTAGTCCCAGACCGATTCCTGGCCCGGCCCGGGCGCGATCGGTTCGGGACGAGTCGAAAACAGGCTCACGCCGGGACTACGGCGCAAGGGCTAGAACCGGACGCCGTAGGAGTAGCCGTGGCGGTCGGTGCGGGTGTGAGGGTCGCCCGCCGCGGCGACCTGCGATGCGAGCTTGCCCAGGATGATCACGCCCGTCGGGCACCGATCCACACACAACGCACACCGCGTGCACACGTCCTCGTCGACGATGAACGCCACGTGGTCAGTCGGGTCCTCGCCCGGCTGTTCGGTGTCGACCGCGTCGGAGATGGCGTCGACCGAGACCATGTGGATGCACTTCCAGGGGCAGATGTCGACACAGCCCTCGCACAGGATGCACTCGGACTGGTCGATGTGGAGGAACTGCTTGGGCTTGACCGCTGAGGTCAGAAAGGACGGGTCGACTTCTTGGAGCTCGTAGTCGGTGACGAAGTCCGGCATCGGCGGATTCGCGTCGGTGCGCGCCATGCCGCCAATTTACCCTGCCGGCGTAGGGATTATTTCCCTTCTAGGCGGCGGCGCAGCCGGGCGAGACGGCGGTCCCACTCGGCGCCGACGGTCACCATCCAGCCGACGGCGTCCTGGAGCGGCGTGGCCGTCACGGCGTAGCGCACCTCGCGACCCTCCCGCGAGGGCGTCACCAGCCCCGCTTCGCCCAGCGACTGGAGGTGCTTCACGATCGCCTGCCTCGTCACGGGCTCCGAAGCGGCCAGCTCGGTGGCCGTGGCCGACTGCCGCTCGGCGAGGCGCCCCAGCAGGCGGCGCCGCGTGGGGTCGGCGAGCGCGGCGAACACGGCGTCGACGCGGTCGGCTCGTGAGCTCATGCGACCGCGACCGCGGCGGCGCGGGCACGGGCACTCGGGGACTCGACCAGCCGCAACCGGCACCCGCCGTCGGTGGGCGCGATCGTGATCGTCACCGTCGTCGCCCGCCCCACGTCCGCGCCGGTCAGCGGCCACCACGTGAATGCCAGGCGACGGCCGGGCTCGACCTCGCGGACCATGGCCCGGCGCTCCTCGCCGTCCGCGAACCGGAAGGTGCCCGTCCCGCCCGGGCGGAGCTCCAGCTCGACCTCGGCGTCGAGCCAATCGCCCAGGCGGTCGCTCTCGGCCACCTGCTCCCACACCTCGTCTGGCGGTGCGGGCAGCTCGACGTCGCGGGTCACCTCGGAATTCATGCAACCACAGAGTTGCACAATGCGGCGCACCGCGACAAGATGTGCAACCAACGAGTTGCGCAATCAGGGAGATCGCCATGAGCCAGCTGCTCGTCCCGACTGTCATCGAGCAGAGCGCCCGCGGCGAGCGGGCGTTCGACCTCTATTCACGCCTCCTCAAGGAGCGCGTCGTGTTCCTGACGGGCGAGATCGACGACACCGCCGCGAACCTGATCGTGGCCCAGCTGCTGCACCTCGAGTCCGACGAGCCGGACAAGGACATCAACCTGTACATCAACAGCCCCGGCGGCGAGATGAACGCGCTGTTCGCGATCTACGACACCATGCAGTTCATCGGGGCGGACGTCACCACGACGTGCGTCGGGCAGGCGGCGTCGTCGGCGGCCGTGCTGCTCGCCGCCGGTGCGCCCGGAAAGCGCAGCACGCTGCCGCATGCCCGGGTGCTCATTCACCAGCCCTGGGGTGGCGTGCAAGGCCAGTCGGTCGACATCGAGATCCAGGCGCGGGAGGTGATGGCCCAGCGCCGCCAGATGATCGAGGCGCTCGCCCGCCACAGCGGGCGGCCCGCCGAGCGCATCGAGCGCGACATCGACCGCGACTTCATCCTCCGGGGTGAGGCCGCCGTCGAGTACGGGCTGGTCGACCACGTGATCGAGCGCCGCCAGCTTGCCCCGGTGGCGCTGTCGTCGAACGGCTCCGAGCCGACTTGATCGAGTGTTCAAGTAAGCGGCTACGATGGCGGGGTGACCCCCCGCACCACCGCCCCTGAGCAGACCTCGACCCGCGACCGCATCGTAGAAACCGCGCTGCGCCTGTTCTCCGAACGGGGAACGGCCTCGGTCAGCGTTCGGGACCTCGCCGAAGCCGCGGGCGTCACCGTGCCGGGGCTCTACTACCACTTCGCCTCGAAGGCCGAGCTGATCCAGGCCGTGTACCAGGCCCGGGGCATGGGCCGCTCGATCGACGAGCTCGGCCCCGACGAGTTGCCGCGCCCCGGTCCGATCGAAGCCCGCGTCGCCGAGCACGCTCGCCAGAGCTTCGCTCGTCTCGTCGAGGACGAAGAGTTCCTGCGGCTCATGCACCGAGAAGCGGTCCTCGGTGACACCGACGCTCTTGAGGTCGGTCGCGTGATCGGCGAGCGCTACCGGGCGCGCTGGCAGATCGTGCTCGCCGACTCGACCGACGTCGCCGCCGACGCCGAGCTGGCCGCGGCCGCCGACGTCATCCCCACGTTCTTGTGGGGTCTGTTCGTCGAGTATCTCAACCACCACGACCCTGCGGTCGCCGACCGCATCGACGACTTCGCACGAATGATCGCGCCGACGCTGCGGAGGGAATCGTGAGCGCCGCGCCCGCAGCGACCGCGTACGCGTCGCGCCTGTCGAAGCGGCGCATCGTGCTCACCACCGTCGCGGTCATCAGCGGCATGTTCCTCGCTGCGCTCGACGGCACGATCGTCGCCACGGCCATGCCGACGATCGTCGGCGACCTGCACGGCATCGACCATTACGCCTGGGTCTTCTCGGCCTATCTCCTCGCCGAGATCGCGACGATCCCCCTGTGGGGCAAGTTCGCCGACATGTACGGGCGCAAACGGATCTTCCTCGCCGGCATGACGATCTTCCTGATCGGGTCGGTGTTGTGCGGGCAGGCGCACTCGATGAACGAATTGATCCTGTTCCGCGCCTTCCAAGGGCTCGGCGCCGGGTGCATCCTTCCCGTCGCGCAGACGATCTCGGCCGACCTGTTCACGCTCGAACAACGAGTGAAGGTGCAGGGGATCTACGCGGCGGTGTTCGGGTTCGCGTCGATCATCGGGCCGCTCATCGGCGGTTTCCTCACCGACAACCTCTCGTGGCGCTGGGTGTTCTACGTCAACATCCCGGTCGGGATCGCCGCCGCCGTCCTGGTGAAGGTGGTCATGATCGAACCGCTCGAGGAGCGCCACCGGCACCGCATCGACTGGCTCGGCATCGTCACACTCCTCGGGTGGACGTGCCTGCTCGTGTTCGCCCTGGAGACCGGAGGGCGTGACTACGCGTGGTCGTCACCCGAGATCGTCGGCTCGATCGCCGGCAGCGTGATCTTCCTCGCCGCGTTCATCGTCGCCGAGCTGCGCGCGCCCGAACCGCTGCTGCCGCTCGGGCTGTTCCGGATCCCCGCGCTCCGCGCATCGGCGGTCCTCACGACGGTGCTGGGCATGACGATGTTCGGCGTGCTGTCGTTCCTGCCGCTGTTCGTGCAGGTAGTGATCGGTACGTCGGCCACCAGCGCCGGCCGTGTGCTCACGCCGCTCATGCTCGGCTTCATGGCCGCCTCCGCGTTCGGTGGCCGGTTGCTGCTGCGGGTCGGGTTCCGTGTGCAGGTGGCGCTGGGGATGGCGCTCAGCCTCCCCGGGCTCTTCCTGCTCACCCAACTCGGCGTCGGCTCGAGCACCTGGGAGGTCAGCCGCGACCTCGTGTTCGTCGGGCTCGGCTTCGGCTTCGTGCTCCTGGCGTGCACCCTGGCAGCGCAGAACTCGGTGTCGTTGCGACAGATGGGCACCGCGACGGGGGTCGTGAACTTCACCCGGCAGCTCGGCGGGGCGGTCGGCGTCGCGATCGCGGCGTCGGTGATGCTGACCTCGCTCACCCACCGTCTCTCGGCCGCGTTCCCGGGCGCCAAGATCAACGCGAGCGAGTTTCTGTCCCCGGCGTCGTCGACCGGGAGGATCCCGCCCGCCGCGCAGGAGGCAGTGCGGCACGCCTTCTCCGGCGCGCTGCATCAGGTGTTCGTGACCGCCGCCGTCATTGGCGCGCTCGGGTTGGTGTGCGTGCTGCTCATGCCCCGCGGCAAAGCGACGGCGCTGCGCGACCGCGCCCATGGCCACGAGCCGCCGGACGCGGTCGCGCCCGACGCCGAGGTGTTCGTGGCCGCCGACCGGGAACAGGAGCCGGAGCCGGCACGGGTGGGCTAGTCCGCGACCGCTCGCGCGACGAAACCGACCTCTACGATGCGCTCCGTGCCGACCCTGCTGGCGTCGATCCCCAGCCCTGACAGCGGGACCGTCGACATCGGGCCCCTCCCGCTGCACATGTACGGCTTGCTGCTCGCGGTGGGCGTGCTCGTCGCCGCCTGGATCGCCGAACGGCGCTGGGTCGCCCGCGGCGGCGACGCCAAGACGTTCAACGACATGGCGGTGTGGATCGTCATCGGTGGCGTCGTGGGTGCCCGCGTGTACCACGTGATCAGCGATTACGACCTGTTCACCGACGACTGGCTGCGAGCCTTCCAGATCTGGAAGGGCGGGCTCAGCATCTGGGGCGTCATCGCGGGCGGCGCGATCGCGGTGATCATCATGACACGCATCAAGCACGTCGGGACGCTCGTCCTGATGGACTGCATCGCTCCTGGGCTGCTCGCCGCCCAGGCGATCGGCCGATGGGGGAACTACTTCAACCAGGAGCTGTTCGGCGGGCCGACCGACCTGCCGTGGGGCCTCGAGATCTCACCGGCCAAGCGCCCGCCCGGCTATCTGCACGTCGAGACGTTCCACCCGACGTTCCTCTACGAGTCGCTCTACTGCCTCTTCTTGCTCGGGCTGCTGCTCGCGGTCGAGCGCCGCTTCCGACTGCGGAAGGGCCAGGCGCTCGCGTTATACCTCGCCACGTACACGTTCGGGCGCTTCTTCTTCGAGAACCTGCGCATCGATCCCGCCCATGAGATCGCGGGGCTGCGCGTCAACGCCTGGGTCAGCGCCGGGGTGTGCATCCTGAGCATCGCGTGGTTCCTGTGGCTCGGCCGCCGGGGCGAGGAGTACCCCCCGGGAACGGTCCCGGCCGACCGCGGGGCGGCGGGCGTTCCGAGTCGCGAAGAAATGCCGGATCGCGTCGGATAACCGCCCTCGACGCTTCATCCGGAACCCTTTCCTGCGACGTATCTGCGGAAGACGGAAGGAGACGCGTGAGACAGACGAAGACGCCCTATCCGATGACCGACATCGCCCGGAGAGCCATCCTCGACGCGCACGGCCTTTCGGCACGCCGACCACGACACCGCGGATGGCGCGCCCTCTGCGTGCGCATGGTCCCGTGGCGCATCCGGTGGTGAAGACGACGGGCGCCGTACCTCAAAACCAGAAGGCCCCCGCCTCTCGGCGGGGGCACTTCCGCAGGCCCGGGGTCCGTTCGCACGCAAGAACGCCCGCGACCTCGCTCGAGTTACACGACTGCGCGGTGATGATCGCGGTGCGTCGAGGTGAACTCGACACCTCCGGCGCTTCCGGGCGGTCCGTCTGGGGCCGAGTCGTGTTCTGGGTCAATGACGTCGATGCGATGTACCGAGGCGCCCTTGCGGCTGGGTTCGCTCCGGAAGCCGCCCCGGCGGACGCATCGTGGGGCGAGCGCTATTTCCACATCGGGCAACCACCCTGCGGGAACCTGGTTTTCCGTCCAGACAGTCGACAGAGCCCCTGCCCGGAGTCCGTTCGCACCCGAGAGGCGCACCTACGAGATGTCCTCCCGCGCTGGCGCCCCCAATCTCTGCCGCGGGGTGCCAGATGACACCTCTCAGTTGGTGGCTGACGAGTGTCGCAGCCGCCGCTAAAGGCGGCCTTAAGGCCGGCGACGACCCGGCGTACGATGCGCGTCGGATGCGCTACGAGATACTCGGAGGGCTCCGGGTGTTGCGTGGTCAGGCGCAGGTCACGCTCGGGGGGCCCAAGGCGCAACGGCTGCTGGCTGCCCTCATGGTCGACGCACCGCGCGCAGTCGAGCGGGATGTGCTCGTCGAGCGTCTGTGGGGCGATCACCCCCCTGCCACAGCGAGGACGGCGCTCCAGGTCCACGTGAGCCACCTGCGACACGCGCTGGAGCCCGACCAGCGCGGGGGGGCGCGCTCTGTCGTGCGGACCACGGGTGAGGGCTATGTGCTCGAGATCGACCGGCCCCGGACCGACGCTGATCGTTTCGAGTCCCTGACGCGCGAAGCCGAGGACCTGGCCGTCGCGGATCCGGATCGGGCTCTCGGTGTGCTGGAGTCGGCTCGTGCGCTGTGGCGAGGCCGGCCGTGGGGCGCGCTCGCAGATCAGCCGTGGCTTCGGGGAGACGTGGCCCGGCTCGAGGAGCTACGGCGACGGGCAGACGAGCTCTGGGCGGACGTGCAGCTGGCGCTGGGCCGTCACGAGCTGATCGTCGATGCGCTCGCTCGGGCGGTGGAGCAAGAGCCGCTGCGCGAGCACCGCTGGGAGCAGCTGATGGTCGTGCTCTATCGGTGCGGCCGGCAGGCCGAGGCGCTACGCGCCTTTCAGGACGCACGTCGGACCTTGACCGAGGAGCTGGGCATCGAGCCGACGCCGGCCTTGCGGGCGCTCGAGCAGGCGGTGCTGGTCCAAGACCCGAGCCTCGACGCGCCGACGCGGCCGCCGCCGGCGCGTCCTCGCCACAACCTGCCCGCGGCTTTGACGAGTCTCGTCGGCCGCGAGGACGACCTGCGGGCCACGCGGAAGCTGGTGGAGGCGTCCCGGCTCGTAACGCTTACGGGGGTGGGTGGCGTGGGAAAGACGCGCCTGGCCGTCCAGTCCTCGGCCGACCTCGTTCCGCGATTCGCCGACGGCGCCTGGCTCGTCGAGCTTGCTCCTATTAGCGACCCCGGCCTCGTGCCCGGAAGCGTCGCTGCCACGCTCGGGCTCCGCGAACGGGGCGGCCAGTCGGTAGTGGACATGATCGCTGACTACCTTGCCGACCGGTCCCTCCTGCTTGTCGTCGACAACTGCGAACACGTCATCGACGCGGCAGCGCGGCTCGTGGACACACTTCTCAATGCCGCACCGAACCTCCACGTACTCGGTGCTAGCCGCGAGGCACTCGGGCTCCCCTACGAGCAGGTCTTGCGGGTACCGGTGCTCGAGGTGCCCGCACCCAGCGACGACACGGATGCCGACCGGCTCGCAGGGTCCGCGGCCGTGCGGCTGTTCGTCGAGCGCGCGCGCGCCGTGATGGCGAGTTTCGGACTGACCGCCGAGAACCAGGCCGACGTCGCTGAACTCTGCCGGCGCCTCGACGGCATCCCGCTGGCGCTCGAGCTCGCCGCCGTCCGAATCGACTCGATGACACCCGCCGAGATCGTCCACCACCTCGAGCACCGCTTCCAGCTCCTGGGCGTCGACCGCAAGCATGCGGGGCGGCACCAGACGCTGCGAGGCACCATCGACTGGTCGCACCAGCTGCTCGAGAGAAACGAGCAGACTCTGTTCTCCCGCCTCTCGGTGTTCGCCGGGGGGTGGACGATCACCACCGCGCGATCTGTAGCCGCTGGTAGCGGGCTCGACGAACCGACCGTGCTTGACGGCCTGGCCGGCCTCGTTCGGAAGTCGATGGTGGTTGCCGAGAGTGTGGCAAAGACGACCCGGTACCGGATGCTCGAGTCGCTGCGACGGTACGCACACGAGCGCCTCGTCAGCAGCGGCGAAGAGGTCGCCGTTCGTACCCGGCATGCCGAGCACTTCACCCGCCTGGTTGAGGGCCTCGCCGATGATGTGCGTGGCCCACGCCAGGACGCCGCATACCGCACGCTGCTCACGGAGCTCGACAACATCCGGGCCGCATTCGACTGGCACCTCGCGGCCGGCGACGCGGTCACAGCTCTTCGCCTTGTCCGGATCCTGCGCACGTTTTGGACCGAGCTCATGCCTTCCGAGGGTGTGCAGCGGGCGCTCGCGGCAGTCGCCCTTGGCGGCAACGCTTCCCCGGCGGCACGAGCTGGCGGACTCGCGGACGCCGCCTGGATCGGCTACGTCAGCGGGCGTGAAGAGTGCGCCCGTCACGCCGAGGAGAGCGTGGCCGTCTCGCAGGCCGCGGGCATCCCGCACGACCCCGAGGCGCTGTGCACTCTTGCCCTCGCTGACCTCTACGCCGGTCGCTTCGACCGCGCGCTAGCTCGCTTGGAGGAGGCGACCGTCGCCTCGCGAGCGATCGACGATCCGTACGAGATCGCAGCCGCGCTCACCGGCACGTGCATGGTGCGCGCAATCCTCGGCGACACCGACGCCGCGCTCGCCGCCGGCGAAGAGGCCGTCGCGATCGCGCGCGACCTGGGATACGTCACCCAGATCGCAGGGTCGCTCGGGGCCCTCGGGTTCGCGTGGGGAGCCCGCGATCTCGAACGCGGTGTCGCACTTCTCGATGAGAGTCTTGCACTGAAGAGCGACACCACCTACTCGGCACTAGCACGCGTAGTCAGCGGACATCTACGCGTCATGCTCGGCGACCACGACGGCGCACTACGCCTCTTCGGCGAGACACTCGAGATCTACGGGCAACTCGGCGACGCGTTCTACCTCCCGACCTCCCTCGAGGGCACGGCCGCCGCGCTGTGTTCGCGCGGGAGGGCAGCAGCCGCGGCGAGGCTGCTTGGCGCGTCAGAGGAGGTGCGCCGCAAGCTGACGCTTCCCGGCCTCCCCATCGAGATCGCGCTGCGGCAATCAGCGCTCGACATGGTCGCGGCCTCGGTCACCGAGGACGAGCGCGAGCGCGAGCTGATCGTCGGGCGGCGCTGGAGTGTGGAAGAGACGGTGGCCTACGCGCGCGGCGAGATCGCGTCGATCGACACCCCAATCCATCCCGGCTAGCCCTTCCACCAGAGCTGGTTCACTCGTTTGGACCAAGACTGCACTGTTGTCGGCGCCGCTCCGACAAGAGCCGCAACGGGGCTGAGGGCTGCGCCGAGATCTATCGCGCCGCGCTGAACGCGGCCCGGAGCCGCTGTCCATAACGATGCGGCCGGTCGTGCATTCGCTTGGCGTCGACGATCGACGGTCAACTGCGACTGCGGGAGGCCGCGCCCCACTTGTTCGAAGCCTTTCCTCACCAGCACGATGATTCGAGCGGAGCTAAGTTTCCCGGCCGCGACCGTGGTTGGCGTCGGGTCTTGGGGCCAACCGACGCGGGAAGGCGGGAGGCCCGCGGTCCTGTCACTTGGCCTCCCGCCTTCCACTTTCCTCCGAGGGCCCGTTGGCTTTCCCTCGGAGGGGGGCATGTCGAGACTCGCAGCCACCGCTAAAGCCGGCCTAAATCTCTCCGCTGTGATACCGACGTCCCCGTCAAAGACGGGCTCCGGCCCCAGTCGGCCTGCGACCCCGGTCGTCGCGTTGCGCCCGCAAGGCGCTGAGCCATGAGGGCGGGACCGAACGCGGCACCGCTTGACCGCCCATAGCCGCTATCGACGTTCCCGAAGGCTGGCGGCGCCCGTGTGGTGCCGTTCATCGAGAGGTTCATCCGCGTCCCGAACGGGAAGGGAACCAGGAAGCCATTTGTCGGCTCGAGCACGGCCGATGAGCACGGCGCGAGGCCCCGAATTCGTAGGTCGGCGCCAACGTCGCCGTCAGTGGTCACAGCGCCACGCGATACATTCGCTGACTGCAGTCGACGAGGCTCCGTGGCGCGCATCATCTCGACCGCTACGACCAGCGGTGCCCGTAACAGCAGGTTTTCCTGTGTCGCCATCTTCACGGCGCGCAGGTAGCTGGCAGAACTCAGTGACGGGTCCGCTCCCGTGTGCATAAACGGGGTGGACCCGCTCGTTGCCCGATGTCCAGCATCGGGCGTTTGCCCTCCTGGACGCCGGGAGGGTGGTTAGTTACCGTCGTGGAGTTATTGGGCTGGCGGGCGGCCCAGGGGGTAGGGGTGCTCGTCGACGAGGCAACCGTTGCGGTCCTCGGGCATGGGTCGAATGAGCAAGGGCAGACTGACCGCTTCTTCTGCGGGCTTGAGTCGCGCTTCGTTGCGCCTCCAGGGTCGCCGTCCGTCCTCGGACCCTTGGCCTGGCCCTAGACGAATGACTGGCGACCGCGATCAATGCGGATTGTTGCGTGCACGCGCTCCACCGTCTCGGTTGCGAGAAGGAACCGCGCTTACACGTTTATGGAGGTAAACATGACGAAGCCAGTGAGATTCATACTCGCGACGGCGGTTCTGGTTGCGCTCTTTATGGTCGCTGCCAGCCAGGTCGCCTTCGCAGGTAGCCCACACTTCGTGGAGGTCACCGCGACACGAAGTGGCAATACGCTCACCGTGTCGGGCAAGGAAGCCGGTCTCGGCAATGAGGACCAGGTCCACATCGTGGTCAGCGCCACCGCGCAGTGCATCAACGGTGGCGACAAGCACCCCAAGGCCGCCAACAAGCAATCCGTGTCTGCTGCGGGTGACTTCCCGGTGCAGAACGGCAAAGCCAACTTCACCCTCTCGGTGACGGCGACGTTCCAACCCAACTGCAGCCCACCGATGACGGTGGCCTTCACCAATGTGACCGTGACCGATACGACCAGCGGGATATCAAGAAACCTCACAGGCACTTTCTGAGACAACGAGAGATAGCAAGTCTGTCCGCGTGCGGGAGGGGCGGGTAAGTAACCGCCCCTCCCCATCTTTTGCGCTGATTCCGCAAACCGAGAGCACGCGACGCCCGCCGAACTAGGACCGAGGATTGCTAACCCGTGACAGTCAGTCGCACCCGCGGGTTTCTCTATTCGCTCGCCCGGCTCTTGGGCGACTATCAGGCCGTGAAGCGCGGCCGTGTCGGGAACCGCGCCGTCGCCCAGGCCAAAAACTCGTCAATGCGTCAAGAGGCTCGCTAAGGCTTCACGGCGTTCCAACTGCGCGACCTGAGCACGGAGCCTGTCGATCTCCCGCAACGCGGCTTTCTCCGGGGTCATCAGTCCCGACTAGACGAGCGCGGCGTTCTTCTGCGCGTCGGCAGTGTCGCTCTGGGCGTCGCGGTCGCGCTCGCGGCGAGGATGCCGACGACGAGCGCCACAACGGCGCCCACCGTCACGAGTGAACGACACACCGCCGGGCCGCTTCGGTTGCGGTTCCGTGCCATGTAGAGCTCCCCCGTGCCGGTCTCCTAGTCGTGCGCGTCGTCAGGCGCGGACATCGCCTGCGAGCAGCTCCGCCATGTTGCCGTAGTAGAAGCGCGATTGGGCGTCGCCGCCCGTGGTCGAGAGCGCTTCCTGGAACTTCGCCAGCGGATCCCTTCCACCCTCGGGGTGCGGGTAGTCCGACGAGAACATGAACAGCTCCGGTCCCGCCTGTTCGATCATCCAACCCACCGGCTCACCCGCGAACGGCGTGAACTTCAAGTGGCGGCGGACGTATTCGAACGGCGCGAGCTCGAGCGTGCGCAACGGCTCCTCGGTACGTTTGAACGCGCGCTGTCCGTAGTCGAGCTGACGCAGCCAGGACACCACCCACCCAGCCCCCTGCTCGATGCACCCGCCCCGCAGCTTGGGAAAGCGGTCGAACAACCCGTCGTAGATCAACACGCCGAGGAACAGCGCGGGCGAGTGGGGGATCGCGAGGTAGTCCTTCGAGCGGACGTCCTCGCCGCCGCCGAGGTGATCCGTGACGGGCATGTCGTTGTTGTGGAACGCGGGATCCACAAGGCGCCCGCCACCCCCGACGTGCAGCACGAACGGCACGTTCGCCTCACTGAGCGTGTCCCAGAAGCCATCGAGGTCGGGATGCGTGGGCGCGCGCTCACCGGCGGCTGTCGACGGCACCATGACCGCCGCGCAACCGTTGTCGATGGCCTCGGTCGCCAGCGCGACCGCCCGCGCCGGGTCCACGAGGGGGACGAACGCAACCGGCAGCAGGCGCGCGTCACCCGAGCAAAAGCTGACCATGGCGCGGTTCTGCGCCGCACTGCCCGCATAGAGGCGGACGAGGTCCCGCCCGGCGTACATCGTTGTCGCGAACGTGGCGAAGACGAGCTGGCCGTCGAAGCCGAGCAGGTCGAGCGCCCGGCTCCGTTCCTTCGGGTCGAACGCGCCCAGCGCTAGCCAGCCCTTGTCGTGGAGGAGCCGCTCCTCGGCGGCTGCGGCCACCGCCGTGTCCGCCCGGCGGGCGGCCGCGCCCGCCATCGCGCTCTCGAGCAGCGGCGCGAACGCGTCCATCGCCCGACGTCGGAGTCGGTCTCGCTGGCCCGGGTCGATGTGCTCGTCGAGGAAGTCGGCCAGCTCCATGACGTGGCTGTCCGCGTCGAGGATCTGGCGATCGCCCGCGTACGTCATGGTGGCCCCTCAGATGCTCCGAGCCGCCGGTGACAACCTGTCACCGCGTCTGGTGACAGAATGTCACTGTGCCCGAGACGAGCGCAAGGCCGTCGGTCCCCCCCGAAGGGACCGACGAGGTCGAGGCGGTCGAGCACCAGGGTCTCGAGTCGGCCCGTTTCACCCGCGCCGAGCGTCGCGACGCCCTCCTCGACGCCGCCGTCGCCCTCGTCACCTCGGGTGAGCTCGCGGCCGTGTCGATGGAGACCGTCGCCGAGCGCGCCGGCGTGAGCAGGCCGCTCGTCTACAAGCACTTCGCCAACCGCAACGAACTCCTCGCCGCGGTCTACCGGCGCGAAGCGGTGCACCTGCACCGCCAGCTCGCCGCCGAAGTCGGGGCTGCCGACACTGTCGAAGCCATGTTCCGCACCCTCATTCGGGCCGCGCTCCGCGCCGCCGACCGGCGCGGGCACGTGTTCGCCGCCCTCCGCGCGGCCGGCGGCTGGAACCGGGAGCTGCGCCACGAGCAGCGCGCCCGCGACGCCGATACGGTGCGCGCGTTCTCAAGGCGCGCGATGCGCGAGCTCGGCATCGACCGCCGCCAGGCCACTGCCGGAACCGCCACCTTGCTCGCCGCCATCGACCCCGTCCTCGCGCAGTGGCGCCTCCGGCCCACGCCCGAACACGCCGCGCTGCTCGAAGACATCTACATGGGCATGGTGCACGGCGTTTTCGACGCGCTGCAGGCCGGACGCTCCTCGGATTAGCCCGCCCTCGCTACTGACCCTCCGAAGGCCCGTGGCTCAGACCACTGCCCGGAATCGCGAGACCTGCGTCGGTCGGGCGCCGTGTTCACACCCTCGCGCTTGCCGGTGGGCCAATTCGCCTTATCAGCCGAACGTGGCTCAGGCTGGGCCAATTCGCCGAAACGATGCGCGCGCATCATTTTGGCGAATCGGCCCACCCTGCGGGCCCGTGGGCGTGTCCAAGCTCGGACGACTTGTCGAACGCCGGTCTGCCGTCAGGCGTAAGCGGAGAGGGGTTACCCCAAGAGAACATGGGACGCCCGGCGGAGCGCCCCGTCCCCGCACGCGTTGCGGGCGCTTCCGCCGTGACCGGATTCCGAAGTGTGGCTGGCTGTTCACGATCGGATACGCGCACCCGCACTTCTGGCAGATCGTGCTCGCGCTGGCGCGATCGGGAGACGGCCACGCCTAATACGCCACAGCCTCGCCGACGTAACGCAGACACCGCAAACAGATGCCACTGTTCAGGGACGCCTTTGAGCTCGTGCTCCCCTCGATCGTCGAACTCGATGTCGGACCCCGCCACGAGGTCTTTGATCGTGCTAGAGACCAATATCTCGGAGGCCCGGGCAAAGTCGCAGACACGCTGGCCGATGTGCACCGCGACGCCGCCGACGTCATCGCCTCGAACCTCGACTTCGCCCGCATGCAAGCCGATCCGCACCTCGAGATGTAGGGCAGAGGCCGCATCGCGGATCGCGCACGCACAACGGATCGAGCGTGCCGGTCCGTCGAAAGTGGCGAGGAAACCGTCACCGACCACCTTCACTTCGCGGCCACGGAAAGCTGCCAGCTCATGACGGACGGCGGCATCGTGTGCATCGAGGAGCTCTGTCCACCGGCGATCACCGAGCGACGAGGCCAATTCGGTGGAGCCCACCACATCAGTGAACATGACGGTCGCGAGAACGCGGTCGGCCTTGGCTGGTACGCGAACGCCGGTGAGGAACTCCCGAATCTCCTCGATGACGGCATCGGTGTCGCCAGCCCACGGAAAGTGGTCTTGACCTGGAAGATCGACGTAGCGGGCGTCTGGGATCTGTTCGGCCATCCAACGTCCCGCCCGCCAATTGACCACACGGTCCCCGTGTCGGTGGAGCACCAACGTCGGCACGCGCAAGGTAGGCAGCACGCCACGTACATCGATGTCGAGGAACATGCCAAAGAGCGCAGTCAAGCCATCGGGGCTGATGCCGGCGCGGCGGTAACGGCCCAGCCACTCCTTGGCTCGGGGATCATCGGCGAGGGAGGGAGCCCAGATCTCCATGTCATCACCGGTGTGCAGCGACGGTACGAGGAACTCGGACGCTGACTCGACCAGCCCCTCGGCAGGAGGCGCCCAGGGATAATCGGGTGCTTGCGTCGATCGCGCCATGCCGCCGTGCAGCACCAACGCCTGCGTTCGCTCCGGGTGGCTGGCGGCGAATAACAAGCTCAGCGGTGCTCCTTCGGAAACCCCCATAACGACAGCACGCTCTGATCCCGCCGCGTCCATGACGGAGCGGACATCGTCCATTCGCTGCTCAAGCGTCGGGACGCCGACCGACCGATCCGACAACCCAGTGCCGCGCTTGTCGAACATGATCACCCGGTTGAAGGAAGCGAGGCTCCGAATGAAATGAGCCATGCCCGGGTTCTCCCACTCGAGGTCCAGGTGACTCACGAAGCCGGGGACGAGCACCAGATCGCGATCATTTCCGCCAACGACCGCGTATGCGATGTGAACCTCGTCGCTCTGCGCGTACCGAACGGGTGTCGGCTGCACCACTCGCCCCAGGCTACCGAGGCGAAGGACTCAAAAGGCGAGGCCGGCCCAGGTCGATCGTTCTTGCGCCCTTCGGCAAGCGCAAACTCGCCGCGCGCGAAGGGAGCACGTGTGATCGCGATCCCTGCACTGCAACCCTTGCGAATCGTGCTCGACCCCGTCAGCCCGCCGCCTCGGCGACGAGGTGTCGACGCCCTGCCTCGAGCCGGAGCGGACGGCCGAGTCAACGGCGTCGGGCGAGCGCGGTGGAGCCGACGCCGACTCGCGCGGTATTTGCTGACCGGCAGGAGGAGACGTGAGAACCAGCGCCCTGCGACCGTTCGTCAGGATGAGTCGAGCTCGGACCAGTCGAAGCCCTTGAGCGGTTTGGAGCTGCGGAAAACGAACCTGGACTCCTCAGGCGGCTCGTGCACCTCCAACTCATGGAGAACCGCTAGCCCAGTCACGGCTCGGCCGTCATCCAACTCCACAATGACGCTGCACTCGTCGGAGATGTCGAAGAGCTTGTCGGCAATGGCGAGATAGACCTCCCACGACTGCGAGCCGTCGTCGGCTCGGTCAGCAACGAAGGTGCCGTTGCTGATGCGGCGCGGGTGTCCTCCTTCGATCCAGAGCTTCCGAACACCATATGACTGCGACTCCATCGACCCGTGACTCTAGAGCGCAGCCTGTTGTCTTCGACCGAAGACGCGAACGCTCAGCGGGTCGCGAACCCGCTCGCATCGTGCTGCCGAAAGCTACAAATGATCGGCCGCGATGGTGGCTTGCGCCCGCTCAGGCAGCACGGAGTGCGGCAGTTCAAAGCCAAGTGGCTCAAGCGGGCTGCGGCCACCCTCTAATGCGCCACAGCCTCGCCGACGTAGTACGGCCATATGAGGAGCGCGACCACGATCTGCCAGAAGTGCGGGTGCGCGTATCCGATAATGAACACCCAGCCACCGAACCACAGACCACTCACCGTGGTCCCGCTAGTGCCAGATCGCGGGGGCGGCCGTGCCCTGGGTTCCTCCGGCAGGCGCGGTCGTCACCGCTAAGGCCGAATGTCGGCCGTACCGCCTTCTCCTCCTGAGCGGACGGTACGGTCATCCGAAGTTGTCGGCCGCCGGTCCTCCTCCTTGGAACTGGGCTACCCCGTCGGCCGACCTGATCGCGACGGTGTCGCCGGGATAAGCCCGTACGTGTGCAGCGGGTGCCGGTTCGGCCAGCACGGTCACGGTCGTGTCCCCGTCCACATATTCGGCGGGGACTCGGCCGCGCGCTCGAATACCGTCGGCGTCATGGCTCGGAAGCTGCTGCTCGCGGTCCGGCCTCCGAAGCCGGTTAGCCGGATGACCGACGAAGAGCGCCACGCCTGGGCGGTGGAGATCTTCGAGGAGTTCCGCCGCAGGATGCCCTCAGAGCCTCGGAGCTAACCGCGCTCGAACGCCGGTTCCGGGGAACACCCGTTCCAGGCGAACCTCCGTTCCCCTCACGTGCTCTCAGAGGCCGCGCAGGATGGGCCGTAGAGCCCCTCGATTGACGGGCCCGGTGTCCGGTGCCCGGCTACTGCTCCTGTGTGAGTTTCCCGCTTGGCTCGCTTGCGCCACATCCTGCGCGCTCGGCTCGGGGAAGCGAGGTAGACGGGCTTACCGCCACGAGGAGGGAGCCGCGCCTCCGCCTTGCGCCGCTCCACTTCCCGCGGCCCGAAGGCGGCGTCTAAGTACTCCCGGCCTGGGTGCCCGGTCATCGGTTCCGAAGGTACCGGGCGTTAGCGTGACCGGCGCATCCGACCGTCCGACCGGCGTCGGATACTTTCTCGCTCAAGTGTTCAGCCGCTGCACGGTGCGCATTGCGTTCTCTGCCATCGCTTTAGCGTTAGGCCCGAGAGAACTGCGGAGTACGTTCGCCCGGATTTCGCGATTGGGGCGCGACAGGGAGGCTGTGCCATGACGATCACCCCGGAACGGCAGAAGGTCGATCGGGACGAGGTCTTCCTCGAGTACACGAAGAGCATCTGCCCCGTCTGCAAGACCGTCACCGACGGCGAGGTCAATGTCAAGGACAACCGGGTCTTCCTGCGCAAGCGGTGTGCCGAGCACGGGCAGTTCGAGGCGCTGCTCTACTCCGACGCCGAGATGTACTTCGACTCCCTGCGGTTCAACAAGCCGGGGACGATCCCCCTCGAGACCCAGACCGAGGTCAAGGACGGCTGCCCGCTCGACTGCGGCCTCTGCCCCGAGCACAAGCAGCACGCCTGCCTCGGGATCATCGAGGTCAACACCAACTGCAACCTCGACTGCCCGATCTGCTTCGCCGACTCCGGCCACCAGCCCGACGGCTTCTCGCTGTCCATGGACCAGGTCGAGGCCGGCCTCGACGCGTTCGTGCGCTCCGAGGGCGAGCCCGAGGTTGTGATGTTCTCGGGCGGCGAGCCGACCATTCACCCCGAGATCCTCGGCTTCATGCGCATGGCTGCCGAGAAGGGCGTGAAGATCGTCAACCTCAACACCAACGGCATGCGCCTCGCCCACGACCGCAAGTTCATGAAGGACCTGTCCGAGCTGCCGAAGCGGCCCAACATCTACATGCAGTTCGACGGCTTTGAAGAGCGTACGCACACCGAGATCCGCGGGCGCGACCTGCGCAACGCCAAGCAGAAGGCGCTCGACCACTGCGCCGAGTTCGGGCTCAACGTCACGCTCGTCGCCGCCGTCGAGCGCGGCCTCAACGACCACGAGCTCGGCGACATCGTCCGCTTCGGGATCAAGCACCCCGCGGTTCGGTCGGTGGCGTACCAGCCGGTCACGCACTCGGGCCGCCACGTCGAGTTCGACCCGATGAACCGGCTCACGAATGCCGACATCGTGCACGGGCTTGCGGACCAGTGCTCCGAGTCGTTCCGGGAGTCCGACTTCTTCCCGGTTCCGTGCTGCTTCCCGACGTGTCGCAGCATCACGTACTGCCTGGTCGACGGCGACAACGTCGTCCCGATCCCGCGACTGGTCCAGATCGAGGACTACCTCGACTACGTGAGCAACCGGGTCATGCCCGACATGTCGGTGCGGGGCGCGCTCGAGAAGCTCTGGAGCGCGTCGGCCGTGCCCGGCACCGAGATGACGTCCGAGCAGCTGGAGTGCGCGACGTGTGGCGTCGACCTGCCCGAGGCGCTCAAGGAGATCACCGACAAGGCATTCATGATCGTCATCCAGGACTTCCAGGACCCGTACACGCTGAACGTGAAGCAGCTCATGAAGTGCTGCGTCGAGGAGATCACGCCGGACGGTCGCCTCATCCCGTTCTGCGCCTACAACTCAGTCGGCTACCGAGAGGAGGTCCGCGAGCAGCTCTCGGGGGTGTCGGTGCCGACGATCGTGCCGAACGCCGACGAGCTGCAGCCGGTGCTGCTCACGACCAAATACGGGTCGAAGACCTTCGGCAACGGCGACGCCGACGGGCCCGCCGAGCCCTCCAGCACGTGGCGGCTGACGCGACCAACGTGGGGAAGAACCTGCGATGAGCACCGCCGAGGCATTGCCCTCGGCCGAGGAGCTCAAGCTCTGCTGCGCCAGCGCCTATCAGCGTGATGCGGTCGCGCTGATCCTGGGTGAGAGCTACCACCCGGGCGGGCTCGACCTGACCCGGCGCCTGGCCCGCGCCCTCCAGCTCCGACCGGGCGCTCGGGTGCTCGACGTCGCCAGCGGACCGGGCACGACCGCGTTCCTGCTGGCGTCCGAGTTCGGCGTCGAGGTGGACGGCGTCGACCTCGGCGACCTCACCGTGGCGAAAGCCAACGCAACCGCGGCCGCCGAGGGACTCGGTGAGCAGGTTCGGTTCCACGTCGGTGACGCCGAACGCATTCCGCTGCCGGACGCTTCTGTCGACGCCGTCGTATGCGAGTGCGCCTTCTGCACGTTCCCCGACAAGAAGACCGCCGCCGCCGAGATGGCACGCGTGCTCGAGCCCGGCGGTCGGGTCGGGATCACCAACGTGGCGCTCGATCCTGCGCGCCTCGACGCCGAGTTGCGGTCGCTGGCGGGCTGGGTCTCCTGTCTCGCCGACGCCCGTCCCGTCGAGGAGTACGTCGAGCTGCTCGCAAGCGCCGGGCTCGTCGTCACGCACACCGAATCCCACGACGACGCGCTGGCCCGGATGATCGAGCAGATCGATGCGCGGCTTGTCGCGTTTCGGATGGCGAAGCTTCCCGCGCTGGCCGACGTCGACTTTGACCTGGCTCGGGAACGCAACGCGCAGGCGGCGCGCGCGGTGCGCGACGGGATCGCCGGGTACTCGCTGCTGGTGGCCCAAAAGGGGTAAGCCCAGGTGACCGCCGCGATCTTCCTCCTTGCTCTGGGTCTCGCGGCAGCGAACGGCGCCAACGACGTGCCGAAGACGGTGGCGACCCTCGCCGGCGCCGGCGTCACCCGCTATCGCACCGCGATCGTGTGGGGCGCGTGCGCAACGCTGGTCGGTTCGCTGGTGTCGCTGACCTTCGCCAATCAGCTGACGAAGCTGTTCTCGAAGGGGATCGTCACGGCAGCACCCACGCCTGCGTTCACCCTGGCCGTCTTGGTGGGGACCGTTGCGTGGGTGGCCTTCGCGACTGTCACGCGTCTCCCCGTCTCGACCACCCAGGCCTTGGTCGGCGCGCTCGTGGGCGCCGGGATACTCCTCGGGGCAGACGCAGTGAACTGGCGCGCCCTCCCGAAGAAGGTTCTCTTGCCCGCGCTGCTCGCGATCGGTGTCGCGTACGCGATCTCGTTTCTGCTCAACCTCTTTCGGTTCTGAGCGCCGGAATGCATCTGCGTGGGCGTCGAAGCACCTGCCGGCGCGCCCACCGCTGACCCGAGCGGCGTCGCTACGTTCAGTCCACCGCCGAGCACGCTTCCCCGGTTACACGTGACGGTCGGGACGGTCGACGAATGTCGCGTGCATGGGAAGCATGGCAAGCGACTCGATATCACGGTCAATGGGCTGCACTGGTTGTCGAGCGGAGCCGCGAGCGCCGCGCGCGGCCTCAACGACACGCCAAAGATCGTCGCCGTCGGCGCGTTCGCGCTCGTGCCTGCCGGGATGAGCTCACGCAGCGTGCTGCTGTGCGTCGCGGGGGCGATGGCGATCGGGTCGATCCTGTTCGGGACCCGCGTCGCTCGTCGCCTCGGCGAAGACGTCGTGCACATGGACCACGTCGAAGGGTTCAAGGCCAACCTCACGACGGCAGCGCTGGTTGGCCTGGCCGCCAACCGTGGGCTACCGCTGTCGACGACGCAGGTGTCCAGCGGCGCCATTACTGGCGCGGCCGGCTCGCATCCCTCCCGCCTGAATGGCGGGACGCCACGCGACTTCGCGATCGCGTGGACCGTGACACCCTTGTCCGCCGCCCTCGTCGTGGCGGCCGTCTTCGCGCTGGTGCGCTAGGCGGTCACCGCGTCCGTCGAACCCAGCGCCTCGCGCACCTCGGCCACACGTGCCGGAACAATCGACCACCAGACCCAGCGCCCGCGCTTCTCGCCGGTGATCAGCCCTGCATCGGCGAGCACCTTGGTGTGGTGGCTCACCGTGGGCTGACTGCGGTCGAGCGGCGCGAGGAGATCGCAGGCGCAAACCTCACCGGCGGCCGCAATGAGGCTCAGCAGCCGAAGCCGCACCGGGTCGGCGAGCGCGGCGAAGACCTGAGCCAGCTCGCCGGCCTCGGACTCCCGCAGCGGAGCCTCGAGCACGGGCGCGCAGCAGCCGGCGACTTCGGCTCTCTGGTCCGCCACGAGGCACCCTCCGGCAACGTATTGACACCGCTCAATGTATCTGCGATGATCGATGTATCGACGAGCGCCAATCTATCAGTCTTCAGCAGGAGGAGCGATGAGTCGGGTACAGCTGGCCCTCAATGTGACGGACCTCGAAGCGGGGATCGCGTTCTACTCGAAGCTGTTCGAGACCCCGCCGGCGAAGGTGCGCCCGGGCTACGCCAACTTCGCGATCGACGATCCTCCGCTCAAGCTCATCCTCATCGCCGGTCACGGCGATCCCGGGACGCTCAACCACTTGGGTGTCGAAGTGGGATCGACGGAGGAGGTTGCGGCGACACAGCGACGCCTGGCGGGCGAGGGGCTTCCGACCGCCACCGAGGACGAGGTCGCCTGCTGTTACGCGGTGCAGGACAAGGTGTGGGTGGACGCCCCCGATGGCGAGCCGTGGGAGATCTACACCGTGCTCGCCGACGTCGAGATGCCCGGCGGCGAGCTTCGCACCGTCGAGCCCGCGAGCGTGGCAATGAGCTGCGACTCGGCGCCCGAGTCAGCCGCGCGCTGCTGCTGACCGACTGGCACGAACGAGGAGTGCCTCAAGCACTCTTGACTCAAGTATCTCTGAGCTAAATACTGGCGGGCATGCCGGAGCCGTCCCTCGCAGAACGCGCTCGACGACACGCGGCGCTTGGAGATCCGGTCCGATTGGCCATCGTCGAAGAGCTCATCTCCTCGGACCGCACTTCGCTCGAGCTCCAGGAGCGTTCGGGTCTGGCGTCCAACGCGCTCGCGTACCACCTCGACGTGCTCGAGCAGGCCGGACTGATCACACGCTGCCAGTCGAGCGGCGATCGGCGCCGGCGCTACATCTGCCTTCGTCGATCTGCATTGCCTGACAGCCCGGCCCGAGAAGTCGTCGTGCCGGAGTCCGCTCTTTTCATCTGCACTCAGAACTCGGCTCGCTCACCGCTCGCCGCGGCGCTGTGGCGTCAGCTCACGTCGAACTCGGCAACGTCCGCCGGCACGCATCCGGCATCGCAAATCCACAACGGCGCGGTTGCCGCGGGCCGCCGAGCAGGCGTCGACCTCAGCACCACGCGCCCTCGACATCTCGACGAGGTCAGTACGCCTCCGGCGCTCGTCGTGACCGTGTGCGACCGCGCCCACGAAGAGCTTGATCCCGAGCCCGACTGGTTGCACTGGTCGTTACCTGACCCGGCTGAGATCGGAACCAAGGCCGCGTTCGACGCCACGGTGCGAGAGCTTCGGGATCGCATCTCAACACTTGCCGACACGGCAGCATGACCGACCTCGCGCATGAGCCCATAGCGGGCACCGGTGGCATCGAGCTCGATCTACTTCGGCGGCTGGTCGCCGAAGCACTCGGAACCGGTTTGCTCCTCATCGCGATCGTCGGGTCAGGAATCATGGCCAGCCGCTTGTCCCCCGACGATGTCGGCCTGCAGCTGTTGGAGAACGCAGCTGCTACCGCGGCCGCGTTGATCGGTCTCATCCTCATGCTCGGCGCGATCTCGGGTGCGCACTTCAACCCGGTCGTGACGCTTGTTGATCGCGCCTTCGGCAGCATCACGACACGTGACACCGGTCTGTACATCGCCGCCCAGATCAGTGGTGGTTGCCTCGGCGCGATGCTGGCCAACCTCATGTTCGAGCTGCCCGCCATCGACCCGTCGAGCAAGGTGCGCTCGTCGGGCGCGCTGTGGCTGTCCGAGATCATCGCCACGGCCGGCCTGCTGCTGGTGATTCATGGCTGCGTACGCACGGGACGCGCCAACGTGGTCGCATTTGCCGTAGGCATCTGGATCGGCGGCGCCTACTGGTTCACCTCATCAACCAGTTTCGCCAACCCCGCCGTCACCATCGGACGGACGCTGTCCGACACCTTTGCCGGCATCAAGCCTTCGTCAGTGCCGATGTTCGTCCTCATGCAGCTCCTGGGCGCGGCCGCCGCCTATGGATTGATCCGGCTGCTCTATCTCGCATCTTCCCCGAGGAGGCACCATGCCGACCATCGATGACTTGAGCACCGCCCAAAAACACCTCATCCACACCTCGGCCGCGCGCCTCCAAGACAAGTTCCGAGGAATCTTCGGCCCCGAGACCATCGAGCGTTATATCAACGACAGCCTCGATCAGCTTCTGCCCAATTCCGAAGTCATCAGCTTCGTGCCCATCTTCGTCGAGCGCTTCGCCAAAGAACGACTTCGCGCGCTTGCGAAGATCGAAGGCAAGCTGATCAGCGACCGACCCAGCGTCATGTTCCTATGCGTGCACAACGCCGGCCGCTCCCAGATGGCCTCCGGTTGGCTCAAGCACCTCGCCGGTGATCATGTCGATGTGTTCTCCGGTGGGTCGGAGCCTGCGAGCACCGTCAACCCGGCTGCCATCGAGGCCATGGCCGAGGTGGGGATCGACATTCGTACCGAGTTCCCCAAGCCTTGGACCGACGAGATCGTGCGCGCCGCCGATGTCGTCGTCACCATGGGGTGCGGTGATGCCTGCCCCGTCTACCCGGGCAAGCGCTACGAGGACTGGGTGCTCGACGACCCCGAGGGTCTCGACCTCGACGCGGTCCGGCTCATTCGCGACGAGATCCGCGGACGTGTCGAAAAGCTCATGGCGGATCTCGGGCTCGCTTCCGAGTAGATCAGGGTCGTCAGCCGCGCCTGCAGCGAACTCCGTGGCGCGATCCGGGTCGGCGTTCGGTTCAGGGCGCTACGCCGCGCCACGCGGACGTCGCGTAGGGTCGCGGTGCCCCCCGAGGCAGGAGGAACGCCGTGACATCCGCCGTCGCCGCCCAGCCCGCCGCCGGCACCGTCGCCGTCCGGGCCGAAGAGGTCACGAAGATCTACGGCACCGGTGACACCGCGGTGCGGGCCCTCAACAACGTCACTGTCGAGTTCGCCGCCGCCCACTACACGGCGATCATGGGCCCGTCGGGTTCCGGCAAGTCGACGCTGCTGCACTGCCTCGCCGGCCTCGACCGGGTGACGGCGGGGCGCGTGGTCATCGGCGACATCGACATCACCGCGTCCTCCGAGAAAGAGCTGACGATTGTCCGTCGGGACAAGATCGGATTCGTCTTCCAGTCCTACAACCTGATCCCGACCCTCAACGCCATCGAGAACATCACGCTGCCGCTGTCTCTCGCGGGCCGGAAGCCCGACAAGTCGTGGCTCGACCGGGTGATCTCGACGGTCGGCCTCGCCGACCGGCTCACGCACCGACCGTCCGAGCTCTCCGGCGGGCAGCAGCAGCGGGTCGCCGTTGCCCGAGCTCTCGCCAGCCGCCCGCAGGTGATCTTCGCCGACGAGCCGACCGGCAACCTCGACTCCAAGGCGAGCGCCGAGATCCTCGGCTTCATGCGGCAGGCGGTCGACGAGCTGCGCCAGACCATCGTGATGGTCACGCACGACCCCGTGGCCGCGGGCTACTCGGACCGGGCGGTGTTCCTCGCCGACGGGCAGATCGTCGCCGAGATGCAGAACCCGACCGCCGACACTGTGATCGAGCGCCAAAAGGATCTCGGCGAGTAGCCGCGTGGCCCGCTTCACGATCAAGGGGCTGCTCGCGCACAAGCTCCGCTTTGCGCTGACGGCGCTGGCGGTGATGCTCGGCGTCGCGTTCATGTCGGGGACGATGGTGCTCACCGACACGATCTCGCGGACGTTCGACAACCTGTTCGCCGATGTGAACCGCGGAACCGACGCCTACGTGCGCAGCCGGCAGTCGCTATCGAGTGGCTTCGGCGGACCGGCCCGGAGGCAGCGCGGCCGCGTGCCCGCTTCGCTCGTCCCCGAGATCCAGTCTGTCGATGGCGCCGAGGCCGCCCAAGGCAACCTGGGGTTCTATGCGCAGCTCGTCGACAAGAAGGGTGATGCCATCGGCAGCCCCGGACAGGGCGCCCCGACGTTCGGATTCAACTGGGTGCCGAACCCCAAGCTCGAGCCGTACCGGATCCAGCCGGGAGGACACCCGCCCCAAGAGCCCGACGACGTGGTCATCGATGCCGCGTCGGCCAAGGACGCAGGGTTCAAGGTCGGCGACCAGGTCGACATCCTCACCCAGGCGCCGCCCCACCGGTACCAGATCGTCGGCATCGCCAAGTTCGGCGATGCGGACAGCGCGGCGGGCTCGACGGCCGCGCTCTTTACGACTCCGACCGCGCAGGTCATCACCGGCGCCGGCGACCAGTTCAATTCGATCTCGGTCGTCGCCAAGGGCGGCGTCTCGCAGGAGACGCTCAAGACCCGCATCACGAAAAAGCTGAACGACAAGACGTATCAGGTCCTCACCGGCGCCGAGATCACCAAGGAGAACCAGACCGACATCCAGAATGCGCTCTCGTTCTTCAACATCGCGATGGTGATCTTCGCCCTCATCGCACTGTTCGTCGGGAGCTTCATCATCTTCAACACGTTCTCGATCGTCGTCGCGCAGCGGGTTCGCGAGATGGCCCTGTTGCGCGCTATCGGAGCCAGCGGACGTCAGGTGATGGGCTCGGTCCTGACCGAAGCGGTGCTGGTCGGGTTGTTCGCGTCACTCGTCGGCCTCGGCGCCGGAATCGTGCTCTCCAACGCGCTGAAAGCGCTGATCAATGCGTTCGGATTCGACATCCCCGCCGGCGGCACGGTGGTCAGCGCACAGACGGTGATCGTCGCACTCCTCGTCGGTTCCGGTGTGACGATCCTCTCGGCAATCGTGCCGGCACGGAAGGCGTCTCGCGTGCCTCCGGTCGCGGCGATGCGCGACGTCGCGACCGAGGGCCGGCCACATTCGTGGCGTCGTGTCCTCATCGGCTTCGGTATTACCGGGCTCGGGGTGCTCTCACTCTTCGCCGGGCTGTTCGGTAGCGCAGGGATCCAGTTCGTCGGCCTGGGCGCGCTGATTGTTTTCATCGGCGTGTTCGTGCTCGGGCCCGTCATAGCGCGGCCACTGAGCGACGCGATCGGCTGGCCGGCCGCGCGGCTGCGCGGCATCACCGGCACGCTGGCGCGCGACAACGCCATGCGAAATCCCAGGCGCACGTCGGCGACCGCGGCCGCGCTCATGATCGGTGTCGCCCTCGTGGGTTTCATCACGATCTTCGCGGCATCGACCAAACGGTCGATCGATGTCCAGGTCGACCGGGCGTTCAAAGCTGATTACGTGATCAGCACGGGCGGCTTCGGCGGCGGCGGGTTTGGCGGCTTCAGCCCGATGCTCGCCGATGATGTCGCAAAGCTCCCGCAGGTGGGTGCGTCGAGTCCGCTGCGGTTCAACGAAGCCGAATTCGACGGGTCGCAGAAGTTCTTCACCGCGCTGCAGCCGCAATCGGCCAACGATCTCTTCGACCTGAAGGTCGAGGACGGGCGGGTCGCGGACCTCGGACAGCCCGCGACCCTGGCCGTGTCGCGGGCCGTCGCCGACGATCACAACTGGAGGATCGGTAGCCGGGTCCCGGTGGGATTCCCGAACGGCACCACCGACCTCACGGTGAGGATGATTTACGGCAGTGGCACGAAGGAGGGCTTGTCCGACTACGCCATCTCGATCGCGACGTACAACGAGCACTACACGAACCAGCTCGACCAGCAGGAGTACGTCAAGCTCGCGCCGGGCGTGAGCCCAGCCGAGGGGCGCAGGGCGCTCGACCGAGTCCTGAAGGCGTACCCCAACGCCGAGCTGCAAGACCGCACCGAGTTCAAAGCGGCGCAAGCGGCGCAGATCAATCAGCTGCTCGGCCTGATCTACGCGCTGCTCTTCCTTGCAGTGGTGATCGCGCTCATCGGCATCGCCAACACGCTGGCGCTCTCGATCTACGAGCGAACCCGTGAGCTCGGGCTGTTACGCGCGGTGGGGATGAGCCGGCGGCAGCTGCGTTCGACCGTGCGCTGGGAGTCGGTGATCATCGCCCTGCTCGGTACGTTCCTCGGGCTCGCGATCGGCCTGTTCTTCGGCTGGGCTGTCGTCGAGGCGCTCAAGGACGAGGGCATCACCGAGTTCGCGCCTCCCGGCGGTCAGCTCTTATTGGTCGTGATCATCGGCGGGATCGCCGGCGTGATCGCCGCCATCGGTCCCGCCCGCCGCGCCGCCAAGCTCGACGTGCTTCGCGCCGTCACCCACGAGTAGACGTGGGCCATCGTCTGGTGCGCGGTAGCCCCTCCGGATAGTCCGTCGCCAGCAACTCGTCCGGTAGGAGCTCGAAGAGGACATAGCGATCCGCGGGTGCGTACAGCGCAGCCGCCGCGGCCCGGGCACGTTCCGCGGGATCGTCGACGAGGTGGGCGCGGCCACGAATCAGGAACTCACCTCCGGTGCCCTGCGCGTCGTCGACCGCCGAGTGGAGCGCGAATCGCCCGTCGCGCCGGAGATCGTGTCCCTTCGGGGACGTCGGCTCCATGAACACGAACAGACTCCCGCTGCCGACGATCGGCGTCACCGGGTGCACTCGCGGCGCGCCGTCATGTGCCGTGGTGGCGAGGTAGGCGACGCCGCCAGCGAGGCGCGCGGCCGCGCTCTTGGCGAGCTCAGGCTCGTCGTCGACGAGCTCGTTCCACCGGGCCATCTCGCCCGCGCTACTGGTCGAACTGCTTGCGGACGCCTTCGTCCTTCTCGCGGACGGCGTCGGCGAGCTCGGCCTGGAACGTCCGCATCTGACGCTGCAGCTCGGGGTTCGTGGCGGCGAGGATGCGCACCGCGAGCAGGCCGGCGTTCCGCGCTTCGCCGATTCCGACCGTCGCCACCGGGATACCCGGCGGCATCTGGACGATCGAGAGGAGCGAGTCGACCCCGTCGAGCTTGGCGCGAGGGACCGGCACACCGATCACCGGCAGGGGAGTCATGGATGCGGTCATGCCCGGCAGGTGGGCGGCGCCGCCGGCGCCGGCGACGATCACGCGCAACCCCCGGTCGGCGGCAGTGTGTGCGTACTCGTAGAGCACGTCTGGTGTGCGGTGCGCGGACACGACGCGCACCTCGAAGGCGACCCCGAACTCGGCGAGGACGTCGACCGCCGGCCGCATGACCTCCAGGTCGGAATCGCTGCCCATGATCACGCCTACGAGCGCGTTCGGCACGCGCTCAACGCTACTGGAGGCCGCGGCGACGGCGGCTTCGACGTCCGTCGCCGCAGAGCCGGAGCTTGCGACGGCGCCGAAAAGCGGGGGCTAGGTTGCGGGTATGCGCACGCGACTGACTGACGTACTCCAGATCGAGCATCCCGTCATGCTCGCCGGGATGGGCGGCGTGTCCTACCACGCGCTCGTCGCCGCGGTGTCGGAGGCAGGAGGCTTCGGCTGTCTGGGCGCCTCAGCCATGCAGCAGGACGAGATGATCGACGAGATCCGCGCTGTGAAGGCGGCGACGAACAAGCCGTTCGGGGTCGATCTACTCACGGCGCTGCCTGAACAGATGATGGCGAACATCGAGATCGTGATTCGGGAGGGCGCGCAGGTCTTCGTGGCCGGCCTCGGCGTCCCGCGCGACGTGATCGAGCTCTGCCACGACAACAACGTGCTCGTCGTGAACATGTGCGGGAAGGTGCGCCACGCGGTCAGCGCCGTCGAGGCAGGATGCGACATCGTCGTCGCCCAGGGCACCGAGGCCGGTGGTCACACCGGCACCGTCGCCACCATGCCGCTCGTGCCCCAGATGGTCGACGCCGTGGGCGACCGGGTACCGGTCGTCGCCGCCGGCGGCCTCTTCGACGGTCGAGGTCTGGCAGCGTCCCTCGCGCTCGGCGCCGACGGCGTCTGGATCGGCACCCGCTTCATCGCCACCCCCGAAGCCCGGTCGACGCCCGGCTACAAGGAGGCGCTGATCCGCACGGCTGAGGACGGCACCGTGATCAGCCGCGCCTTCACCGGGAAGACGCTGCGGGCGGTGCGCAACAAGACCACGCAGCACTACGACGAGCACCCCGAGGACCTCAGACCGTTCCCGGAGCAGATCTTCAAGGCGGTGGAGGAGGGCACGCTGCACCTCACGGGCGGCGAGGCGGCCGATGTCGACCCCGACCGCGAGTGCTACCCGGCCGGGCAGGGCACCGGCGCCATCGACAACCTGGTCCCCGCCGGTGAGCTCGTACGGCGGTTCGTGGCCGAAGCCGAAGCGGTGATCGAGTCGCTCGGGGGCCTGCGGACGCAAACGCCCGCGTGACCCAAGCGCGAACATGACCGAGCGGCTCGTCGTGGTCGGCGGCGACGCCGCCGGTATGAG
>DASPXI010000103.1:0-32136 GCA_035637335.1 Acidimicrobiia bacterium
CTGCGTCTCGTACATGGCGAGCGGTGACCTGCGGCCCGACGACGCCGTGGCCGACATGTCCCGCGTGCTCGAGGCAGGCAGCAACGTCGTGTCGACCTCGGTCGTGCCGCTCGTCTATCCACCCTCCGCACCGGCGCGATACCGCGAGCCCCTCGCCGCCGCGTGTAAGGCCGGCGGCGTGTCGTGCTTCACCTCGGGCATCGACCCCGGCTTCGCCAACGATCTGGTGCCGTTCGCGTTCCTCGGCGCCTACGAGCGCGTCGACTCGGTGCGCGTCATGGAGATCCTCGACTATTCGACGTATCTCCAAGCCGACGTGCTCTTCGACATCATGGGGTTCGGGAAGCCGCTCGACGAGCTTCCGCTGCTCCTCCAACCCGGCATCATCGGCCTCGCCTGGGGTTGCACCGTGTCGGTCCTCGCCGCCGGTCTCGGGACGGAACTCGAAGACATCCGTGAGGTGCACGAGCGCGTGCCTGCCGCGCGTGAATACGAGACGCCGCTCGGGACCATCGCCGCCGGTACGACCGCGGGCATGCGCTTCGAGGTTCAGGGGATCGTCGGCGGCGAGCCGCGCATCGTGCTCGAGCACGTGACCCGCATCAACGAGGAGGTCGCGCCCGAGTGGCCCAATCTCCCCGGCCAGGGCGGTTACCGCGTCGACATTCAGGGCAATCCCTCGCTTCACTGCCAGTTCCACTTCGAAGGCGAGGACGGCGACCACAACACCGGCGGCCTGACCGCCACGGCCATGCGTTGTCTGAATGCGATTCCGGCCGTGTGCGACGCCGAGCCCGGTCTGCTCTCGGTGCTCGACGTGCCGCTGGTGACCGGACGAGGCTTGCTTCGTTAGACGCCCTTGGTCGCGATCATGCGGTTGTAGACGCCGATCACCTTGGACGCGTAGTTCGGGTCCGTCGCCCAGTTGCCACGGCCCATCAGCTGCCACGTCGGCGCCCAGCCCTTGGGGAAGAACGAGTCGAAGTTCCGCGCCGCCGTAGCCGGATCGGACCCGTACCAGTACGGCGAGGGCGGATGCGCCAGATCGGTGGCTCGCGAGCGACGGTCGGCGTAGTTCCGGAGGTGCTGGATCTGGGCTCGCACACCGTCGAGGGCGGTGGGGAAGCGACGCTGGCCCGCGCATCCGTCGCACGCGCCGAGACCCGAGAAGTTGTTCTCGCTGCCGCCCGTTCGGAACCCGCCCGTCTCGTGGTACGCCTGCGCGAACGCGAAGTCGCCGCGCACGTTCTCGGCCAGGCCTTCCTCGATGAACATCTGTGCCAGCTCGTCGATGGTCACGCCCGACAGGCGCGGCGACGAGCCGGTCGACCGGTACCAGGCCACGAGCTCCGCCGCCGACAGGACGGGCGGGCCCATGACGGGTTCGCCGAGCGCACGCAGCGCGCCGATCTCCTCGGCGACTTCGAGGGCCCGGTTCGCCGCCGCCACCTTCTGCTCGAACACCGCCTTCTCCTGGTCGAGCCGTGTGACGAGGCGGTCGAGCTCGGCTCGCTTGTCTTCGAGCTCGGCTCGCTTCGCGTCGAGCTCGGCCTGCATCTTCTGCACCCGGTCGGCGGTCTCGAGCAGCTGGCGTGCCCGTTCGTCGTCGAACTGGTCAGCAGCCTCGGTGAGCTTCGTCTTGCGGCCGGCCCGCATGCGGTCCTTGGCCGCGAGCACTTCGAGGCCCTCGGCGGGGTCGGTGTGCTTGTAGAGGGCGGCGGCGCGAATTCCGAGCTGCGCCCGTAGCAGGGTCTCTTGGGTTCGCAGCTCAGCCTCTTGGGCGCGCAGGACCGGGATGGCGGCTTCGAGCTCGGCGATCTGGGCCTGCGCCTGGTCGCGCTCGTCGATTGCCTTCTCGTAGCGGTCATGGGCGGCGTTGGCCTCGGATTGGGCCTGTTGCAGCCGCTCGCGGGCACGCGCGATCGCGGGGTCCTCTTGCGCCGCCGCTTCTGGCGCCAACACTACGAACGCGCCAGAGACGGCGGCGAGCACCGTGATCAGTGTCAGTATCGCCAGCGCTGACCTCGGCGCGGTGCGGAGGAAGCGAAGCGGGGACACCGGCGTCCTCAGGGACTCCGCCGTAGGCTCACGGTCGATGTTCGACGAGTTACTGCGATACCCCGGCGTGATCGAGGAGTCGCAGTTGCGGTCGCGCTTCGGGTTTCTTGCGTTCCATGGCGGGAGCCTAGAGCGAGGCACCGCCGAAATCGCGGCATCTGCCGCGGAGCTCGGGCGCGCGTCGCTCTACGCCGTCCGTCAGCCCGAGGACCTGCGCTGGCACATCCCGTCCGCGCTCGTGGACCCGGGTCTGTCTCCGGCGCTCAGCACGTTCCTCGATCACGTCGACGTCGTCGTCTCGGTCCACGGGTACGGCCGCAGGGGTTATTCGAACGTCGTGCTCATAGGCGGCCTGAACCGCGAGCTCGCGACGCAAGCGGCCGCGGTCCTTCACGCGGCAGTGCCGTCGCACCGGTTTGTCGACGACCTGCGCGCGATCCCGCCCACACTGCGGGGCGTACACCCGGACAACCCGGTGAACCGGGCGCGGGGTGGAGGCATCCAGATCGAGTTGCCACCGACGCTGCGTGACGGCGATGGCGTGGCAACGGACCGCGACGCGCTCGTCGCCACGCTCGCGTCGCTTGCGTAGGCGACGAAGGGAGTTGCACGTGGGACGACTGGCCGTCACAGGAGGCCACGGCATCCTCGGCACCGCCTTCGCATCTTCCGCGGAGCGCATCGACGTCGACACGCCCTACGGCCCGGTGGCGCTGCTCGACGCCGGTCTGTACGTCGTGCTCCAGCGGCACGGGCTCGACCGGTTCACCTCGGCGCCGTACATCAATCACCGCGCCCACGTGCGCGCCCTCGCCGACCTCGGGTGCGACCGTGTGCTCGGACTCGCGTCGGTAGGGAGTCTCCGGCGTGATCTCCCCGTCGGCACGTTCGTCGCCCCCGACGACTTCATCGCGTTACATCTCCGCATCTCGTTCTCGGACGACGACGAAGGCCACCAGACGCCCGGCTTCGACCGGGTGTGGCGAGCACTCGTGCTCGATCGCTGGCGCGCCGAAACGGACGTGCCGCTCGAGGACGGCGGTGTCTACTGGCAGGCGATCGGGCCCCGGTTCGAGACCCAGGCCGAGATCCGGCTGCTCGCGACCCACGCCGACCTCGTCGGCATGACCGTCGCCAGCGAGTGCGTCCTGGCGGGCGAGCTGCGGCTGCCCTACGCCGCGGTCTGCGTCGTCGACAACCTCGCCAACGGCATCGGGGACGCGCCGCTCACTGTGGGGGAGTTCCGTGCCGGTGCCGTCGCCAACCAGGCTCGTCTCCTGGACGCGCTCAACGCCCTGCTCCCCGTCCTTGCCGTGGAGGTGGCGACTTCGTGAGCCTGGCGGTGCAGGACGCGAGCCTCGACGGCCAGCGCGTCGGGATGCGCGTCGAGGAGGATCGGATCGCGGCCGTCGGGCCCGAAGTGAAGCCGGTACCCGGGGACGACGTGCTCGACGCGGCGGGCATGGCGCTGCTGCCCGGGCTGGTCAACGGACACACGCACGCGGCTATGACGCTCATGCGTGGTTACGGCGACGACCTGCCGCTGATGCAATGGCTCCAGGAGCGCATATGGCCGACCGAGGCCAAGCTCACCGAGGACGACGTGTACTGGGGCACGCGCTTGGCCTGCGCCGAGATGATCCGATCGGGCACGGTGCGGTTCTGGGACATGTACTGGCAGCCGGCGGCCGTTGCCCGCGCTGTGCAGGACGCCGGCGTGCGTGCCTCCGTTGCGCTCCCGCTCGTCGATGGCCTCGAGCCCGACAAGTCCGACGCGCTGCGCGCCGACGCCGAACGTTTCCTTGAGACGCTCGCGGATACAGGCACGCGCATCACACCCACGCTCGGGCCGCACGGCATCTACACCGTGAGCGAGAAGTCCTTGCAGTGGGTGGCGGAGCTGTCGGCCGAACGACAACTGCCCGTCCACATCCATCTGTCGGAGACCGAAGGGGAAGTGCACGACTGTGTCGCGGCGCACGGGATACGGCCGGCGCGGTACCTCGATCGCATCGGGCTGCTCACGCCGCGCACGCTGCTCGCGCACGGCGTCTGGCTCGATGACGACGAGCTCGCTTTGGTGGGGGAGCGCGGCGCCACGATCGTCACGAATCCGGTGTCCAACCTCAAACTGGCCGTCGGTCGCGTGTTCCCGTACGGCGCGGCGCGTGGATATGACATCCCCGTCGGCCTCGGGACGGACGGCGCGTCGTCCAACAATTCACTCGACATGTTCCAGGAAGTGAAGTACCTCGCGCTCGCCCAGAAGCACGCGGCGCGGGACCCGGCGGCCCTGCCCGCCACGGAGGCGTGGGCTGTCGCCTCCGGACAGCGCGCCCCGTTGCTCGGTCAATCCGGCCGCGTGGCTGTGCGAGAAGCGGCAGATTTCCTGCTGGTGCGGTCAGACGCGCCCGAGCTCACGCCCGGTGATTTGACCGCGAACCTCGTGTACGCGGCGGCGGGCTCGGTCGTCGACACCACTGTCGTCGCGGGACGCGTGCTCATGCGCGGCGGCGAGATCGCCGACGAGAGCGAGATACGTGAGGGCGCGGTCGCGAGCGCTCGCCGGCTCGGCGTGAGCTCCTAGGCCCACGGGCAGCTCGCTCTACTGACGTTGGAGCGGGACCGCGCCTTTGGATTCGAGACGTTGTTGCACATCTCGCGGGATCGCGACGCGCCACTGCGCGCGTTCGAGTTCGATCTTGCTCACCGAGAATTCGCCTCCGTCGTAGGCTCCGGTGGTGACGTGGAAGATCCAGTGGTTGCCTTGGTCGACGACGCTTTCGAAGGTGTGCCTTTCACCTGGGGAGACGGGACCGAGTTTGAGCCACCCGTCGTGGGTGTCGCTGGTGGCTTCGATGTCGACGAGAAACGGAGTTCTGTTGCTGACGGTGACACGGTCGACGAGCTGGGGGCCACGTAGCGCTGCGTGGAGGCCAGCGAGAGTTGAGATGGCGATCGCGCCGGCGAGGACCACGATGACTACATCGCGCCGGACGAGAACGGGACCCGATCGGGGTCGCGGGCGGGTGAGTACTGGGCTCATGGTGGGCCTCCTGGGCTGATCAGCCGGGCGGGGACGCGTCGCGCGATCGAGGTCGTTCGGCTGGCGAGGAGCGGCCCGGCAATGGCGAGGACGAGCACATACCCGGCGACAAAGGGACTCAGGCGGGCGTCGAGCCCGGCTCCGGCGGCGACAGCCGCGAGCACCAGGGAGAATTCGCCTCGGGCCAGGATGGTGAACCCGACATTGGCGGCCGGTTGCGGACCGAGGCGGTACAGGCGAGCGGCCGTGAGCCCGGCGGCGACGTTGAGGATCAAGCTCAGTACGACTGCGGCGCCAATCGGACCGGCTACCGAGGCTACGTCGCCGACGTCGATGCTCAACCCGAAGGCGAAAAAGAACACGGCGGCAAACGCGTCACGCAAAGGGAGCACGAGCCGCTTGATCCGTTCCGCGGATGGGCTTTCGGCGAGGACGACCCCGATCATGAAGGCGCCGATGGCCTCGGACACCCCCAGTTCCTCGGCGACGCCGGCGACGAGGACGGCGAGCCCGATGAAGCAGACCGTGAGGAGTTCGTCGTCGTCACTGGAAAGGAGTCGACCGACGACGCCAGAGCCCCACCGGGCGATGGCACCGAGGATGATCAGAAAGGCGAACGCCTTGCCGAACGACGTCAGCGTTGCGGCAACTCCCTGCGTGCCGCTCAGAACCGGCTGGAGGATCGCGAGGTAGAGCGCAACAAAGAGGTCTTCGACGACGACGATTCCAAGAATCAGTCGTGTCTCGGGATTTGCGAGTCGGCGCAGCTCGACCAGGAGTTTGGTGACGATCGCCGAGGAGGAGATCCCCACCACGCCTGCCATCACGAGCGCCTCGCGGGTCCCCCACCCGACCGCGAAACTGAAGGCGAGCCCACCGCCAACATTGAGAAGGAGATAGATGCCCCCGGCGGCGACGAGACGACGCCCGCCGCCGATGAGGTCCTCCAGCGTGAATTCCAAACCGAGGTAGAAGAGCAGCAGGACGAGGCCGAGGCTCGCGAGCAGCGCAAGTTCGCGAGGGTCCTCGACGAATGCGACGCCGGGGGTATGGGGACCGAACACGATGCCCGCGACCATGAAGAGCGGGATAGTGGGAAGCCCGATGCGGTTGCCGAGTCGCGCCACGATTCCGGCTGCGAGAAAGGCGCCACCGAGCGCGACGAGCTCGTCACCCATCGCCCGAACCGACGACGTGGCGCAAGAACGCTCCGAGGTCTTCTTGACGTCCCACGATGACGAGACGATCGCCGGCCCGCAGCCTCTCGTTGGGTTCGGGCGCAAGGATGGTCTCGTCGTCGCGCAAGACGGCCACCACGGTCATGCGGGTACGGCGACGGATCTCGAGCTCGGCGATCGAACGATCAGTGCCCGGCGAGTCCGTTCGCAGCGTGACCCAATCGATCAGCAGACTGCCGATGACGGTCTCGACGTCTGCGACAACCGCGGGCTTGAAGTACGCGCCGCCAAGCACCGCACCGAGTCTGCGGGCCTGATCGTCCGTCAATGAGATGCTCGCAGGAGGCTCGTCTCCGGATGCCCCGGGTGGAAAGGCGTAGAGATCGCGGCGGCCGCTGTGGTGCACCACGACCACGACGCGAGCCCCATCGGCAGCCGGGAGCGTGTACCTGCGCCCAATCCCCGGTAGCACCACCTCGGAGATCTCCAAGTCCGTCGGCTGGCGCTCGCTCATCGTCGCCCTTCGTGAGGTAGCGACTGCCGAGCCGTTGCGCGGCGCGGGAACACGAGTGCGATCACGATGAACGGTCCGAACACGATGCCGGCGAGCATCCAGCCCAGCGAGTCGCGCCGCTGCGCCGCGAGTGCACCAAGCGTCGCGCCGCTTGCGATCCAGAGGAGTTGGCCAACGACAAGCGGCCCGTTCACGGCGTTTCTCCGCGCCGCGCCCGGTCACTTCGATCTAGAAGGGCCGCACTGCCTGAATGCTCTGCAGGCGGCGACTCGCTATCGGACATGCGCCTTCGGTTGCGGATGCCGCTGTAGATGAGGCCCACGAGCATCGCAAAGGGCGCCAGCATGAAGCCGGCACACAACACCAGGACGACTAGATGTGACACGTCGGTGATGGAAGCTGCAATGGTCGGTAACAAGCTCGTTCTTGTAAGGATTCATGGCGCGCTCCGTTCAAAGCCACGAGAGTCTTTCTAAGGAGACCCGCTCACAGACCGACTGCCTGTGCTGACGCGCGCGGAACGACGCGTTCAGTCGATTGCGTCCACGCGTCCGAGACGCGGGAAAGAGCTTGTGGCGGGGTTAGACCAGCTGGCTCGACGGAGGTGCGCGGAGCGCGACCGTGCGGCGAAGCAGGCGAAGCTGTTGACGCGACCAGCGATCGGCGGTACCGGATCGGGTCCAGAAGACAGCGGCTGCGATGCCGGAGAGCCCACACGTCGCCAGCAACTGCCATGGCAGCTGCGACTGAGACGGCCTGTCGCCGGTCAACGCGCGGACAAACGACGAAGTCCTCTCGACGACCGCGGCTTCAGCCGTACTCCGCCCGTCGTCAATGCTGAGCGACGGCCGGTCGGAACTGGGCTCGCCAGGTCCCCAACCCCGGCTCGATGTCCAGCCAAGCCCAACCGCTGCAACCGCGATCGTGACAAATGCGAGCGTCCGCCACCTAGCCAACATCGTCATAGACCCTAGCCGGGTGGTTCGAGAACCGCCCTCAGGTTTGCGCGCGGTCGTTGCGCGTTCGTGGGTCGGTGAATACCGCTAGAGCGACTTCGGGTTGCCGAACAGCTCGCGCAGGCGGGGCTCGAAGTGCTCGAGCGGGAGCGTGTCGTAGTCGGGGTCGAAGGCGGCCTGGTCCCACTCGTCGGCGAAGCGCTCGGCGAACTCGTACGCGGGATGACCCTTGTACTGGTCGCGGGCGTTCGGGTCGCCGCCGAAGTGGTGGTAGTAGTGGCGGCCCTGGAAGTCCTGGTGCACCTCGATCATCCAATGCACCTCGTCCCGCACATAGGGCCGCAGGATCTCGGCTGCGATGCGGGGGTGGTTCGGGACACTCACCGCTTTCCCGACGTCATGGCAGAGGCTGGCGATGACGACCTCGTCGTCGGCGCCGGCCCGCTCCGCGCGCGTCGCTGTCTGCAGGCAGTGCTCGAGCTGGTCGACGGCGAACCCGTCGGTGATGTCGGCGAGTGACCGCAGCATGCCGAGCACCCGATCGGCGACCCGCCCCTGGTTCTTGAACGACTCCGTGCCGATCACCGCCCACTGTTCGGCGGTCGACTCGTCCATGCGGCGAAAGGTCTTGGTCTCCGTCTGCGTCATGCGCCCATTCTCCCATAGGGTGCGGCCATGGATCTCCCGAAACTGGCTGACCTGGAGCTTCCCGACGCGACCGGGGAACCGCGCCGGCTCGGGGACTTCTGGGCCGAGCGCCCGGTGGTCCTCGTCTTCCTCCGCCATTTCGGCTGACTCCTCTGCCGTGAGCACGCCTCGCAGTTGCGGGGCATCTACGACGAGATCCAGCGGCGGGGCGGCGAGGTCGTCGCCATCGGGACGGGGAACGTGCGCTACGCCGCATCGTTCGTGGCCGACGAGGACGTGCCGTTCCCGGTGCTCGTCGACGACGACGCCAAGGCGGCCCGAGCGGCGTCGGTACGCCGCGTCGGCTTCTTCCGGCTGCTCACGGACCGGCGGAGCCGCGACGGCGCCAAGCGGGCGCGGGCGGACGGGCATCGGATCCATAAGGCCGGCCGGCGAGTGACCCAGCAGGGGGCGACGTTCGTCGTCGGACCGGGCGCCCGGGTCCGGTACGAGCATGTCGACGACCACAGCGCCGACCACGCCCCGCTCGAAGAGGTCCTTGCGGCTCTTCCCCCGGTGACCACGAGCTGACGCGCGCGGCCGCGACGGGCGTCGTCGTCGGTACGCTCACTTCCGGGGAGAGGAGGTGCGATGACGCCGATCGTGGCCGAGATCATCGGGCCCGACCTGCTTATCATCCTGGCGGTGGTAGCCCTCTTGTTCGGGAGCTCGCAGCTTCCCAAGCTCGCCCGGTCGCTCGGCAGCGCCTCAAGGGAGTTCCGCAAGGGCGTCGCCGAAGGCGACGGCGATCAAGAAGAGCCGCGCGAGCACACCTGAGCCGGCTGCGAGGCGCGTGAGGGACGACCCGTTCGCCCGGATCGACGCTACCGATGACGCCCGGTTCTACGCCGTGCCGCGCAAGGTCGTGCACCTCGAGCCGGGAGCGATCGACGCGCTCCGTGCTGTGTACGCGGAGCACTTCCGGCCGGGCGCGGTGGTGTTGGACCTCATGTCGTCCTGGCGGTCGCACCTTCCCGAGGGTCTCGGCAAGGTCGTGGGCCTCGGCATGAACGCCGAGGAGATGGTGGACAACCCGAAGCTCGACGAGTGGGTGGTCCACGACCTGAACCGGCCTGCGTGGTCGCCGTCGCAGGCTCCGGCTCCTGCGGAGGCGGTCGGCAAAGCCGCCGCCTCCGCGGACCCGCGGCTGCCATTTCCGGACGCGGTGTTCGATGCCGTCGCATGCGCGGTGAGCGTGCAGTACCTCGTGCGGCCGATCGAGGTGTTCACCGACGTGCGCCGGGTGCTCGCGCCGGGCGGGTCGGTCATCGTGTCGTTCTCGAATCGCTGCTTCCCGACGAAGGCTGTAATGGCCTGGCTCACGACCGACGACGTCGGTCACCGCGAGCTCGTGCGCGCCTACCTCGAGCGCTCCGGTTTCGACGACGTCGTCGACGAACAGATCCCGACGCCGGACGACCCTCTGTACGTCGTCCGGTCACGCCGTCGCTGAATCAGATAGCGTGAGGGCGCCGGCGGCATTGCACGGGGGGATGAGCATGCCGAACGGGGTCGAGGATCTCCTCGCCGAAGCGCGGAGCTACCTGCACCGGCTCACGCCGCAGGCCGCGGCCGACGCCCTCGCCTGCGGGGCGATCCTGGTCGACATCCGGCCGCTCGAGCAGCGCCGGGCCCAGGGCGACGTGCCGGGCGCGGCGATCGTCGGCCGCAACGTCCTGGAGTGGCGGTTCGATCCCGGGCCGCACCGGATCCCTGAGGCGACCTTGCGCCGCGCCGTCATCGTGTTGTGCACACAGGGGTTGGCGTCCAGCCTGGCCGCGCGCTCGCTCCAGTTGCTCGGCTGGCGCTATGCCACCGACGTGATCGGCGGCTTCGAGGCGTGGGTGGCTGCCGGTCTTCTAGTTCGGGAGTGCACCGGGCCGTCGCCGGAGGAGGCTGCTGCAACGGTCAGTTCTCGCGGCCGCGACTCAGCCGGCGAGGAAGCTCTCGATCAGGCGGGCTAGCTCGACCGGGCGGTCGCCCTGGACGCTGTGCCCGGCTCCCTCGACCACCTCGACCCGCACGTTCGGCTGCCGGCGCCGTAGCTCCGCGACATCCTCGTCGCCGACGACGCCGGAGTCGGCGCCGCGCACCAGCATCAGCTGCATCTTCAGTTTCGACACGTCGTCCCAGAGCGGGCGGAAGTCCGGCACGTCCTGGCCCTCGGCGAGTCGCCAGCGGTCGTACCTCCACGTCCAGCTGCCGTCGTCGTGCTCACGAGCGTTGTGCAAGATCCCGCGCCGCAACGACGACTCGGTACGCGTCGGGTTGAACGCAACCGTGCGTTCGAGGATCTCGTCGAACGACGCGAACCGCTCGGGTCCGGCGACGAATGCCGTGATGGGTGCGGCCTTCTCGCGGTCGACACCGGGGGTGACGTCGACGAGCACCAGCCGCGGCACCAGCTCGGGATGTCTCGCCGCGAGCGCAACCGACGTCAATCCTCCGAGCGACATGCCGACGACGACACGCGGTGACGGCGCGAGCGCGCGCATCACGGTCGCGACGTCGACCGCGTTCTCGAGCGGCCAGTACTGACGGTCCGCACGCCAGTCGGAGTGGCCGTGACCGGGCAGGTCGACCGCCACGAGCGGTCGGTCGAGCGCGAGGGCGACGGTGTCCCAGGTGTGCGCGTTCTGGGCGCCGCCGTGCATCAGCACGATCTCGGGGTCGTCGGCTCCCCATACGAGCGCGCTCACCCGGCGGCCCTCGTCGACCTCGACGAACTCGCGCCGCACCTTCGGTGGGCCGTGCCACGCGATCCCGTATTCGTCCGCGTTCTCGCGGAACAGCCCGAACTCGTCGTACTCCACGAGCGGCATCAGTCTCCTTGGCGCCGTCGCAAGCTCCGGCTTTGCGGCGGTGGTCCGCAAAGCCGCCACCGCCGCGCGAAGGCTAGCGGGGCGCGATCAGGACCCCCGAAGAGGCCCCGCCTACCATGCGCGGCGATGCGCGTACTCCACCTCAGCCCGGTGCAGTACCGCCGCGTGACCGTCGTCGCCGCGTTCTTGCTGGCGGCGATCATCGTGACCGGCAGCGCGGTGCGGCTGACCGGCTCGGGGCTCGGATGCCCCGACTGGCCCAACTGTGAGCCGGGGCGGCTCACGCCGTACGCAGCCAACGACTTCCACGCCATGGTCGAGTTCGTGAACCGCATGGTGACCGGGCTCGTGTCGCTGGCCGTCATCGTGGCGGTACTCGGGTCGATCATCCGGACGCCACGCCGTCGGGACCTCGTGCTCCTCTCGCTGGGGCTCGTCGCCGGCGTGATCGTCCAGATCGTGCTGGGGAAGCTCGTCGTCGAGAAGCTGCTGTCACCACCGTGGGTGATGAGCCACTTCCTCGTGTCGATGTTGCTGCTCGCCAACGCGCTCGTCCTGTGCCGGCGGGCCGGGCAGCCCGACGACGCGTTCGCGCAACGTCCCGTGCCGATCGCGGCGACACCGGTCGTGTGGATGAGCCGTGTGCTACTCGCCGCCGCGGCCGTGGTGGTCGTGACCGGCACGGTCGTCACGGGGTCGGGACCGCACTCGGGCGACGTCCCCGGCACGAACCAGCGAGCGACGCGCCTCGACCTGTACATCCCCGACGTCGCCCGCGTCCACGGGACAGCGGCGATGGTGCTGCTCGCGCTCGTCCTCGTGACGCTGGTGCTCGCGTACCGCACCCGGGCGCCGCAGGCAGTCCTGCGACGATTGAGCGTGCTCCTCGCAGTCCTCGTCGCGCAGGCGGGCGTGGGCTATGCGCAGTACTTCACGGGCATCCCTGCGCTGCTCGTCGGCATTCACGTCGGGGGTGCCACTGCGTTGTGGGCGGCGACCGTGTGGTTCGCGCTCGGTGTCACCGAGCGGCGCGCCGCCGAAACGGTGGCGGACGTCACACCGGCGCCGGTATTGGCCGGCGCGGGCGAACAGCTTCGGTAGCCGTTCCCGAAACGCCGACAGGGCGTTGTCGGCGTGCCCACGCACGCTGCCCGCGATGAGTTCTCAGCAGCTCGAACGTCCAAGTCACGTCCCCACCCAGGGAGACGCGATGTCGGTAGGTTGGGCCGCCGTGACTGACACGGCGGTGCGGACGGAAGGTCTTCGGCGCTTCTTCGGTGAGACCCGCGCCGTCGACGGCGTCGATCTCGACGTGAAGACCGGGGAGATCTACGGGTTCCTCGGGCCCAATGGCGCCGGGAAGTCGACGCTGGTGCACGTGCTCTGCACCCTGTTGCTGCCGACTAGGGGTCGTGCCGAGGTGGCCGGGTTCGACGTCGCTCGGCAACCGCTCGACGTGCGGCTCCGTATCGGCGTCGCGCTCCAGGAAGCGTCACTTGATCCGGCGCAGAGCGGCATCGAGCTCCTGCGGCTCCAGGGCCGGCTCTACGGCCTGACCAAGGAGGAGGTGGAGGCGCGGCTGCGCGACCTCACGCGCCTCGTCGACATCGGGCCCGCGCTCGGACACCGCGTCAGCACGTACTCGGGCGGCATGCGCCGGCGACTCGACCTGGCCGTCGCGCTCGTCCACAACCCGCAGGTGCTCTTCCTCGACGAGCCGACCACGGGCCTGGACCCCGCCAGCCGAGTGCGCGTGTGGGACGAGGTTCGCCGGCTCAACGCCGAGGGCATCACGATCTTCCTCACCACGCAGTACCTGGAGGAAGCCGACGAGCTCGCGCACCGGGTCGGCATCATCAACAACGGTCATCTGATCACCGAGGGCACGCCCGCGGAGCTGAAGCATTCGCTCGGGTCGGATGTGATCATCGCCCGCGTCGACGACGGTGCCGAACGCGCCTGCAATGCCGTGCGCGAAGTCGCGGGGGTCTCACAGGTCGACATCCACGGTGAGGAGCTGACGATCCGGGCCGCCGACGGCTCGGCCGTCCTGAGCCCGGTCGCGATCGCACTCGACGGATGTGGTGTCCGGGTGCGCGATCTCACCCTCCGGGAGCCCACGCTCGACGACGTGTTCCTCGAGCTCACGGGAGAGCACATTCAAGAAGGCGAGGACCTCACCGCAAGCCATGCCCAGAGCGAGGAGGACGAATGACGACGGTGACGATCGAGCAGCCCGCGGTCCGAGCCCGCCCGGCGGGGTTCCTCGCCGACTGCTTTTCGATCGCGACGCGGTCGGTCCGTGCCGTCCCACGGGAGATCGAGTTCGTGGTGCCGGCGCTGGTGGTACCCGTGTTCTTCTACGCGATCAACATCGGCGCGCTGGAGCCGCTCGCGGAAGCGGGCACGGGCGTCGACTTCAAGGCCTTCCAGCTTCCGGTGGCGATCATCTTCGCCGTCACCGGTCTGTCGCGTGCGAGCGCGCTCGTGACCGACATCCAGAACGGGTACTTCGACCGTCTGCTGATGACGCCGATCCGCCGGTTGTCGTTGTTGCTCGGCTTGATGATGGCGGATCTCTTCCTCATCACCACGCTGTCGATCCCCGTGGTCATGATGGGCTTCATCGTCGGCGTTCGGTTCGAGACGGGCATCCTCGGTGTTCTCCTCTTCATCCTGATGGCCGGCTTGTGGGGGCTCGCGTTCACGGGGTTCCCGTACGCGATAGCGCTCAAGACCGGCAACCCCGCCGCCGTCAACACGAGCTTCATCCTCTTCTTCCCGTTCGCGTTCCTGACGACGTCGTTCCTGCCGCTCGATGTCCTCAGCGGCTGGCTGCAGACCATCGCCCGCTGGAACCCGGTCACATATCTCCTCGCCGGGATGCGGTCGTTGCTGTACGGCGGTTGGGACTTCTACGACATCGCGGTCGGGCTCCTGGCGATCGCAATCGTCGGCGCACTGAGCATGACGCTGGCGTTCACCGCGTTGCGCGGGCGATTGAAGCGGGGCTGATGGCCTGGTGCGCGAGCCCTTCCATTATGACCAGCGGTTCGAGTTCGCCGTCTCGCCGGAGACGTTCTGGAAGACGATCTCGCGTACGGACAGCTATCCGCAGTGGTGGAGCTGGTTGCGAAGGTTCGACAGCGAGGGGTTGCACGACGGCGGGCACACCGAATGCATGATCCAGGCACCCCTTCCGTACGCGTTGCGTGTCGCGATCGACGTAGAGCAGGCGGTGCCACCAGCCCGGGTGCAGACGCGCGTTTCCGGTGACCTCGAAGGCCCGGCCCGGTTGGAGATCACGCCGACGCCGTCGGGCTGCGCGGCGCGTCTCGTCTGGTCGCTGGACCTGCGCGAACCGTGGCTTCGGCGCTTCGCGCGCGTCGGCCGGCCGATCCTCGGGTGGGCGCACGATCGGATCATCAGCATCGGCGTGCGCCAGTTCGAGCGCGTGGCGCTCCCCGACGCGCCGCCCGGCTGAGCACCACGCCCACGATCGCGCCGTACGCGACGTGGTCGGCGATCTGGGGGAGCAGCGGCAGCGCCCGAACGCGAGGCCACCGCCCGCCCAAGACGCCCAAGTCGATGCCGGCGATGACGAGGCCCGCGAACGCGCCCCAGGGCACGGGCCGGCGGCGGGGGAGGAGCGCGGCGAGGGCGACGCCCCATCCGAGCGAGATCGCGCCGTGGGCGGCCACGCCGGCGACCGCGAGCCGGCTGCCGGGCGCGTCCTCGGGGAGCAGCAGGGTCCCGGCCGCGCGGATGGCGTCGAGCGGCGACCGGCCCGTCGCCAGCGCATGCATCGTCGACGGCAGGCCGCTCAGCGCGCCCGCGACCACGCCCGCTCCGAGCCCGGCTCGGAGATCGTCGATGTCCATGGACGACAATGATGGACAAGCAGACGGCGAAGGAGCCCCCGTGCCTGTCCTGCTGCCGGATCAACCCCTGACCTCGCTCGACGAGTACATCGACGGCTTCGACGGTGGGCAAGGCCTCGTGCGGGCGCGAGAGCTCGGCCCCGACGCGATCGTCGACACCATCGGCCGGTCGGGGTTGCGGGGCCGGGGCGGCGCCGGTTTCCCGACGGGGCGCAAGTGGTCGTCGATCCTGGGCGGCGGCCCCGAGGTCGGTGACCACTTCGCCGTGGCCAACGGCGCCGAGGGCGAGCCGGGAACCTTCAAGGACCGCATGCTCATGCGCCGCAACCCGTACCAGGTCATCGAAGGCCTCGCGATCGCAGCCGGCACCGTCGACGCGATCGGCGTGTACCTGGGGGTCAAGGCGTCGTTCGAGCCGGAGATCGAGGCGCTCACCCGTGCGCTGGGCGAGATGACGGACGCCGGCCTCGTCGGCGAGGTGCCGATCACGCTGGTCACCGGGCCCGAGGAGTACCTCTTCGGCGAGGAGACCGCGCTCCTCGAGGTGATCGAAAGCGAGGACCCGCTCCCGCGTTTGTTTCCGCCCTACATCCACGGCTTGTTCACCGCCATGCCACAAATGGGTTGGTCGGCAGGCATCGACCTGTCGTCCGACGGCGTCGAGGTGCCGAGCTCGAACCCGACGCTCGTGAACAACGTCGAGACGCTCGCCAACGTGGTGCCGATCCTCGGACGGGGCGCCGACTGGTACCGCACCATGGGCACGTCGGAGTCGCCCGGCGTCGCGCTCGCCACGGTGGTCGGCGACGTGCAGCACGCCGGCGTGGCCGAGGTCGAGCTGGGCACCCCGCTGCGAGAAGTCATCGACCGCGTCGGCGGCGGTCCGCGCCCGGGTCGCGCGATCAAGGCGGTGCTGCCCGGCGTCGCGAACGGCGTGGTCACCGCGGAGAACCTGGACGCGCCCGTGAGCTACGAAGGGCTGGCGAAGATCGACAGCGGCCTCGGCGCCGTCGGCTTCATCGTCTACGACGACACCGCGGACATGGTCGCGGTGGCGCGTTCAGTCTCGCGGTTCTTGTACGTCGAGTCCTGCGGACAGTGCCCGGCATGCAAGTTCGGCACGGGTGAGGTGACCGAGTACCTCGACCGCATCGCCACCGGCGAGGCGGCCGATCGTGACGTCATGGTCATCGGCGCCCGGCTCGACACCGTCACCGACGCCAACCGCTGCTACCTCGGCGCTCAGGAGCAGGTCGTGATCAGCAGCCTCCTACGACACTTCCCCGAGGAGTTCGCGGCCCACCTCGAGCACGGCGAGCCCTCGCTGGAGATACTGATTCCGAAGCTCGTCGACATCCGCGACGGCGTCGCCATCTACGACGAGCACCAGGCGCGCAAGCGTCCCGACTGGACCTACGAGGAGTGAAGCGCCGAGCGCAGTAGCTTCCCCACTGTGCGGGTGCACCTCGTCGACGGGACCTACGAGCTGTTCCGGTACTACTTCGCGCTGCCCGGCCATCTCGACGACGACGGCGTCGAGGTCGACGCAGTACGCGGTGTCCTCGGGTCGGTCCTTGCGCTGCTGGAAGAGGGGGCCACGCACGTCGGCGTGGCCACCGACCACGTCATCGAATCGTTCCGCAACGACCTGTGGCCCGGATACAAGACCAGCGCCGGCATCGATCCGGCGCTGCTGGCGCAGTTCCCGCTGCTCGAGGACGCGCTGCGGGCGCTGGGTGTGACGGTGTGGGCGATGGTCGAGCTCGAAGCGGACGACGCCCTCGCCGCGGCGACGCGGGTCGCGGCGGATGACCCGCGAGTCGAGCAGGTGATCATCTGCACGCCCGACAAGGATCTCGCGCAGTGCGTCGCCGACCCGAAGGTCGTGCAGCTCGACCGCCGGCAACAGCGCGTGTTCGACCAGGCGGCCGTGAAGGAGAAGTTCGGCGTCGAGCCGGAGTCGATCCCCGACTGGCTCGCGCTGGTCGGCGACAACGCCGACGGCTTCCCGGGTCTCCCGGGTTGGGGAGCGAAATCCGCGTCCACGTTGCTCGCCCGGTACAAGCATCTCGACGCGATCCCGGAGGACGCCGGTGCCTGGGATGTTGCAGTGCGCGGCGCACCGAAGCTGGCGGCGGCGCTCGTCGACGGGCGCAAGGACGTGGAGCTGTTCCACATGCTGGCGACGCTGCGAGTGGACGCGCCGGTCGGGACCGTGGACGACTGGCGGTGGCGCGGCCCGACCGCCGACCTCGAGCCCTGGTCCGAGCGTCTTGGCGCCCCTGACCTTCTGGCTCGGGCCCGCAAGGCCGCCGAGGGGAGAGAGCCATGACCACCGTGCGCAGCGAGACGATCGACGACGGCGTCACGCAGCTGACGCTCGACCGTCCCGAGCGGCTCAACGCGATGAGCCGCGAGCTGGTCCGGGATCTGCACGCCGCGCTCGTAGCCGTCGGCGAAGATCGCGACTGCCGGGTCGTGATCCTCACCGGAGCCGGGCGCGGATTCTGTGCGGGCCTCGACCTCAAGGAGACCGGTGACCTCGCCACGGAGGTCGCCGATGGCGGTGGTGGGCCGCCGGCGGCGATGCGCGGCCAGCAACAGATCGCATCGCTCGTTACCAGGCTCCGCACGCTGTCCAAGCCGGTGATCGCGGCCGTGAACGGCGCGGCCACGGGTGGCGGGCTCGCGCTTGCGCTCGCGTGTGACGTCCGCGTCGCGTCGGAGAGCGCGCGATTCAACGTGGCTTTCATCCGCGTCGGTCTGTCGGGTTGCGACATCGGCGTCAGCTACCTGCTTCCGCGCCTCATTGGTGCGTCGCGGGCGTTCGAGCTCATGCTCACGGGGCGGATGATCGACGCGACGGAGGCTGATCGCATCGGGCTCGTGTCGAGAGTCGTGCCCGTCGGCAAGGTCGTCGACGCCGCGCTCGAGACGGCGCAGCTCATCCGGGCGAACAGCCCTTTCGGTGTCTGGATGACGAAAGAAGTGATGTGGGACAACCTCGAGGCGAGCAGCCTCCAGGCTGCGATCGACCTCGAGAACCGCACGCAATTGCTGTCGAGCTACACGGGTGACATGAGCGAGGCGCTCGCCGCGTTCCTCGAGAAGCGGTCGCCGCGGTTCTCGGGCCGTTAGAAGCTTCGGCTGGGGGAGTAGCGGATGGGACTCGAAGGCAGGGTGGCGCTCGTGACGGTGGAGGCCGCGGCATCGGTCGTGCGGTCTCGCTCGCGCTCGCCGAGGACGGCGCCGACGTCGCCATCAACTACCGCCGCGACGAGCAGGCGGCCGAAGAGACACTGGCCGACGTCGAGAAGCTGGGCCGGCGGGCGGCGAAGTATCACGCGTCCGTGGACTCGTGGGACGAGGACGAGGCGATGGTGAACGCGGTGCTCGCCGACTTCGGCGGCGTCGACATTCTGGTCAACAATGCCGGCATCGCGAGTCGCGGCCATTCCGTCGTCGACACCGATCCCGCCGAGTTCGAGCGCGTCTGGCGGACGCACACGTTCGGCTCGTTCGCGCTCAGCAAGCTCGTCTTGCCGAGCATGCGCGAGCGGCCGCGGGGCGACATCGTCATGGTCTCGAGCGCCGCGACCGTGCATTGGGGCGCGAACTCGTCGCCGTACAACGTGGCCAAGGCGGGGCTCGAGGCGCTGGCGCGGACGCTGGCGAAGGAGGAGCGCCGCCACAACATCCACGTCAACGTCGTGGCCCCCGGCCTCGTCGAGACCGAGATGGGCCGGCGGCTGGTGAAGGGCGCCATGGGCGTCGAGGACATCACCACGCTGAACGCCGGGTCGCCGTTCGGCCACGTTTGCACACCCGAGGAGGTCGCCGGCGTCGTCCGCTTCCTGGTCTCCGATGCCGGGGGATACCTCACGGACCAGAAGCTCACGATCGACGGCGGCAGCTTCTGACCTTCACGAGCACCGATGAGTTCGCGGGCTGCGGGACGTCGAAAGGAGAAGACGACTTCACAAGGAGCACATCGTGGGCAAGATCGAGGGGAACTTCTTCATCTCGCTGGACGGCGTCGTCGAACGGCCCGACCAGTGGCACTTCCCGTACTTCAACGACGAGATGGGCGCCGCGATCGGCCGCGGCACCGAGAGGTACACGGCGTTCTTGATGGGCCGTGTGCTGTACGAGGAGTGGTCGGAGTACTGGCCGCACCAGGGTGACGACGTACCGTTCGCCTCGTACATCAACAATGTGCCCAAGTACGTCGTGTCGAGCAGTCTCGACAACGCGACGTGGAACAACGCCACGATCGTGTCCGGCGACGTCGCCGGTCAGCTCAGGCACCTGAAGGAGCAGGCGGGCGACATCGGGATGTCGGGGAGCGCCACCTTGGTGCGCTGGTTGCTCGCGAATGGCTTGCTCGACGAGCTGCACCTCCTGGTCCATCCGATTGCGGTCGGGCACGGCGAGCGCCTCTTCGAGGACACGGCGACCTACCCCCTGGAGCTCCTGGACCACGAGACGTTCGAGACCGGCGTGCTCAACCTCACCTACGCACCCGCGACCCGATGAGAAAACTGATCTCGTTCATGGTGGTGACCCTCGACGGCTACTACGAGGGACCGAACGGCGAGTTCGACTGGCCCAACGTCGACGACGAGTTCAACGAGTTCGCCATCAACCAGCTCAACGACATCGACACCCTGCTCTTCGGGCGGGCGACGTACGAGGGCATGGCGAGCTACTGGCCAACACCGGCTGCCCTCGAGGATGACCCCGCCGTCGCCGAGAGGATGAACAGCGTCGACAAGGTCGTGTTCTCGTCGAGCCTCGACAAGGCGGACTGGCAGAACACGACATTGGTCAAGGAGAACGCCGCCGGCACCATCTCGGAGCTCAAGCGTCAGCCGGGGAAATACCTGGCCATCTTCGGAAGTCCCGAGCTCACGGCGAGCCTCTTGGAGCAGGGACTCGTCGACGAGCTGCGGGTCATGGTGAACCCCATCCTGTTGGGAGCGGGCAAGTCGCTGTTCAGGACGCTGCCAGATCGCGTGCCGCTCGAGCTCCGGCAGACGACGACGTTCAGCTCCGGCAACGTGTTGCTCACGTACCGACCCGCCGGCGACTGATGGGTGGCTCGAGGCGCAGTCGCTCTAGGTCACGAGCAGTTCGGCGGGATCACGCCACGCGTATCTGAGCGCCGCCGCGGTCCCACCACCCGGCGGCTGCGCGACGCCGCGCCCGACGCAGCTTCCGCCCCGCGCCTCGTAGAACGCTCGGGCGGCCGTGTTCTGTTCGAGCACCCAGAGGTAGAGGCCGGCCGACGGCGTCCGCTCGATCACGGCTGTTGCCGTCTCGGACAGGAGCCTGGTGCCGATGCCGGCGCCTTGCAGCTCGTGCCGGACATGCAGGTTGTCGAGGAGGGCTCCCCACTTCGGATCGTCGTCGAGGATCGTGTGGGCGAACCCGACGAGCACGCCATCACGCTCGGCGAGGATGGTGTACGTGCTGTCGGTGGCGGGCTTCGTGACGAGCCGCTCCGTCCAAGCAGCGAGCCGTTCGGCGCCGACGTCGCCGTCGAGGAAGTCGTCCGAGTAGGCGCCGCGGTAGTGGCGCCTCCAGCTGTCGGCGTGCAGCCCGGCGATGGCATCGACGTCCCGAGCAGTGGCCTCTCGGTATTCCATTGGCAAGCGGTCTACATGCCGCGGGCCCGCCGAGATCGGTCATTTTCGGTTTCTCGGCCGGCCCTGGAGGTCATGGTTGCGCTCGAGGCCCCGCCGGGAGGATCATCCGCGCAGAGGAAACCTCGGGAGGTGTCGGAATGTTCGTGCAAATCTTCGAAGGTCGCGTGTCAGACCGCGACGGTCTCCGTCGTCAGCTGGACAAGTGGCAGAGCGAGCTCCGCCCCGGGGCCAAGGGGTTCCTCGGATCGACGGCAGGCGTGACGGACGACGGGCACGCGATCGCGTTCGCCCGCTTCGATTCGGCCGCGGCCGCGAAGGCGAACAGCGACCGGCCCGAGCAGGGCCGGTGGTGGGCCGAGACCGAGAAGTACTTCGACGGCCCGGTGACGTTCAGCGACTCGGAGGATGTGCAGACGTTCCTGGGCGGCGGGTCCGATGATGCCGGCTTCGTTCAGGTCATGAAGGGCGGTGCCGACCGCGGCCAGATGCGCGAGATCGATCAGGCCTTCGAGCAGCACGCCCCGTCGTGGCGTACCGACATCCTTGGTGTGCTCCGGGTCTGGACCGGGCCCGACACCTACATCGAAGCCGCCTACTTCACCAGTGAAGCCGACGCGCGCGAAGGCGAGAAGAAGGAGCCGCCTCCGGAGCTCGCCGCTCAGATGGGCGAATTCGAGGCGATGACGGCGAACATCGAGTTCCTCAACATCCGCGAGCCCTGGCTCTACTGACGCGCCAGTCTTCGAAGCAGCTCGTGGTCTACGCCCAGCCGTGGGCGCGGATGAGCGCGGCGACCTGCTGTCCGGTCTTGGGTCCGTAGGTGCGTGCGCCGGTCGGTAGCTCCTGGCGGACCTGCTCGAGCTCTTCGCGGGTGAAGTCGCAGTGCCCCTTCTTCGGCTTCACCTTGTAGACGCGCGTCGAGTTCGTGCCCAGGACCTTCTCCTTCACTTTCTGTGTCAGCGCCGGGTAGCCGAACTGCTGCTGGAACTCTGATGTGATCTCGAACGCGCGGAATGCCTGGATCTGGTCCTGGGGCGTCCCGTACCAGATCGAGTCAGTGCCCCACACGACCCGGTCGGGCCCGAACTGCTTCAGCAACTTGCCCAGCACGTGCGCGGCCTGGGTCGGGTCCCTCATCACCGAGCGCCACGTCGAGCCGAGCTCGGGGTAGATGTTGCCGTTCTTGCCGATGCCGTTCTCGATGGCCGTCTTGATCAACCGGTTCACGCCGACGTCCGCCGTCGCATCGGTGTACGGCCCTTCCTTGTCCTCGGGCTCGTATCCCGAGTGGTACACGACGAACTTGATGTCAGGGTGGGCCTTGGCGGCCGGTCCCACGTCGACTGGCGACGCGTAGCCGCGGGCGCTTCCGCCGACGAGACCAAAGCCTTTGTGGACGGCGACGATCTTCGGCCCGACGGCGCGCACGTTCTCGAGGAAGGCGTTCCCGCCCTGCGCGGCGCCGGCTTCGTGGTCGTCGAGCCACCACGGCGGACCGCCGGCGTGCGTGTACACCTTCCACGCGCCGATCTTGTGCTCCTCGCGTAGCTTCGCCATCGCGTCGCGCTGTTCGGCCGCGTTCCCGATGCTCGGGAACGTCTGCCCCTGCACGAGGACGCGACCACTCCCGCACAACTGCGTGAAGATCTTCTTCGCCAGCTCCATGTCGTCGATCGACAACGGATTGCCCGAACCAGGGATGGGGATGGCCGACACGACGATCATCGACGTGTCGCTCTTGAGGAACAGCTCCTCGATGAAATGGTCGACCGAGAAGCACGCACGCGGGTCCGATTCCCCGCAGCGCTGCTGTGGGAACAGCATGCCGATCCCCAGCCCGCCCGGCTGGGCCAGGTCGTAGTTGAGGTAGTGCGTCTGCACGTCGAAGACGAGCTCTTTCCCGGCGATGGCGGCGCGGGCGGCGTCCAGGTCGCCGGCGGCGTCCGGGTGCAGCAGGTAGCGGCCGCCGATCGCCCCGGCGCGTGCGGCGCGCGCGGTCGCGTCGAGCGTCAAGAGCATCAGCGCGGCGCCGCTGACCGAACGCAGGAACTTCCGCCGGCTCACGCCGAGCCGCCGGGCCTGGGTGTCGGCGGCCTCACGGGTACGGCGAATCGTCTCGGCCTCGACCTCGCTCATCGGCGGCGGGACGTACTCGCCGTTCGAGCACGGACCGAGCTTGATGGGGAGATCGAGGTCAGGGTCGTACTCGTGATCCGCGCCGCCGTCGCCCATCGGGCCCCCTTCCGAGTCGAGGCGGTAACCATATGCCCGAATCGTCGTTCTTTCACGCGGCGTGCAAGAGCTAGCGTGAGCCGGTGGAGCGGCTCGAGCTGGCGGTGGGGGAGCTCGCCTTCGAGGCCCGGGCCGACGGACCCGAGGACGGCGAGCTCGTGCTCCTGCTCCACGGCTTCCCGCAGACGTCCTTCTCCTGGCGGTACCAGCTGCCGGTGCTCGCCGGCGCCGGCTATCGGGGCGTCGCCCCCGACCAGCGCGGCTACTCACCGCGAGCGAGGCCTGCGGACCTGACGTCGTATCGTGCCGAGCGCTACGTCGAAGACGTCATCGGGCTCGCCGACGCACTCGGCGCGGACCGCTTCCATCTCGTCGGCCACGATTTCGGCGGCTTCGTCGCCTGGGACGTCGCATCGCTTCATCCGGAGCGGCTCTCGACACTCAGCGTCGTGTCGACGCCGCATCCGGCGCCGATGGCGAAGTCGATCTTGGAAGGCGGTGAGCAGCGGGAACGGTCGAGCTACATGCTCTTCTTCCGTTCACCGGAGGCGGAGGCGTTCTTCCTCGACAACGACGCCGCCGGGCTCCGCAGCCTCTACGAAGCCACGGGTCTGTCCGAGGTCGACGAGTACGTACGCGTGCTCACCCAGCCCGGCGCGATGACGGCCGCCCTCAACTGGTACCGCGCCGTCGATCGCTCCACCGCGATGGCGATGAGGCCGATTACGTCGCCGACGCTGTACGTGTGGAGTACGAACGACCCGGCGCTGGGACGCGAGGCGGCGGAGGCGACCGCGACCCACGTGACCGGCCCGTACCGGTTCGAGGTCCTCGAGGGCGTGAGCCATTGGATCCCCGAGGAGGCGCCCGACGCGCTGAACGCCCTGCTGCTGGAGCACCTGCGCAGAGCGTCCTAATCGCGCACATTGTTACGATCCCGGGCTGTGACGGGGGAAGCCGACGCGGGCCGGGGCCGAGCTCGGCGCTTCCGGGGGATCGCACTCTTCATTGGGATCAGCGTGGTTGCGGGCGCTGCGAGCGCGGGCGCGATCGTGGTCGCGCGTCGAGATCAGGGGAGCAGCTTTCAGACGGCACAGGCGACGATCCCGCCGACCACGACGGCGCCAGAGCCCGCGTTGGTCAAATCCACCACCGCGACGCCGGCGCCGCCGTTCCAAGGCTGGGTCGATCCGGCTTCGGTCGGGAAGCCCTACTACACCGCGACGGTTCCGGGCTTCTTTACCTTCCGGGGCAACCCCACCCGCACGTACTACGGCCGGGGCCCGATCCCCGCCGCGCCACGGGCGGTGTGGCAGTACCCGGGCGCGGGGATGTGCTCCGTGTCGGAGGACAAAGGCGAGATCGCGCAGTGGTGCGGGACGGGCTGGACGGGCGAGCCGGCGGTGTTCGAGCGCGACGGCCGGACGTGGCTGGTCTTCGGCGCGTACGACCGCGCGGTGCACTTCCTCGACGCCGCCACCGGTCAGGACGTCCTCCCGCCGTTCCCGACCGGTGACCTCATCAAGGGATCCGTGACCGTCGACCCCCACGGCTTCCCGCTCGTGTACGTCGGATCACGCGACGGGTTCTTCCGCGTGCTCGCGTTCGACCGTGACCAGCCGACCGAGTTGTGGAGGCTCTCGGCGAACACCGCGTCGCCGACGAAGTGGAACGACGATTGGGACGGCAGCGGCCTCGTGCTCGGCGACTACCTCTTCGAAGGCGGCGAGAACAGCCAGATGCACATCGTGAAGCTCAACCGCGGCGTGGGCCCCGACGGGAAGGTGACGGTCGCGCCCGAGCTCGTCTGGAACGCGCCCGGTTGGGACGACGAGCTCGTCGGCGCGGTAGGCAATGAGGTTTCAATCGAGAACTCCGTCGCGGTGTTCGGAGACACGCTGTACTTCGCGAACTCCGGCGGGCTCGTGCAGGGTTGGGACATCAGCGGCTTGCGCACCGGAGGCGGACCGCCGACGCGGGCGTTCCGGTTCTGGACCGGCGAGGACACCGACGCGTCGGTCGTCGTCGACGAGCAGGGAATGCTCTACGTCGGCTCGGAATGGGAGAAGCACAACCCGCGCGCGGCCGAGGTCGGGCAGATGCTGAAGCTCGACCCGCGGCAACCCGACAACCCCCTGGTCTGGTCGCAGAAGGACAACGGACAGGAGAAGTCCGGTGTGTGGGGGACGCCGGGTCTCGTCGGCGAGCTCGTGATCTACACGACGTATAGCGGCCGGGCCGTCGGCCTCGACCGCGCCACCGGCGCCGTGCGTTGGGAGAAGAGGCTGCCCGCCCCGCTGATGGGATCGCCGTCGATCGTCGACGGGATCTGGTTCCAGGGGGACTGCGCCGGTGTCCTCCATGCCTACGACGTGCGCAACACGCGGGTCGACCCGCCCGAGCTGTGGCAGGTGGCGCTGGGCAGCTGCATCGAGTCGACCCCGGCGGTGTGGAACGGCCGTCTCTACGTCGGCACCCGTGGCGGCTTCGTCTACGGCATCGCCGACCAGTAAACGGGGTCCTGGCGCTGTTTCCGCTGATCAGCGGGTTGCGAGGGGACCATCCCCGTAGGTGTCACACCCCCTCCGCACAATGGACTCATGACCATCGTGATCGTCGTCCTCGTCGTGGCCGGTTTCGCCGCGCTGCTGCTCGTTCTCGCTCGATGGCAGCGGGTCCTGGTCACCACCAACCAGGCTCTGCTGAAGGCGGAGCGCGACCGAGGCGCCGCCGAGCTCGACGGCACCAAGTCCCTCATCGACCAGCAGCTGGCGGCGATGACCGGCGAGCTCCGCGACGTGAGCGAGCTCGTCCAGGAGCTCGAGCGCGACCGCGCCTCGCAGCTGGGCAAGCTGGCCGGGCAGCTCCAGGAGGCCGGCCGTCAGACACAAGTGCTCGCGGCGACGACACACTCGCTGCGGGAAGCGCTGTCGAGCACCACCGCCCGCGGTCAGTGGGGCGAGCGGATGGCCGAGGATGTCCTGCGCCTCGCCGGCCTGGTCGAGAACGTGAACTACCGGAAGCGCCACGCGCTCGAGGAAGGTGGTGGGATCCCGGATTACACGTTCCTCTTGCCGCAGGGGCTCTGCCTGCACATGGACGTGAAGTTCCCGCTCAACAACTTCCTCCGCTACCAGGAGAGCAACTCCGACGTCGAGCGTGAGCGCGCCCGCAAGGAATTCCTGAGGGACGTGCGCGGCCGTCTGCGGGAGATCACGTCTCGTAACTACGTCAATCCCGGCGGCGGCACGGTGGACTGCGTATTGCTGTTCATCCCGAACGAGCAGGTCTATGCGTTCATCCAGGAGCAGGACCGCACCATTCTCGACGACGCACTGCGCGACAAGGTCGTGTTCTGCTCGCCGCTCACGCTCTACGCCGTGCTGGCGGTCGTCCGCCAGGCGGTCGACAACTTCCGCCTCGAGCAGACGTCGAAGGAGATTCTCGAGTTGCTCCACGGCTTCGGGAAGCAGTGGAAGATGTTCGTCGAGCAGATGGACAAGGTCGGCAAAAGCATGAAGACGGCCAACGACGCCTTCGGCGCGCTCCAGGACACGCGGAAGCGTCAACTCGAGCGTCAGCTCGACAAGATCGAGGACCTGCGTCAGCAGCCGGAACTTGCCGCCATCGACGGCGACGACGAGGAGCCTGGCCCTCTCGCCCTGGAGGCCTGAGCAACCTCAGACCGCCGGTACCATCGGCTCGTGGTCCTGTTCCTCGTCGCGCTCTTCATCGTCGTCCCGCTGATCGAGATCGCGGTGATCATCCAGGTGGGGCAGTGGCTCGGCGTAGTCAACACGATCGGGTTGCTGCTGCTCGTGTCGGTGGTGGGCGCCTGGCTCGTCAAGCGGCAGGGTCTCGGTGTCTTGCGGCGGATTCGCGACCAGCAACAGGCGGGGCAGGTCCCGGCGGTGGCGGTCTTCGACGGGGCGTTGATTCTCGTTGCCGGTGTGCTGCTGCTGTTCCCGGGCTTCGTCACCGACGTCTTCGGCTTGCTGCTCCTGGTTCCGCCCGTCCGCGCCGGGGTGCGCGCCTACCTGCGGCGTCGCTTCCGGGCCCGTATGCGGGTCGTGCGATCGGTGCGGACCGCGACCTGGTCCCAGTCGGGTCGACCGCCGTATCCGCCGTACCAGCGTCCGGACCCGCCCTCGATCCCGCCCGGTCAGTAGGGGCCGTCGCAGCACGAGTCGCGCCAGCCGCATTCGGGGCACCGGTAGTGCGCGTGCTCCTCGCGCATCGGCGCACCACACGCCAGGCACGTCATCGACAGGTCGCAACCGTCCCGGACGGGCGCGGGCTCGCTCATCGCGGTCGACCGTATCGACTGGGGGAGCTCGGTTCGCGGACCGTCAGGTGAGGCGCAGCAGCTCAGGGGCAACGGGGGCGTCGACCCGACGGGAGAGCGCGTCGGGCGCATCGAGGCCGGTAGGACCGGCGACACGGGCGAAACGCGCCGTGTCGATGAACGCATGCCCGGGGCGGTCCCGGTCGTGGCGCTCGAGCTCGTGCCGGAGCGACACGAAGAGCCGCTCCGGGAGCACCCGGCCGACGCCCGCCACCAGCCACGCCGTGGCACCGCTCGATGCAAGCGTTGCCAGCAGGTCCGGCGCATCTTCGGGCACGACCGCACAGGTCGGGCTGGCCGCGGTTGCCTCGACGAGCAGATGGGACGGCTCGAACGCGGCGACCTCGACTTCGGTGACCACGCGCACGGGCGGTTCGTGCCGAGCCAGCCGGATGCGCAGGTGGTCGTCGCCGGACCGCCGCCGCACCGACATCACGTCGAGGTCGGGGCGCTCCGCGAGCGCCGCGCCGGCGAGGTCGGGCCAGCCCAGCACCGCGATCGGCTCGTCGTGCGGAAAGGGAAGACGGTCCGCGAGTCGCCGGACGGTCCCGTCCTCGCTGACCAGGCTCCACGCCTGCCAGGCGGCCTCGGCCGAATCCGGTGCGGTGAGCACGCGTGCGCACAGCCACCACAACGCCCCCGACGACGGGTGGTACGACAACAACCGGCGGCACGCGACGACCAGCCCGGCCGGGTCATCGGCGAAACCGGCGAGGCAATCGGCGGCTTCCGACACGAGCGCGCCGTCGTTATCGCCGGACCAGCGGGCGAGGTACCGCAAGCGCTCGAACGGCTGCACAACGGCGACAGTACCGCCAAAGATTTTGGCGTCGCTCACCCCCAATAATTCGGGTTCAGCGACGCCAAAAGCAATTACGCGTCGGCGCGCGGCTCCTTGGGCAGTCCCAGGACCCGTTCGCCGACGATGTTGCGCATGACCTCGTCAGTGCCCCCGGCGATACGAAAGCCGGGAACGCCGAGCACGAGCTCGGCCCACGCGTACGTGCCCCACTCGCCCGTCTCGGCCACGAGTCGAGGACCGAGCATGGCGGCGAGCATGTCGGCAACCACCTGGAAGTTCTGGGTCAACGCGAGCTTGCCGATCGACATCTCGGGGCCGGGCAGCTGCCCGGCGCGGACCTTGGCCATCGCCCGCTGGTTCGTGTAGCGCGCGACCTGCGTGCGGACGTAGGCGTCGGCGAGCCGTTGACGCACGAGCGGGTCGTCGGCGCACCCCAGATAGCGAGCTAGCTCCACGAAGCGTGTGATGCTCGCCGCGCCACCAAAGCCGCCGCCGCCGATGGCAGCGCGCTCGTTCATGAGGGTCGTCAGCGCCACGGTCCAGCCTTCGTCGACGGCACCGAGCCGGTGCGAGTCATGGACGTGCACGTCGCCGAAGAACACCTCGTTGAACGACGCCCCGCCGGTCATCTGCCGGAGAGGTCGCACCGTGACGCCGGGCGCCTTCATGTCGACGAGCAGCATCGTCAATCCCTTGTGCTTCGGCTTCTCCGGCGCGGTGCGCGTGATGATCTCGCCGATGTCGCTGAATTGCGCGCTCGAGGTCCATACCTTCTGGCCGTTGACCACCCACTCGTCGCCGTCGCGAACCGCCTTGGTCTGGATGCCGGCCAGGTCGGAGCCCGCGACCGGCTCCGAGAACAACTGGCACGCCACGAGGTCACCACGATGCAGAGGCCGGAGGTAGCGCTCCTTCACTTCGGGGATGGCGTGGGCGAGGATCGTCGGCGCGACCATGCCGAGGCCGACGGCGAACGGCTGCGTGCTCGGGATCGCGTAGCGCGTCTGCAGGTCGCTGTAGGCGCGTTGGTAGTCGGCGGAGAGGCCTCGTCCGCCGTACTCGGCCGGGCCCGCGATCCAGCCGAAGCCGGCGTCGAACTCGCGCGCCTTCCAGTCCTTGGCGGCCCAGACTTCCTCCGCTTCCTCTTCGGGCGTCTTCTCGTCGAGGATGCCGACGCGATCCGGGCCTTCGCCCCAGACGAACTTCTGCTCGGTCCGCGGCTCGGCGTTGGCGTCGAGGAACGCCCTCGCGTCGGCGATGAAGTCGTCGAGTGGGATTGGGCTCATTCACTCTCCTCGGTACCGGCTTGCATGCGTTCGTCGGCCTTGCCCGACGAGTCAAGTCGCTCGACGCGGCATCGTATGCCGCGCACGGTGTCACCGTGACGACGCGGCTTACCGGTACGTCGTGATGCCGCGAACCGGGGCGAAGACGTCCTCGAGGGCCGCCAGCGCGTCGCTCATTTCCCGGAGTCGCTGAAATCGGCCCTGCACCTTGAGGCGACCGGCGGCGAGCGCGTCCTGCGCGGTGATCTCGCCCCGGTGGAGCTGCACCGCGATGTCGTAGTCGGTGAAGAGCTTGAGGTCGGGCTCTTCAGCCGAGCCGGGAAGGACCCGCGCGTGACCGGCTTCGAGGCGCAGGTGGTAGCGAGCTTCACCATCAGGCCCGTCACGCACCACCTGCTCCACAGTGAGCGCCACCTTGCCCGCTGCACCGGGGAACGTGGCTTCTCGCGCCGCGGCGTCAAGTGCATCGATCCAGTCGGCGGACAGGAACTCGGGCATCGTCTTCCTTGATCACTGCTGCAGCGCAGCGGTTCGACTCATCCGCTGAGCAGGCCGGCAGCGTACGATCACTCGATGGCATCGAGGGCGCAAGCGCGCCGGTTCAGCGAAGGCACCGCTGTCATCCCGCCGAGCCTGGCTGTCGTCGGCGGCCGGATCGAGCGCCGTATCGCCGCCCTTCTCGACGACGAGCTGGCTCGGTGGCGAAACGTCGACCCCGACCTCCAGGAGCCCCTTGTGGCGCTCCGGGATCTGATCTTGGCCGGGGGAAAGCGGCTCCGCCCCGCGTTCTGCCACTGGGCGTACGTCGGCGCCGGCGGTCGGCCCGACGACGAGATCGTGATCGATGCCGGCGCCGCGCTCGAGATGTTGCACACGTTCGCCCTCGTGCACGACGACGTCATGGACGGGTCCGGGATTCGGCGCAGCCTTCCCGCCATACACCGGCGCTTCATGACCCGCCACGACATGCAACGTGGTCGCGGGGAAGCGCGTCGATACGGCGAAGGCGCCGCGATCCTCGTGGGGGACTTCGCGTTCGTGTACGCCGACGTCTTGCTGCGCGGGATCCCCGACGCCGCCCGCCCGATCTTCGACGAGCTCCGCCTCGAGCTGTGCGTAGGGCAGTACCTCGACCTCGAAGGAACCGCGAGCGGGAGCAGTGATCCGGCGCAGGCGGAGAAGATCGAGCGTTACAAGTCGGGGAAGTACACGGTCGAGCGTCCGCTGCACCTCGGGGCCGCGCTCGCTGGTCGCCTCGACGCCCTCAGTGGTGCATTGAGCACGTTCGGGCTGCCACTCGGGGAGGCGTTCCAGCTGCGCGACGACATTCTCGGTGTCTTCGGCGACGCGACGGTCACCGGCAAGCCCGTCGGCGACGACCTGCGCGAGGGCAAGCTCACTCCGCTCGTTGCCGCGGCTGCCGCGCGAGCGACGGGACCGGCGGCGCGCATGCTCGACCGGATCGGTGATCCCGATCTCGACGACGACGACATCGCCGCGCTCCAGGACGTGCTCGTCGACACAGGCGCCGTCGACGAGGTCGAGCGCAGCATCGAACGGCTCGTCGACCGGGCGCTGGACGCGCTGAGCGTCACGCCGATCACGACCGAGGCCCGCCTCGCGCTCGAGGAACTCGGCACGTTCGTCGCCTGGCGCGACCGCTAGCAACGCGGGACGGCACCATGCGGGCGATCGTGGTGGGCGCCGGTCTGGGCGGTCTCTCGGCTGCGTGCCATCTCGCCGGCCGCGGTCACGACGTCGTCGTCCTCGAACGTGACGCGGGACCCGGCGGGTGCGCGGGCGTCGTCGAGGAGGCGGGGTTCCGCATCGACTCGGGACCGACGGTGCTGACGATGCCGGGCTTGCTCGAGCAGACGTTCGCCGCCGCCGGTTCGGCGCTCGAGGACCATGTGACGCTCCGCCCGCTCGACCCGATGTACCGCGCCTGCTTCCCGGACGGCAGCGAGCCGCGGGTGTGGCGTGACCGGGACGCCATGGTCGAGGAGGTCCGCGCCTTCGCAGGCTCCGGCGAAGCCGCCCGTTTCGAACGGTTCTGTGCCTGGCTGCAGGAGCTCTACGAGCTCGAGATGCCCCACTTCATCGCCCGCAACTACGACTCACCACTCGACCTCGCACGCGACCCCGTCGCCTTGCTCCGTCTCGTGCGGCTCGGCGCGTTCCGCAAGCTGACGCCGGCGGTCGCGCGCTACTTTGCCGATCCGCGGTTGCAGCGGATCTTCTCGTTCCAGGCCATGTACGCCGGCTTGTCACCGTTCGAAGCGCTCGCCATCTATTGCGTGATCACGTACATGGACACCGTCGGGGGTGTCTACTTTCCCCATGGCGGCATGCATGAAGTTGCACGAGGCCTGACACGGGCGGCCGAGAAGGCGGGCGCGGCCTTCCAATTCTGTTCGCCTGTCGAGCGCATCACCCGCGGTCCCGACGGCTCCGTGGAAGGTGTCCGTCTTGCCTCGGGCGAGCTCGTCACCGCCGACGCCATCGTCTGCAACGTCGACATTGCCGTCACGTGCCGATCCCAGCTCGGCCTGTCGCCGCCGCGGGCGGCACGGCGCGGCCGTTATTCGCCGTCTTGCATCGTGTGGCTCGCCGGGGTGCGCGGATCGCTCCCAGGCAATGCCGAACACCACAACATCCACTTCGGGCGGGCGTGGCGCGAG
>DASPXI010000104.1:0-15704 GCA_035637335.1 Acidimicrobiia bacterium
TCTCGACGATGGCCCGGTCGCGCCGCGCACGCGCGGTGTCGCCGACCACGGCGTCGAGCAGCGACTCGACCTCGGATTCCGACAGTGCCTTGGGAATGCCCTGCGGCACGCGTGGCGCGCCGACCAGCTCGCTGGGGTCGACGGCGAGAAAACCCTCCTCGGCGCAGAAGCGATGGAACGAGCGCACCGCGACGAGGGCCCGGGCGATCGTCGCCGGCGCGAAGCGGGGACGGCCGTCGTCATCGCGTGCCGACCGTAAGTGCTCGACATACGCCAGCACCGACGCTTCGCTCACCGCGACGGGCTCGTCTTCGCCGCGCGCCCGTAGGAAGTCGGCGTACCGTCGCAGGTCGCGGCGGTACGCGGCGAGTGAGTTCGCGGCCAGGCCGCGCTCGACGGTGAGCCAGGAGTAGTGCTCGTCGAGCAGGCGGTTCAGCTTGTCGGTGCTGCGCTCTGCCCCCGCGGTGACGGTCATGCTCGCATGATGGCCTGATCGGCTGCCCGAAAGGTGTTCTCTCAGCCCCGGAAGCCGTCGTAGTCGCCGGCGAGGTAGCGACGTGTGAGCAGCAGACCGATGATGCTCTTCGCGTCGACGATCCGCCCCCGAGCGATCAAGTTGTCGACGTCCGCAAGCCGGATTGGCTTGAGCGTCATGGCGCGCTCTTCCGGGTTGACAGCCGCCGGCGAGTCGAGTTCCTCGAGGTCCAGCGCCGCAAAGAGGTGGGTGTACTCGTCGCAGAAGCCCGGTGAATTGAAGAACTCGCACAGCTTCACGAGACGTCCTGGCCGACGACCGATCTCCTCGTGCATCTCGCGCCGGGCGGTCGTCTCGGGCTCCTCACCCTCGACGTCGCGCTTCCCGGCCACCACTTCGAGCAGCTCACTGCCGACCGGGGCGCGGAACTGACGCACCATGAGCACCGATTCGTTGTCGTGGACAGGGACGACCACGACGGCGCCGGGGTGGTGCACGACGAGCCGGGTGAAGCGCTCCCCCACCCCCTCGACCTGGACTTCGGCCAGACGGATGAACCCGGCGTCGGTGAGCGTGGTGGAGCCGACGACCCGGAAGTCGCTCAAGAGGCAGCGGCCGGACGTGGCACCGCCGCTTCCATCGGCAGCCGAGGAGCGCGGCCTTCGGCGCGGTCCCGGGCGGCAGCAACGAACGCGGCGAACAGAGGATGCGGCCGGTCGGGGCGGCTCTTGAACTCGGGGTGCGCCTGGGTTGCGACGAAGAACGGATGCAGCGAGCGGTCGAGCTCGACGAACTCCACGAGCCGGTCGTCGGGAGACGTTCCCGAGCACACAAGACCGGCTTCTTCGAGCCGGCGACGGTACTTGTTGTTCAGCTCGTACCGGTGGCGGTGCCGTTCGTAGATGACCTCCTCGCCGTAGGCGCGCTGCACGATCGTGCCCGGCGCCAGCTTGGCCGGGTAGGCCCCGAGACGCATCGTCCCGCCGAGGTCGACGACCTCGCGCTGGTCGTCCATGAGATCGATGACGGGGTGCGGCGTGCTGGGGCTGAACTCGCTCGAGTTGGCGCCGAGCAACCCGCACGCGTCCCGGGCGAACTCGATGACCGCGCACTGCAAACCCAGACACAGACCGAGGTACGGGACGCGGTGCTCACGGGCGAAGCCGGCGGCGGCGACCTTGCCCTCCACACCACGCACGCCGAAGCCGCCGGGGATGACGATGCCGTCGAGGTCCCGGAGACGGCCTTCGGCGAGCAGTCCCTCGGCGTCGTCGGACGCGATCCAGTCGATCTCGACCCGGGCTCCGCACGCGTACCCGCCGTGCCGTAGCGCCTCGGCCACCGACAAGTACGCGTCGGGCAGGTTGACGTACTTGCCCACGAGCCCGATGCGCACTTCCAGGTCGGCGGCTTCGACGCGACGCATGAGGCCGCGCCACTCGTCGAGGCGTGGCGCGTGGTCGTCGAGGTGCAGAACCCGGCACACGTAGTCGTCGAGGCCCTCGTCGTGGAGGACGAGCGGGATCTCGTACAGGCTGTCGGCGTCGACCGCCGACACGATGCCCTCCTCGGGCACGTCGCACAGCTGCGAGATCTTCTCCTTGAGCCGGGTCGGAATGGGCCGGTCGGAGCGGCACACGATCGCGTCGGGCTGGATGCCACGGCTGCGGAGCTCCGTAACCGAGTGCTGGGTCGGCTTGGTCTTCTGCTCACCTGACGGGCCGATGAACGGCACCAGCGTGACGTGCACATAGAAGACGTTGTCGCGGCCGACGTCCTTGCGGAACTGACGGACGGCCTCGAGGAACGGGAGGATCTCGATGTCGCCGACCGTTCCGCCGATCTCGGTGATCACGACGTCGACGTCGTCGTCAGCGAGGCGGACGATCCGTTCCTTGATCTCGTCCGTGATGTGCGGGATGACCTGCACGGTCTGGCCGAGGTAGGCGCCGCGCCGCTCCTTGGCGAGCACCTCCTGGTAGATCGAGCCGGTGGTGGCGTTCGACTTCTTCGTGAGCGGGACGTCGACGAAGCGCTCGTAGTGCCCGAGGTCGAGATCCGTCTCGCCGCCGTCGTCGGTGACGAAGACCTCCCCGTGCTGGAAGGGGTTCATCGTGCCCGGGTCGACGTTGATATACGGGTCGAGCTTCTGCATCGTGACCCGCAGGCCCCTGCTCTTGAGCAGGCGGCCGAGCGAGGAGGCGGTCAGCCCCTTTCCGAGGCTCGACGCCACACCCCCCGTCACGAAGATGTGCTTGACCACGACAACCTCCGCCTCACGAGACCCGACTCCCGGCGCGCGTCACCCACGGCGAAAATCTGCGGGAGGGCACCGGGGGACACCATCGAATCTACCACGGCGCGCGTCACGGACACGCGGATGGCGCGCCATCGGCGTGCCGAAAGCGGGCAGTAACGTCCGCCCGATGGCAGGTCCGGTGGCGGCGGAACGGACGCGCCCCGATATGGCACGGCGTTCATGGCGCCTCGACGCCGCCGCGCTCGCAGTGGTGGCCGTGCTCCTGCGGATCCCCGCGTTCGTCGCCAGCCGCCACCTCACCTACGACGACGGGTTCTTCGGCCTTTCGGCCCTGGAGATGCGCCATGGTGTCGTCCCGTTCCGTGAGCTGTTCTCGCCCCAGGGACCGTTGCACCTTCCGCTGCTGTTCGTGGCCGATCTCGTCGGCTTCCGCACGACGAGCGCGCCGCGCGTGCTGCCGCTCCTGGCCGGCGCCGCCGTCACCGTCGCCACGTACGCGGCGGGCCGGCGGATCGCGTCGCGACGCGGGGCGATCCTCGGCGCCGTCCTGGTCGCCACGAGCGGGTCGGTGCTGTTCACCACGGCCGGGATCGCCTCCGACGGCCCGGCGCTCGCGTTCGCGGTCGGAGCAGTGGCCGTCGCCTTCGGGTACGCGCAGACGCCGACGGCGGTCAGGGCCACGGTCGCCGGCGCCCTCGTCGGCGCCGCGGTCGCCACCAAGGCGCTCGCGGCACCGGCCGGCATCGCGGTCGCCCTGCTCGTGCTCTCGCGACGCCGTCACCGTGATCTCGCCTACACGGTCGGAGCCGGAATCGTCGTCGTACTCGCAGCCGCGCTGCCGTGGGGGCTCGAGCGGGTCTGGGACCAGTCGGTCGCCTACAACCGGAACGCGTCCCGCCTGACGTCGTACCCCGGCGCGATGACGAAGGTGTTCCACACGCTGACCGACCGGGATCCGTACGTGCTCGTGACGGCGGCCCTCGCGCTCGTCGTCGCGGTCATCGGCTGGTTGGGCTGGAGGCGCCCGGCCCGTCCGCCCTCCCCCATCGCCGAAGCGCGGCCGCCGCTGCTGTTCCGTCCCGCCACCGTCCTCGTCGTGTGGCTCGGCGCCGAGCTCGCTCTGCTCGTCTACGAGCCCGCCTTCTGGCGTCCACACGTCGCCCACCTCATCCCACCGCTCGCGCTGCTCGTCGCTCTTCGACCGCCGCCGCTCGTCCCGTTGCTCGTGGCCGCCGTCGCGGTCACCCCCTGGTACTTGAGCAACGTCGATTCGCTGCTGTGGCCGGACGGCTACGACCGGCAGGAGCAGGCCGCGGTCGACGCGCTGCGCAGAGCTCCGTCGCATGGCCTCTTCATCAGCGACGAGCCCGGCCTCCTCTGGCGGGCCGACCGGCTCACCGTCCCATACTTCGACGACTCGTCGATCAAGCGCATCGAGCAGGGTCAGATCACCGCGTCAAAGCTCGCCGCGGCGGCGACCAAGCCGGACGTGTGCGCGGTGCTCGTGTGGACGCGCCGCTACGCCGATCTCGACCTCGAGCCGCGGCTCAGTCAGGCGGGGTTCGAAGAGACGGCCCGATTCGGCGGCGTCCGCGTGCTGTACGTGAAGCCGGACTGCCGTCCGTAAGCGGGCGTCTCAGGCTTGGCGGCGTTCGGGGCGCTGACCGAGCCGGTCGAAGGCGCGCAGGATGCCGACACGGTCGATCACGCGACTGAACGACAGCACTTCCGCCAGGACGTTCAGCACGATCAGCGCCACGAGCACTCCCGTTCGCGCCGTGCTACCGAGACCGATCACGACGCCGAGGCCGAGGGTGGCGCCGATCACGTTGGCGCCGGTGTCACCGAGCATGAGGTTCTCGCGGAGGTCGTCGGGCAGCAGACCGAGCGCCGCGCCCATGATCGGCGCGATCGCGATCCCGATGTCGTCGGTGCCCAGCACGATCGCCAGCGGCAGGTACGCGACCCACGAGGCCTTGATCAGACGGCCCGGAGCGAGGTCGAGCAGGTTGGCGAAGTTCGCGGCCAGCGCGATCAACACGGCGTCGGTGATCAGGCGGCGGCCGGTCGCGAACCCGGGTGTGGCGACGAGGACCACCGCGACCCCGGCCCCGCCGAACAGCTTCAGGAACCCCGTCGTGAGCCTGCCCGCGGCGAGGGCGCGGACGTGGCCGCGGAAGCCCCGGTCCTCGCCCACGCCGAGCAGATCGTCGATGAAACCGAGGAACCCGAAACCGAACGCCGCGAACAGGACGAGGCTGCGGGACAACGTGAGACCGGGATCCTCACCGACTCCTGCCGCTCCGAGGATCGCGCGTCCCGCCTCGATCACCAGGACCGCCAGGACGATCAGGATGCCGCCGGCGGTGGGCAGCGGGTACCCGCGGTAATTGGTGCGCGCCAGCGCCGGCGTCTCCAGCATCTCGCGCCCGGCCACGCGCAGGAACAGCACGGTGACCGCACCGACCAGGATGCCGACGACGACGCTCAAGCGCGCGACCCCACTGGTGCACGCTCGCGAACCGCGGCCGGCTCCTCCGGCGGAAGAAAGTCAGGACTCCGCAACGTGACGATGAGCGTGATGATCGAGGCGTTCAGGATGGCGAGCATCAGGCCGGGAATCGCGATCCCGGAATCGTTGAGCACGAAGCCGAGGACCGAGAGGATGGCGAAGCCGATGAACGCGGCTCGTATCTCCGGGATCTGGCGCACGATCCCACGGAGCCGCTCGCGATGCCGGGCGAGAAGGTACGCGAGGAAAGCGAGCACGAGCACCACGATGATCAGCCATTGCGATCGGAAGAACACGCCGACGTTTTCGTCGATCTTGCGCTGGATCACCGTCCAGAACCCCGACCAGCCGCGTGATCCGCCGGTCTCGAACAGCCGCCCGAGGTGCGTGCGCTCGTCGGACGGCCGAGTCAGGTCGTACGCCCCGAACAGCAGGACCGCGGCCACGGCGGCGGATCCGGCGAGCACCGCGGTGCGCAGCCGCACGCGCACGCCGAGCAGCAAGTACGCGGTGACCGCGTAGGCCGGAAGGATCGACAGCACCCCGCCGACGTCTGCGCCCCAGAAGGGCACCCCGTCGACGACGAACACCACGCCGAGCAACGCGATGGCGGCGATCGCGCCGCGGCGGCCCCCGATTCGATGGGCGAGCAGCCCGGCGAGCAGCACCGCCGCTGACGCCAGCGCCGCATATGCGAGATTCCCGTAGCCACTGAACCGGCCCGCGACCCGCGGCGAGTAGCCGAGCGGGTTGTTGAACTGGAGCGGGGTGCCGACGAGTACGTCGAAGACGAACACCGCGACGATGACGCCCAGCGCCAGCATCAGCGGAAGGAACTCATGGCGACGTCTCGCCAGCCAGTACAACCCGGCGAGCGCCAGCGAGCCGCCGAGCAGCCAGCTCCAGTAGGCCAGGCTTCCGATCTCGTCGAAAGGCACCGCGCGGGCCAGGAGGACGGCTGCAATCAGCCCCAACGAGGCCAGCGCCCCGACGTGCACGATCGTCGTGGCCCTCCTCCGATCAGGTCGGGCGAGCCAGATCAGGGCCGCGAGCACGAGCAGAATCTGCACGACGACGAAGAGGACCACGACCGACTGGACCAGGTCGTCGCGAAACTTCGCCGCCGCATCGGCGTCTTCCAGCAACGCCCTCCGGTCGGCGGCCGAGCCGCCGCCCCGCCCGACCTCGGCGGGGCGGCCCTCCATCGAGTCGGGCTCCGTGACGCCGACCCGTTCGAGGATCGTCGGCGCCATGTCGATCAGCTGGACGAACCCCGAACGCCGTGTGGTTCCCGATCGCAGCAAACCCGGCTCGACGCCGGGAGCGCGGAGGGCGGCGATCGTGAGCGTCGATTCACGCAACGAGGGCGTGGCGCCCACGACCATCACGGCGTCGCTCCGCGGGTCCACCTCGCGCAACAGTGCGCCGACGAGGGCGTCGGTGTGTCGCAGCGCGCGCGCGAACAGCTGGTCCCGTTGCTCGGGCGTCGCGAACTGGCGATAGGCGTCCGCCCGCACCAGGTCCGAGGCCTCGACGAGCACGACGGACCGGTCTTTCCAGACCGGGCGAAACGCCCCCAGGACCGCGTCGTTGTCGTACCGCAGCCCGAACGGCGCTGCGGGATCGGCGGCGAGCAGCTCGGGCCCGACGGCGCCGGCGGGAACTTTGCCGTCGTTCCCCATGAGCGCGGTGACGGCTTGCCGCCGGTAGTACCCGCCCTCCACGTCCTCGATGTCCTGCCCGTCCCCGTTCGCGATCACTGCCCGTGTCCAACCGCCCCGAGCGAGTGCGTCGCCGAGAGCACCGATTTCGGCGTCGTACAACTCCTTCTTGTTCCGGTCCACGATGGCGTTGATGTCGAGGTAGACGAGGCCATGTCCCGCGGCGCGGCCTGTACGACGTGCATAGACCTGGCCGGCGGTGTCGGCGCCGAAGCGCTCCCCCACTTCGAACGCATGACCGTCGCTCGAGGTCTCGCTCAAGTTGCCGATCGAGCGCGTCCCGGCGCCCAGCGTGAGGTAGCCGTCGCCGAGCCTGGAGTCGCGCCTCACCGATCGGTTGGTGAGATCGGCGACCGCGGAGTTGTCGAGGAGCCGGTTGAGGTTCGGAAGCTCGTGCTTGTTGACGTCCTTCCAGTTGACGGCGGGCAGCGAGATGACGAGCACGCGCCGGGCCTTCGGATCACCATCTCGTGCCGCGGCGGTGCCGGATGCGGCGGTGACGATGACCGTCGGGGCCACGATTGCGGCAATGGCAACCGCGCCGAGCATGCGCTTCATGCCTCGACCTCGGCGCTGTCCGGCTCGAGCTCGGAAACCTCCGGATCCGGGACGCGGCCGCGCACAACGCGACCTCCGGTCACCCGGACGGCGAGGAGATACAGCGCGGCACCCCCGACGGCGATGGCCACTACGAGGGCGGCGTTCTCGAGGCGACCGGACGGGTCGATCGTGTGTGCAATCCACCAGCCCGCTGCGCCCAGGACCGCGGACAAGGTCAGCGCTTTCGGCAGCGCAGCGGGCACGATCGCGTGACCGGTGCGGCGCGACAGTCCGAAGCACAGGACCACGCATCCGGTGACATACGCAATGGTGTGACCGATGCCGAGCGCGGCGACGCGGGCCGCGCCGTCGGTTACCAGCGCGCCGATCCCCATCGCGATCACGCCGACGATTCCGGTCGCGATGGCGACGACCGCGGGAGTCCGGCTGTCGCCGAGGGCGTAGTACGCCCGCGCCAGCAGCAGGAAGGCGCCGTACGGGAAGAGCCCGATCGCGAGCGAGGCGACCCCGGCGGTGAGCAGGTCGACGCCGTTGTCGGCAGCCTCGCCGAAGGCGACGACGATCATGCCCGGGCGACCGAGTGCGATCATCGCCGCCGAGACCGGGACGACCAGCATCGCCATCGCGTCGAGCGACCAGCGCAGCGACCGCGCGAACGCGTCGAGATCGTGCCGAGTGGCCTCGAGCGACAACTCGGGGAGGATCGCGGTGTGAATCGGCTGCGCGAGCACGCCGTAGGGTGCAAGGAAGAAAACCCACGCGACTTGATACGCGACCGTGCCCCCCTCGACGGAGTTGCCGAGCACGATCGCGGCGCCGAGCAGCAGGCCGATCTGGGCGTGCTGGAGGATGGCCCAGCCCGACAGCCGCATCAACCGGCTCACCGCCGCATCGCCGCGGCCGAGACGGGGCCGAAGGCGGAACCCGGTGCGCCGCAACGCCAGCGCCGGGATACCGACGAAGGCGGCGACACCCAGCGTCCCGCTCAGCGCGAGGACGAGCTTTTCGGCCGACGAGAGGTCGAGTTCCGTGGAATCCCCCGCCAGCAGCCGGAACACGACGAGTCCGGCGACGATCATGATCGTGTTGCCGATCGGCGCGATCGCCGTGATGACGAACCTGCGCTTGGCATACAGCACGGCGATCGCCACGGTGCCGAGCGCGTACAGCAGCACCTGAGGGACGAAGAAGCGAAGCAGGAACGTCGCCAGCTCGCGCTGTTGCTCGGCAATCGACGCGCTCTCGACGCCACTGGCGAGTAGGCGTGCCAGTAACGGCGCCGCCGCGACACCGGCGATGGTCACGACGCCGAGACCGAGCAGCGCTCGCCCGAGGATGCCGCCGGCGAGCCGTTCCGCCTCCGCTTGGTCACCGTGCTCGAGGCGTTCGACGAGTGTCGGCACCAGGACGGCCGAGAGAGCGCCAGCGGCGAGCAGCTCGAACAACACGTTCGACACGTAGTTCGACGACGTGAACGTGTTGCCGAGGTATGTCGTCCCCAGGATCGCCGCGATCGCCAGGACCCGCACGAAGCCGAAGCCCCGGGATACTGCGGTCGCCACCCCCATGCCCGCGGCCGATCGCGAGACCGACTGCGTGCCGGCTACGGGCTCGACCATGCGGGAATGCTCTTCTGAGCGCCGGCTCCGAAGCCGTACTGGCCCACGACGTTGCGACCCAGGTCGGCCAGCGCGAGCACGGCCGAGACGTGCCCTTCGGTGAGGTCGAGATCATCGACGGTGGACACGTTCTGCGTGAGGTCGTCGTTCTTGCGTATGGGCGACAGCATCGAACCGCGGTCCGGCCCTCCGTCCTTCTCGTCGAACAACTCGGCAGCGACGACGCGAACCCGGTTGACCACCAGCGCGTTCGTCAACGGGGCCAGCACGTCGTTCGCGGCCACTCTCCCGTTGGTGCCGTCGATCAGCAGCACGCGCGCGCCTGAACCGGGGAACGTCGTCAAGGAGAAGTTCTCGCCCGCCTGGTCGCCTACGGTCTCGAACTTTACGAACCCGGCGTTCTCGAGCGCGTTGAGGACGTCGGAGTTCCCGCCCGATCCACCGCCGGCGAGTCGTGTCGCCAAGGCGCTCCAGGCGGCGTCGCGCGTCGCCTTGGCGTTGTCGGCGGGGACTCCGAGGGCATCGCCGAGCTGCCGGAGCGCCTCGTTGTCTCCCAGCGTGAACTTCTCCTCGAGCCACAGGATCCCGACGTCCTGGGCGCCCGCCCGCTGCGCCAACTGGACAGTCTGCTTGACGGCGTCGCCGTCCACGCCCCGGGTGGCGATCGTCGCGACCGTGACCCCGTTGAGCCGGCCGGTCACCGCGAAGTCCTTGGCGCTGTCGATGTAGCTGTGGAGCTGACCGACCTCGCTGCGTAACTGGTCGCTCTCTGCCTTGCGTCGGTTCGCGTTCGATTCGACGGTGTCGATTCGGTCGTTGAGGCGATCGACGATCGCTCGGTTGACCACGGTCGCTCCCATGACGACGCCGAGCGCGAGAGCGAGAAAGACCGCGATGAGGGAGACGATATGGAAACGGAAATTGATCATGTGGTCAGAACGTGTCGGAGATCGAGAACCAGAGGTCCCTCAGGGTCAGCTCGATTCCACGAAAGAACACATGAATGGGCTCCGACACGATGCTCACGACGATGATCGCGACCAACGCCGATGCCACCAGTAACGCCATGTCACGACGCCGGACTCGTCCTTCGTACAGCCGGTTTACGCCCTTCGCGTCGACGAGTGCGGGACCGAGCCGCAGGCGGGTCAGAAACGTCGAGGACATGCCCTTCCTGCCCTTGTCGAGAAACTCGACCATCGACGCATGGGTACCTACCGCGACGATCAGCTGCGCGCCGGCCTCGTAGGCCAGCAGCATCGCGACGTCCTCGCTCGTACCGTCGACGACGAATTCGTGGTACGGCAATCCCCACGCTTGCAGGTTCTCCCGGCCTGGTGCGCGTCCGTCGAGATGGACATGGTGGATCAGCTCGGCCCCCGTCGCGAGCGCGCGTTCAGACACCGAGTCGAAGTCCCCGATGATGATGTCGGGCTTCATGCGCATCTCGAGCAGCGCGTCGGCGCCACCGTCGACCCCGATGAGCACCGGCTGGTACTCGCGGATGTAGGGGCGCAGCGCGGCGAGATCCGTTCGGTAGTCGAGCCCGCGGACAACCACGAGCGCATGCCGGCCTCGAAAACCTGTCGTGATCGGCGGAAGCTCGACCGGTTGGAAGGTGAGCTTCGCCTCCCGCTGGATGTACTCGAGGGTGTTCACCGCGAAGCGCTCGAGCTCGCCGCCGATGGCGGCGCGCGCCGCGTCCATCGCTGTTTGCACCTCGTCGGCCGTGAGCGGATGGCCGGTCGCGATCAACTGGTCGCCGTGCCAGACCTCGCCGCCCTCGACGCGCACCTGCTGACCTTCAACGATGCGCTCGAGTACCTTGTCGCCGGCGCGGTCGACCAGAGGAATGTCCGCTTGGACGACTCTGATCGGTCCGCCGTTCGGGTACCGGCCCGAGATCGACGCATCCCCGTTCACGACCGCCGCCACGCCGGCAGCGACAAGGCCGTCGGCGGCGACGCGGTCGAGGTCGCGGTGGTGGATCACCGCGATGTCGCCTGGTTCGAGCCGCTTGATCAGATCCTTGGTGCGGCGGTCGATCTTGGCCGTGCCGACCACCGTGGTCGCCGGACGCGTGCTACGCCGGGCCACGGGCCTTCGCCTGCTTGAAGGTCTCGGCCGCGTCCAGCAGCTCGGCCGCGTGGCTTCGCGCGTGCGCGGACTCGCCGACTCCCGCCAACATGCGCGAGAGCTCGCGGATCCGCTCCTCGCCGGCTACCCCCTGGGCGCTCGCCACCGTGCGCTTCCCCTGCTCGCGCTTCTCGACCACGATCTGCGCGTCGGCGAAGGCCGCCACCTGCGCCAGGTGCGTGACGACCAGCACCTGGTGCCTCCCGGCGAGGTCCGCCAGGAGACGGCCCACCGCGGCTCCCGCCTCCCCGCCGATGCCGGCGTCGATCTCGTCGAACACCAGCGTTGGTGGGGCCTCCGAAAGCACCACGCGCGCTGCCAGCATCGCGCGCGAGAGCTCTCCACCAGACGCGACCCGCGCCAGCGGCCGGGATGGCTCCCCAGGGTTGGCCGAAAGCAGGAAGGTGACCCGATCGGCGCCGTCGTCGGTGGGCTCGGCCGCCTCGACGACGACCTCGAAGTTTGCCGACGGCATGGCGAGCTCCTGCAGGTGCGGGGTGATCGCATCGGCGAGGCCCACGGCGGCGGCCAGCCGGGCTTGGGACAACGACGATGCGGCGCTCGCCGCCCGCTCCCGTGCGGCCCGGCTCTCGGCTTCGAGCTCGGCCGCGCGCGTCTCGTAGCCCTCGAGCTCCGCCAGCCGCCGGGTCGTCTCGATGCCGTAGGCGCGCACGTCGGCGAGTGTTTCGCCGTATTTGCGGGTGAGCTCGCGCAGGAGGCGACGGCGGGCACGAATCGTCTCGAGGCGATCCGGGTCGTCCTCGATGCTGTCGCGCGCCACGCGTAACTCGCGGGCAAGCTCTGCGAGCTCCGCCTGTGTGGCGCGAAGTCGCTCGCCGAGCTGGGCGAACGGGCTGCGACCCGAGAGCGCCGTGGCCGCGGCGCCGACGGCGTCGAGCGCGGAGCTCTCGACGGCACCGTAGGCGGCGGCGAGCGCCTCGCGATGCGCGATGGCGTCTGCCAGCAGCGCTTCTTCGGCTTCCAGCGCGACGTCCTCGCTCTCGTCGTCGAGGCCGGCTGCCTCGATCTCGTCGATCTGGAAGCGCAGAAGATCTATCTCGCGAGCGCGGGACCGCTCGTCGCCGCCCAGCGCCGCGAGGTCGGCATCGATGCGCCGTTGCTCGGCTCGCGCGGCGCGGTACTCGGCCAGCGGGTCCGCGGCTGCCGGACCGGCGAAATGATCGAGCGCGCCCCGTTGCACCGCCGGGGCGAGCAACGACTGGTGCGCGTGCTGCCCATGGAGGTCGACGAACCGCGTACCGACTTCGGCAAGCTCGGCGACGGTCGCGAGTCGCCCGTCGACGTACGCGCGACTTCGACCTTCGAGCGGAAGGATCCGCGCCAGCACCGCTTCTTCGTCGCTGATGGGATCCAGGAAGCGGCCCTCGACGTGCGCCTCCGAGGCCCCGTCCCGGATCAGTGTCGTGTCGGCGCGCCCGCCGACGAGCAGCTCGAGCGCCTCGACGAGGAGCGTCTTGCCCGCGCCGGTCTCGCCCGTGATCGCGGTGAGCCCCGGGCCGAGGACGAGCTTGAGGTCGGCGACGATCCCGAGGTCGGCGACGTGCAGCTCGGTCAGCATCGGTCGGCGGTGGGCTACCGGTCGGGTAGGCGAAACTTGGTCTTGAGGATCTGGTGGAAGTTGCGCGGGCCGAACGTCACAATCCGCGCTGGCGGCGGTGCTGCGGTGCACGTGACCGAGTCCCCGGTCTCGAGTGTTCCGAGGACTCGTCCGTCGATGGTGAGCACTGCGTTGCGTTCGTCGATCACGACTAAGCGGAGCTCCTCGTCTGCGTCGAGGACGAGCGAACGATCGAAGAGCATGTGCGGCGACACCGGGGTGAGCAGCAGGCACCGGTGACGTGGTGACACGATCGGTCCGCGCGCCGAGAACGAGTACGCGGTCGAGCCGGTCGGTGTGGCCACGATCACACCGTCGGCGGCGTACGTCGTGAAGAACGTGCCGTTGATGAGCACGTCGAGTCGGGCCAAGCGGCCGTTCTGCACCCTTTCGAGCACGGCCTCGTTCAGTCCCCACCAGCGCCCGGACGCCGGGCTGCGGCTCACGACGTCGACTTGGAGGACCATGCGTTCCTCCACGCCGTACTCCCCCGCCAGCAGCCGCTCGAGTGCCTTCTCGACGGCCTCGGGCTCCGGATCGACCTCCGTGAGGTAACCGAGGTCACCGACGTTCACACCGAGGACGGGGACACCGGCTTCGTAGACGATGTCGACCGTGCGCAGCATGGTGCCATCGCCGCCGAGCGAGATCGCGACGTCGAGGCCGTCGGCGAACTCGTTCTCGGGACAGGCCAAGTTTTCGAGACCGCACGGGCCGGCGTCGTGCTCAGGTACGCGCACCGAGACGCCCTGGTCGGCAAGCCACTTCGCCGCTTGCGCCGCGAGCTCGTGCGCGCGCTGCCGTTCGCGATGCGGCACCAGGCCGACGGCGCGGATCTCCTTCGTGGTCACCGGGGCGCACCTCCATGACCACACTCGATGGCGGTGTCGAGGTCGTCGTCACTCAGGTGTCGTTCAGCATCCTTGCGGCAATGGAAGAAGAACTCGAGGTTCCCATCTGCGCCCCGCAGCGGTGATGGTGTGACGGCAATGGGGCGGACGCCCGCCGCCACGAGGTCGTCGCGAACCCGGCGCAACACCGCGCGATGGACGGAGGGGTCTCGCACGACACCGCCCTTGCCGACTTGGCCTCGGCCCGCCTCGAACTGCGGCTTCACGAGCAGTACGAGGTCGGCGTCGGCGGTCGTGCACCGCGCGAGCGCGGGTGCGCACACCGACAGGGAGATGAACGAGAGATCCGCGGTGCAGAGATCGGCCGGCCCACCGATCGCTTCCGGCTCGAGGTACCGGACGTTCGTGCGTTCGAGCACTCTGACGCGGGGATCGTTCCGTAGCGACCAAGCGAGCTGGCCATGACCGACGTCGACGGCGACGACGTGTGCGGCCCCCTCCTGGAGCAGGCAGTCGGTGAAACCGCCGGTCGACGCGCCGGCGTCGAGCGCGTTCCGCCCCATGACATCGATGGCGAAGTGCTCCACCGCGCCGGCAACCTTCTCGCCGCCACGGGAGACGAACCGCGGCGCGTCCCCGGTCACGCTGATGGGCTCGTCGCCGGTCACGCGGCGAGCAGCCGACAACGCAGGAACACCCCGAACGCGCACGCGACCCGCCTCGATCACTGCCAGGGCTCGCTGCCGACTCTCGGCCAGGCCCCGGCGCACCAGCTCGGTGTCCAACCGGCGCCGCACGCCTACGACAGTGTCCTCGAGTCGGCCGTGACGGCCTGCGTCGCGTCCAATCCGCGCCGTGCGTTGCCATTCCCGCGATGGTGCCTGCAGTCGAGTCCCTCCACGGTCTCTTAGCTTCCCCCGTCCGCTCCCATACGCGCGAGTAAGCGCAGGCTACCTGCGTCCGAGCCCGTCGCAGCGCCGGTAACGTTTGGGCCGCATGGTCATCCCGCTGCACGACGACAACCCGACCGAGCGGTTCCCGTTCGTGACGGTATTGATCATCGCAGCATGCGCCTTCATCTACTTCTTCGTGCAACCGCACAGCGGCGTCGACGCTCGTCTCGGGACGTCGAAGGACACCGCGTTCACGCTCGAGCACGCCGCGATCCCATGCGAGCTACAGCAGGGCAAGCCCTTGACGGTGGCAGAAGCCAACCGGAACAGCTGCAGCGAATCACTGGAGACGACCTCGCAGAGGATCTTCGCCGACAAGAACGTGTGGCTCGCGGTCATCTTCTCCATGTTCATGCACGGCTCGATCCTGCATCTCGCCGGCAACATGCTCTTCTTGTGGATCTTCGGGAACAACGTCGAGGAGCACTTCGGCCACATCGGCTACGTCGTGTTCTACTTCGCCGCCGGCATCGCGGCGATGGGTGCGCATTATCTGGCCGACGCGAGCTCCACACAACCTGTCATCGGCGCATCCGGCGCGATCGCCGGCGTCATGGGCGCGTATCTCGTGCTCTGGCCGCGTGCGCGCGTCTTGACGGTCCTGGCGTTACTCATCTTCCTGCCCATCTATCTGCCGGCCGGGGTCCTGCTCGCGATCTGGTTCGCATCACAGTTCCTCACGGCATTCAACCCCAACACCGGTGTGGCGTGGCTGGCCCACGTGGGCGGGTTCGCCTTCGGCGCCTTGGTCGCCCTGGCGCTGCGACCGTTGATACCTCCGAAACGGCGGGTGCAACCGGCGCAACCGCCGGAGTGGGGCTGGGGCCGCTGAACCGTCAGTCGGTCGCGTCGACGGCGCTCAGCGGCGAACGACGGCGTCCAACAGCGTGGGCGCGAGGGTGGCGAGGTCGGCGGCGACGAACGGCGGCGGCGGATTCGGGATCGACTCGCCACCGGAGGGCGGCTCCGGGCGTGTCACACCGGTAAGCACGAGCGCG
>DASPXI010000105.1:0-37409 GCA_035637335.1 Acidimicrobiia bacterium
GCGCGGCGGCCGTGCGCGAACGCCGCCGATCCCCGGCGCAGGCACACTCCGATGTTTCGTCACCGGCGCGCAGGCACGCGAAGTGACCGTCGCCATCGTCACCGACAGCGCCGCCGCGCTGCCCGCTGACCTCGCTGCGCGCCATCGCATCACCGTCGTGCCGATGTGGCTCTCGATCCGCGGGCAGTCTGTGCGCGAAGGCGAGCGCCCGCTGAGCGAGTTGCTCGGCGACGAGCGCGTGTCGACGTCCGGTCCGGCGCCGGGTGAGTTCGCCGCCGCCATCGAGCCGCGGCTCACCGACGATGGCGTGCTCGTCCTCACGATCGCGTCCACGATGAGCGGCACGCACGAGGCTGCCACCGTCGCCGCCCGTCAGCTGGGCGATCGTGTGCGCGTCGTCGACACCGCGACGGCGGCCGGCGCCGAGGCGCTCGTCGTGCTGGCGGCGGCGACCGCGGCCGAGCGGGGCGCGTCGCTCGACGAGGTGGAGGCCGTCGCCAAGGACGTCGTCGAGCGCGTACAGCTCGTCGCGGCGGTCCCGAACCTGGACCACCTCGTGCGCAGCGGCCGCGTCCCGGGGATCGCGGGGTGGGCCGGTCGGCGCCTCGGCATCAACCCTCTCTTCGAGTTCCGGGGCGGCAAGGTGCGGCGGCTTCGGCCCGCGCTCAGCGCCGACGCCGCCCTCGACCGGATGGTGAACCGCTTCCGCGGCTCGCGCGAGCCGAATACCCGGCTGCACGTGGCCGCGTTGCACGCGGTGGCACCGGAAGCGGCGGCGCGACTGCTGCAACGGGTCGAGGCCGAGGTCAGTCCGGCGACGAAGTTCACGGGCGAGTTCGGCTTGGTGATGGTCGTGCACACCGGCCCCGGCCTGTATGGCCTGGCCTGGTGGTGGGAGCCGGACGGCCGAGACGACGACTAACTCTCTGGTCGCACTTGCTTGCGCAAGTGCTCCAGCCAACCATCGTCTCGATCCGGGGCCGGGGAAACCCCGGCCCCTGCCGGAGGTGCCCCTCTCATCGTGAGGCGAGGCGTCCCTGAAGCAACATAGTGATGCTCTACGGACGCATCGAGTGATCGAGCGTCCAGTCGACCGAGTCGCGCACGGCAGGCACCGACTGGGGCTCGAAGGCGTGGCCCATCGCCGGCACGACCTGCAAGCGGCGGGGCTCGTGCGCCAGCGCGAAGAGCTCTTCGGCGGCCGACGCCGGGATGAAGCGGTCGGCCGCGCCGTGCACGAAGGCGATCGGGGCGCGGATTCTCGGGACCAGTTCGACGGGCGGCGCCGGGTTCATCCAGCGGGGCGCGATCTGCACGCGCATCCAGCGGGACGCGACCGCCCGCCCGATGCGGGTGCGGGTCAGCCCGGCCGCGAAGACGCCGTGCACGTTGCGGGGTAGGCGCCACCGAGAGGGGCAACTGACCGAGACCACGCCGGCGATGCCGTCGTTGGCGGCCGCGTAGCGCAGGGCCGCGATCGCGCCCATCGAGGCGCCGACGAGCACGACCCGGTCGCTGCGGTCGCGCGCGGCCTCGACCGCAGCGGCGACGTCGTAGCGCTCGAGGTCCCCGAGCGTCGAGTGGCCCTCGGAGGTCCCGTGGCCACGCGCGTCGTAGCAGACGACGTCGACGCCGTAGTCGTGGAGCGCCTCGGCCAGCGCGCGTATGTTCGGGTCGTCGGTCGATGACGAGAACCCGTGCACGAGCACGACAGCGGCGCGTGGGGCGTCGGTTCGTAGCCAGCTTCGCCCGGTCAGGACGACGTCATCGGTGGTCGTGAACTGCGCCTTCTGCACTGCCTCGGCCCTGCGTCCGCTCTCGCCCCCCGACGAATGGTGCACTCACAGTGCCATACGTTCGGCGCCGAGCGGGGACGGGGGGGCGCCCGAGGAACCCGGCGGTAGCCTCAGGCCGATGAGCGCGCCCGTCTCGCCAGCGTTTGACCGTGGCGAGGCACTTCGGCGCCTGGCCGCCGAGGAGCTCGACGTGCTCGTCGTCGGGGGCGGGATCACCGGCGCCGGAGTCGCCCTCGACGCCGCCACCCGGGGCCTTCGCACGGGGCTGGTGGAGCGGCACGACTTCGCCTCCGGGACTTCGTCAAAGAGCTCGAAGCTCGTGCACGGCGGCCTCCGCTACCTCCAACAGCGCGAGATCGGCCTCGTGTACGAAGGCCTGGCCGAGCGCCAGGTCGCGCTGCGGAACGCTCCGCACCTGGTGCGAGTCCTGCCGTTCCTCATTCCGCTGTTCACGAGGGACGGGATCATCAGCCGGCGCCTCGCGCGGGCCCTCGGGAGCGCGTTATGGATGTACGACCTCACGGGCGGGCTGCGCATCGGCAAGCGTCACAAGCGCATCTCGGCCGACGAGACCATCGAGCACATGCCGTCGCTGCGCGCCGACCGGGTCGCCGGCGCCTACCTCTACTACGACGCGCACACCGACGACGCCCGCTTCACCCTGGCCGTAGCTCGGACAGCGGCCGCCCACGGCGCCGTGATCGCGAACTACGCCGGCGTCACGTCGCTCCGCAAGGACGCGGATGGACAGGTGCGCGGGGCGCGCGTGCAGGCCAACGGCGACGAGATCGAGGTCCGGGCGCGTGCGGTCGTCAACGCGGCCGGGGTGTGGGCCGACGACGTGCGCGCCCTCGACGAAGACGGCCACCCCAACTCGATCCGTCCGGCCAAGGGGATCCACATCACCGTGCCGTGGAGCAAGGTCCGCAACGACCTCGCCATCGTCCTGCCCGTCCCCAAGGACCGCCGCTCGGTGTTCGTCGTGCCATGGGGCGACCTCACGTACGTGGGCACCACCGACACCGATTACGACGGCCCGTTCGACGACCCACAGTGCACCCACGACGACATCGCATACTTGCTCGGCGCGTTGAACGCAGCCATCGAAGAGCCCGTCGATGATTCCGACGTGCTCGGCACGTGGGCGGGGCTGCGACCGCTGCTGCGCACCGCGACGGACAAGCGCACCGCCGACCTGTCGCGCAAGCACGACGTGCGGCGCTCCGAGAGCGGGATGATCACGGTCACGGGCGGCAAGCTGACGACGTACCGCCGTATGGCCGCCGACACCGTCGCCGCCGTCGACGCGTCCCTGGGCAGGCGGCGCCGGTGCCACACGAAGCGCCTGCCGCTCATCGGCGCCGAAGGCTTCGAGCCACCGCCACAAGCGCTCGAGCCGAGCCGGCACGAGCATCTCGCGGGCCGGTACGGCACGGAGGCCGGCCTGGTCGAGGCGCTCGTCGACGAGGATCCGCGGCTGGGCGCGCCCCTGGTACCCGGGCTCCCGTACCTGCGGGCCGAAGCCGTGCACGCGGTCCGCCACGAGATGGCGCGCACGCTCGACGACGTGCTCACCCGTCGGACCCGGGCTCGTCTCCTCGCCCGCGACGACTCGGCCGCCGCCGCCGACGACGTCGCCAAGCTCATCGCGCCCGAGCTGGGATGGGACGACGCCGAGCGCGCCCGCCAGGTCAAGGAGTACCGGGCGGCGATTGCCGCCGAGCGCGACGCCGCCGATCTGCCCGAGACCGCGCTCGACACCTCGGGCGCGTTGCCCAAATGAGATGAGCACGACGGGGCAGCCGACGCCGCCGATCGCGTTCGGCGCGCCGGCAGAAGAGGTGCGCGCGCACCTCCCGGGGCCGGCGGTTTCGGTCGACGACGGTCTGCTCACGCGCTTGCGTTCGGCGTGCGCCGACGTTGCCGTCGAGCCGGCCGTGGTAGCGGAGGCGAGTCGCGATTGGTGGCCGCTGGCGATGATCTGGGCCCTCGACGGCGAGGTCGCGGCGCGGGCGGCGGCCGTGGCGCGGTCGGCGTCGACGGACGAGGTGGCGGCGGTGCTTCGTGTGTGCAACGAGGCGCGTGTCCCGGTGACCGCGGCGGCGGGACGGAGCGGCGTCTGCGGCGCGAGCGTGCCCGTGCACGGCGGTGTCGTGCTCGACCTGTGCGCGCGGGTCGGGATCGTCGACGTCGACGCCGAGTCGCTCGTGCTGGACGTTCTTCCGGGCACGTTCGGGACGTGGCTCGAGCAGACGCTGCGCGCCGAGCACGCCGCGACGCTCGGGCACTGGCCGCAGTCCATCGACCTGTCCACGGTCGGCGGCTGGCTCGCGTGCCGCAGCGCCGGCCAGTACTCCACCCGTTACGGGAAGATCGAAGACATGGTCGTCGGGCTGGACGTCGTGCTCGCCGACGGCCGGGAGGTGCACACCGGTGGGGCGCCCCGTGCGGCCGTCGGGCCCGATCTCACGCAGCTGTTCGTGGGCAGCGAAGGGACGCTCGGTGTGATCACCGGCGCCCGGCTCCGGCTGCATCCGGCGCCGCGCCTGGAGCGACGGGCTGCGTTCGGGTTCCAGACGTTCACCGACGGGATCGACGCGTGCCGGAGCGTCCTGCATCGGGGGGCGACACCCGCGGTCCTGCGCCTCTACGACGCCACCGAGGCGGACCGCAGCTATCAGACGGGTGATCGCAATGTGTTGCTCGTGCTGGACGAGGGAGACGGCGAGCTCGTCGAGGGCGTCATGGACGTCGTGCTCGAGGAGTGTGTGGACGCCGGCGCCGAGATCCTCGACGCCGAGCTCGTGGGCCGGTGGCTCGAGCACCGCAACGACGTCTCCGCCCTCGAGGCGCTGATCTCACGGGGCTACGTCGTCGACACGATGGAAGTCGCCGCCCGGTGGGCGGCCCTCCCGAAGATGTACGCCGAGGCCACGGATGCGATTCGGGCGGTAGGCGGAACTCTCGTGGCCTCGGCGCACCTGTCCCACTCCTACCCCGATGGGGCCTGTCTCTATTTCACCTTTGCGGGACAACCCGACGCCGAGGGCCGGGAGGCATACTACCGGGCAGCTTGGGATGCGGGAACTCGTGCGGTGCTGGCGGCCGGGGGCGCCCTCAGCCATCACCACGGCGTGGGGCTGAACCGGGCTCGGTTCGTGCGGGATGCGCTGGGCGAGGCGTACGACGCGCTCGTGGCGGTGAAGCAGGCCCTCGACCCCAACGGGATCCTCAACCCGGGCAAGCTCGGCCTCCCCGACCCCTTCGGCGAGGTGGGGTGGCCGTGATCGGCATGTTTTGGCGTCAACCACGTGCCCATGAGGCATGTAAATGACGCCAAAACCGCTGCTGGTCGTCGACGTGGGGACGTCGTCGGTGCGGGCGGCGATCGTCGACGGCGACGCGCGGGTCGAGCACGAGCAGGTGCGACCGTTGCTGCCGGCGTCGCCGGGGCCAGGACTCGTCGAGTTCGACGCCACGCAGATGGCGGCGACCGCGCTCGGCGCCGCGCACGCGGCGCTCGAAGCAGGCGGTCCGGTCGACGCGGTCGGCATCGCCAACCAGCGCGGCTCGACGGTCGTGTGGGATCGCAACACGGGCACGCCGGTCGGACCTGGTTTGGGCTGGCAGGACCTGCGCACGGTCGGCCGGTGCCTCGAGCTACGGGGGCAGGGCTTCCGCTTCGCGCCCAACGTGTCCGCTACGAAGATCGATTGGCTGCTCGACCAGTTCGACCACGACCGCGCGCGCGACCTGTGCTTCGGCACCGTGGACAGCTGGCTGGCGTGGACGCTGTCGGATGGCGCATTGCACGTCACCGACCCGACCAACGCCGGGATCACGGGCTTGCTCCATTCCGACGCGGCCGAATGGTCGAAGAACGCGCTCGAGGCCCTGCGCATCCCCGAGTCGATGCTGCCGCGGGTGGTGGACTCGTCGGGCGTCGTGGACGCCGCGAGCGCGCTGCCCGGCGCGCCGCCCATCGCCGGGGTCGCCGGCGACCAGCAGGCGTCGCTGCTCGGTCAGGGCGGCGTGGTGACCGGCGATGCCAAGATCACCTTCGGTACCGGCGCCATGCTCGACCAGGTGCTGGGCGCGACGCGTCCCGGATTCGAGACGCGCGGGTCCGCCGGCACGTTCCCGATCGTGTGCCGGCGCGTCAACGGCACGATCACGTGGGGCGTCGAGGCGATCATGCTGTCGGCGGGCACGAACGTCGAATGGCTGCGCGACGACCTCGGCGTGGTCGCAGACGCCGCCGAGAGCCACGACGTCGCGTCGCAAAGTGATGACACCGGCGACGTCTGGTACGTCCCTGCCCTGCTGGGTGTGGGCACACCGGCGTGGGACTACGGCGCGCGCGGCACCCTCCTCGGGCTCACGCGGGGCACCGGCCGGCCCGAGCTCGTGCGGGCGGTGCTCGAAGGCATCGCCCACCGGGGCGCCGACCTGGTCGAGGCGACCGAGAGCGACTCGGGCATCGCCATCCCGCGCGTGCGCGTCGACGGCGGCATGACCGCCAACCCCACCTTCGTGCAGGCACTCGCCGACGCAACCCAACGCGTCGTCGAGGTGTCCCCGGTGCGTGAGGCCACGACGCTGGGCGCCGCGTTCCTCGCCGGGCTCGCCGTCGGCACGTGGCGCGACGAGCAGGAGCTGGCGGCGACGTGGACCCCGCGCGAACGCGTCGAGCCCCGGCGCAAGCTCGATCGTGGCCGATGGCGGGAGGCCTGCCGGCGCGCAGCGCGGTGGCTGCCCGACCTGAGCGCGGTCGACTTCTGATCCCGGGCCGACCAGACTGGCCCGATGGCGCTCGCCGATCTGCTGCAGGAGTTGCTCGGGCCCGACGTACCGATCGCGATCGAAGCGTACGACGGCAGTCGCCTCGGGCCTACGGACGGGCCGGCCACGCTTCTCATCCGGTCGCCGACCGCGTTGCGCCGCATCGTGCAAGCGCCGGGCGAGCTCGGCTTCGCGCGCGCCTACGTCGCCGGTGACATCGACCTCGAGGGCGACATCTTCGCCGCGCTCGCGCTCCGCGACCACCTGCCCGACATGAAGCTGCGACCCGCACAGTGGCTGGCCGCGTTGCGCCTCGTCGGCCCGGGAGCGCTGAAGCCCGTCGCGCGGCCGCCACAAGAGGCGCGGCTGCACGGCCGCCGGCACACGAAAACCCGCGACGCCGCTGCCATCTCCCACCACTACGACCTCTCGAACGACTTCTACCGCCACGTGCTCGGCCCGTCGATGACGTACTCGTGCGCGGTGTGGACCGACCCGTCGATCACGCTCGAGGAGGCACAGGCCGACAAGCACGAGTTGATCTCGCGCAAGCTTGGTCTCGAGCCCGGTATGCGGCTGCTCGACATCGGCTGCGGATGGGGCGGCATGCTGCTGCACGCCGCCGGGCACCACGGCGTGCAGGCGGTCGGCGTCACGTTGTCGAAGCGGCAGGCCGAGCTGGCCGAAAAGCGCGCCGCCGAGGCCGGGCTCGCCGGAAAAGTCGAGGTGCGCTACCAGGATTACCGCGACGTCGACGACGGCCCGTACGACGCGATCAGCTCGATCGGGATGTTCGAGCATGTCGGCCTCCGGCAGCTCGGCGTGTACTTCGAGCGTTGCCACGAGCTGCTGCCACCGGGTGGCCGCCTCCTCAACCACGCCATCAGCCGGCCCGCGGGCATGGCGGGCTCGACGGCCGACGGGCGGGCCCGGTTCTCGCGTCGCAGCTTCATCGACCGCTACGTGTTCCCCGACGGCGAGCTGCACGAAGTGGGCACCGTGGTCTCGGCGATCCAGCACGCCGGCTTCGAAGCTCGTCACATGGAGACCCTCCGCGAGCACTACGCGCTCACGCTGCGGAAGTGGGTGGCCAACCTCGAGGCGAACTGGGACGCGTGCGTCGCCGACGTCGGGCCGGCGCGAGCGCGCATCTGGCGGCTGTACATGGCAGCGTCGGCGATCCAGTTCGAGACCAACCGCACTCAGGTGCACCAGGTGCTGGCCGTGAAGCCCGACCACGGACGCAGCGGACTGCCGCTCCGGCCCCGCTTCGAGTAGGTCAGAGCTGCGCCGCTAACTGGGTGGGAAGCGCGCCCCCAACCACTCGAGCACCTGCTGCGCCACTTGCTGCCCTGCGGGCGTGAGCGCGCCCGACTTGCTCTGGTCGAAGCCGGCGCCGGCACCCGGTACGACCGTCAGCGTGGCGTCCTTGCCCGCGGCTTGGAGCGCGTCGTGGAACTTCGTTGCCGACTCGACGAGCGCAGGCTCGTCGGCGTCACCCTGCACCAACAGGGCGGGCCCGGCGGCGTCGACCGCGTGCGCGATCGAGTTCGCCTTGGCATGGCGCGCCTGCACCGTCGGGTCGGTGCTACCAGGCGGGCCGCCGTAGTAGCGCGTCGGGTTGCGCACGGCGCCGTCGTACCGACCGTAGAAGCCGATGAAGGCGGCAGGCTTGTCGGTGACACTCGGGTAACGGCTGTTGCCGCCGAAGAACGGGTCGTCCGGGGTCACCTCGGCCTGGGCGCTGAGGGCGGCGCCGGTGGCGAATCCCTGCACCACGATGCGGTCGGGGTCGACCGTCAGCTCGGCGGCGCGCCCGCGCAGGTATTGCACGGCCGCTTTCACGTCGGTCTCGGGCTTTGGGGAGACGGGCGGGGGCGTGGTCGGCTTCGCGAGCAGGTAGTCGATCGCGAACGACGGGTAGCCGTGCTGAGCGTAGAAGTCGGCCCAGCCGCGCATCTGCTTGCGCGTGCCGGTCGATCCGTCGCCGCCGTGGACGAGCACGACGATCGTGTTCTCGTGCTGGCGCGGGAGGACGAGGTCACCTTGGCGCTTGGGGGCACCGGTCGGCGAGTACACGACCGTCTTGCGCGTGACGGGCTTGGGCTTGGTCGTCGTGCTCGTCGCACCTGGCCGCGACGTCGGGGCGGCGGCGGTGACCGTCGGTTCCGTCGTCGGTCGCGTGGTCGTGGCGGGAGTGCTCGTGGTCGTGGTGCTGCGCGGGGCGCCGGGCGGGACCGTCACCGCGGGCGGCGGACCGGTCGTTGGAGGCGCCGGCGGCGGCGCGGGTACGGGCACGGTCTGCGGCCCCACCGCCCGCGGCGTCGTGGTCGTCGTGGTGGCCGCACGGCGTCGCTCAGACCGCTCGGAGGAGTCCTTGCCGCACGCAGCGAGCACGAGCGCGACGGCCACCGCGAACGTCAACCCAGCCCGGAACCTCACACCGGGAGTCTGCCCTATGGATTCAGCAGAACGAGGTCAGGAGAAATGGCGCTCCAACCAGCCGAGGACGCGAGCGGCGGCGAGCTTGCCCTCCGGCGTCAGTTCCCCGTCTTGATGTCGAAGCCATGATTCGCGCCTTCGACGACGGCCAAGTCGACGTCATTGCCGGCCGCGCGCAACGCGTCGGCGAAGTCAGTCGACTGGCTGACCGGCATCGGATCAGCGGTCCCGTGCATCAACAAGGCGGGACCGGTAGCTTCGGCGGCACGGGCATCGCTGTTGGCCGACTTCCAACGCGCGCGCACCGTCGGGTCGCCGCTGTTGGCACGACCTCCGTAGTAACGGTCGGGCTGGAACTGGAACCCGCTGTAGTACCCGTAGAACCCGATGAGGCCGGCGATGCGGTCCGTCGGAGTCGGCCACCGGGTCGGGCCCGCGAGCGCGGGGTCGTCCGGCCCCACGAGCAGCTGGGCGCCGATGCGGGCACCGGCCGAGAACCGTGCACGACGATCTTGTCGGGATCGATGCTGAGTTCGTGGGCGTGACTGCGCAGGAACTGCACGGCCGCCTTCACGTCGGATTCGGGCTGTGGGTAGACGGGCGCCGGCGTGTCGTCGGTGAACTTCAGGTAATCGGCCGACAGGGTCAGGTAGTTGTGGTTCGCTTACAGCTGCTGCCAGGTGCGCAGTTCGCCGCGGTCAGCGAGAAACCCGCCCCCGCCGTGCACGAGCAGGATCGCCATCCGGTGATGAAGCACCGGCACCCGCAGGTCGCTACGTACCACGCGTGCGCCGGTGGGTGTGACCACGACCGTCCGCGCTCCGGCGGCGCCCAGCGTCCTCGGCTTCGCCTCGGCTTTCGTGGTGCCGGCGCCGTCGTCACCCTCGCCGCCCGCCTGACTACAGGCGGCGAACGCGAGCGCGGCAGACACGATCAGGGGGACGAGGCGCTTCACTGCGTCCCAAAGCCTAGGCCTCGAGTCCCTCGATCGCGTCGCCGACGTGCACGACGCCGCCTTCGAGGATCTCGGCGCGGAGCCCGGCCCGGTGCACGAGCGCCCGCCGAACCCCGGCGCGCGTGAGTCCTTCGAGGTACGCGCACGGCTCGGCGAGCTTGTACCCACGGAGCAGCACGTTGCCGACACGAAACGTGCGCCCCACGAGGTGATTGAGGGGGACGCCCTCGGTGACGATGTTGCGGCGCGCTTCGTGCTCGTCCAGCTCGATGCCGTACTCGCGTCGGGCGGCGTCGACCGCCTCTCGCTCGATCAGCGTCACGGCACGTTCACCGCCATCGGTTGGCCGTGTGTACTTGCCGTCGCCGGTTGCGTAGCGGTCGCCTTCGAGGCCCACGCCGGCGTCTGCCCGTACTTCGGCGCGCGGTTCCATTGGCGCGCCTTTCGCGGGTGCGGTGTAGATGGCGACGACCTGCCCGCGGAACATGCCGTCAGTCTCGCACGCCGTCCGTCACGGCCGGCGCGGCTTTATCGCTGCGCGACAGGAAGACCGACCTGCAGCCACTCGCACCAGCCGGTGCCCGTCCCCGTGCTCGTCGTGTATGCACAGAGCGCGCGCGGGAAGCGTGACGTTCGGCCGTCGGGCGCGACCAGCGGCACCGGCGCGGCCGCCATCGCCTCGACGCCGACCTCGAACTCTTGGTCGATCACGTATCGGGCCGCGGTGGGCACGTCGTCGGCCCCGAGATGCGTCTCGAGCATGAGGTGCTGCACGGGGCGGCACTCCTCGACCTCCCAGTTGTATCCCCAAGCCTCGTCGAGCTCGTCCGCCTTGACGACGTTGACCGCGAGCGAATCCCCGATCTGGAACGACGTCCAGTGCCAGCCCCAGACCCACCAGTCGCGATCGCCCCACGAATGGTCGCGCTCGCCCCGCCCCTCGAACTCGACACGCTCGCGACCGATCAGCAGCTCGCCGTGCACGACTCCGGCGTGCTCGTAGTGGGCACCGGCGTGATCGTCGGGGTACGGGTAGTCGTACACGGGCGTGTACGCCTCCCATTCGAGGTCGAGGCCGACCGGCAGGCGCTCGCCGATCTCACCGCGATAAGCGTCGCCGGGCTCGTCGAGACGCACACCGAACGCCTCCAGGCCCAGGCCCCAGTGCTCCATCGGGGTCTCGCACACGCACTCGGCCCACAGCCCGTCGGCGCGCACCTCGAGGGCATCGCCGCGCGGCAACGGCACTTCGTGGTCGCGGACGACGACGAGACCGTGCTCGGGCGACACCAGGTACGCCCAGTACCACGCCGTTTGCTGGTTCGGGTAGAGACCGAGCCGGACGTATCCGCCGGTGCCGTCGGCGCGGGAAAAGTCGAAGTACCACGACTCGTTCCAGTAGGTGCCCGGGCCCGGCTCGTGGCGGCCTTCGTCGGCGGGGGTGCTCGTGATCACGACGCTGCCTCGGGCTCGGGTACGGGTGTGTAGTAGGGCACCGAGTCGTCGGTCTCGACCTGGGGCATGCGCTCGAGCGTCGCCAGGCCGTCGTACACGTCGAGGCTGTCGCGGGGCACGGTCCAGTCGAGACGGTCGTCGACCCCGGCGGTCTCCGCGAACGGGCGCAGGAACGTGAAGTACACATAGGCGCCGGCGTCGAGCTTCTCGCTGCGCTTCATCGCGGCGATGCGCCGGTACAGCTGTCGTTGCGCGTCCTTCACGCTCGTGGTGATCTCGTCGAGCTCGCCCCCGGCTACCGGCGCGAGCGTCCCCCCGTCGGTCGTGAACACACCGGCGGCCGACAGCCGGCCGAAGTAGTCGGGTGGGTCGGTGATCGACGTCCCCCAATCGTTGGTGGTGACGCGCACGTCGCCGTCGAGCACGAGCGCGATGGTGAGGTTCGAGTACGGGATGCCGGCGCACACGTCACGGCTCCACGGGAAGTGGCTCACGCCGAAGCGGTTGAAGTCCCGCACGAGCAGGACGCGCCCGTCGGCGGGCGGGTACGGGCCGGTGTCCTGATACCCGGCGCGCGTGTCGAAATACAGGAGGAACAGGAAGGTCGTGAGCAGCCGATTCATGCGAACCAGGCGCTCGCGCGCTGTGCCGTCGACCGGCGCTGCGCCGGCAACGAGCTGATCGACGACGTCAGTCCCGTAGCGCGGCACCCGCATCCCGGCGTCCCACGCTTGGAGCTTGCCGTCGGCGCGGAACGCCGCCGCCGCCCGCTTCCAGAAGTCGACGACGGTCGCGAGCGCGGAGACGTCGCGGTCGAGATCCACGAGGCCGAACGGGGCCAGCACCTGCCGGCCGAGGAGGGGAAAGTTCACGATCGACCACAGGTGCACGGCGTCGATCTGCGATCCCGGCTCGCGTCCTGCACGCCCGAGCTCCTCGGGCGCCGCCGCCTCTTCGATCACTTCGATCATCTCGGGGTAGCGGCGGTAGCACTCGATGCACGCGATGAGGATGTACGCAGTGACGGGGATCAGCGCCGACTCGAGCGCGGTGCGCTCCGCCGTCATCGCGCCGGAGATGTCTCCGTGGTACCGGATCCAGCGGTTGAGCTCGGCGGTGTTCATGTGATCACCCGGCGCACGACGCCGTCGTCGCCGGTGCAGTCGACCTCGACGCTGTCGCCGTCTTTCGGTTCCGCGTCGAGCGTCGCGCCCATGACGCACGGGATCTCGTACTCGCGGCTGACGATCCCGACGTGGCTCACCGGCGTTCCCGAGAGGCAGACCACGGCGGTGAGATCGTCGAAGATCGGAGCGAGGAACGTGGCGCCGGCGTCGAGCACACACGCGACGACACCCTCCGCGGACGTGTCCATGAGCTCGAGGACGTCGTCCGGATCGTCCAGCCGACGCCACTCCCCCTGCACCGGCGCCGCCTCGAACACCTTGACCCCACGGCCGATGATCCTGTCGTGCATACCGTCCTCCGACGCGGAGCATCCCACACGCCCGCCGGCTGCGCGATCCTCTCTCCATGACGCGGGGGAGCGAGCGCGCGGCACGGTTGCGCGAACTACGCGACCGTCCGCGACTCGCTCCGGGGTCACGCGAGGAAGCGGAGTGCGCCCGCCTGTACGAGGCCTTCCTGCCGCTCAACCGCGAGGTGCTCCAGATGTGCACCGATTGGCAGATCAGCCCCGCCGGCGCGCCCAATGACCACGCTGACGCCGCGTACGACTGGTCGGTGATCGACCGGCTCGAGGCGCTCGACGACCGGGTCGGGCCGCTGCTTCGGCGACTCGGCGACGCCGACGCCCGCTTTGCGCCGTACCGCGACCGGCTTCGCGCCGCCCGCCAGCGCGTCGTGAGCGGCGAGCGCGACTGGCTCACATCACCGCGCGTCGACTCGTACCACACGATGTGGATGGAGCTGCACGAATGTCTGCTGGCCGCACTGGGGCGGGAGCGGTGATCAACCCACCGCAGGAGCGCTGGCTCGACGTCGACGGCTTCCGCGTGCACGCGGTCGAATGGGGAGACGGCGAGGCGCGGATCCTGCTCGTCCATGGCCTCGGCGGCCATACGATCAACTGGGAGCCCGTCGGACCGGAGTTGGCCGGGCGCATGCACGCAAGCGTCACCGCGGTCGACCTCCCAGGCTTCGGGCTCACGCGCGTTCCCCCCGGGCGACACGCGACCATGGGCACGCACGGACGCCTGCTCCGCGTCCTGCTCGAGCGCTCCGGCCCCGCCGTGGTCATCGGCAACTCGATGGGCGGCGCGCTCGGCATCGGCCTCGCGGCCCGGCATCCGGATCTCATGCGCGCCCTCGTGCTCGTCGACCCCGCGCTGCCGCGGCCGGCCGGCAACCCGGCCCAGTGGGCCCTCATGGCGCGCCTGGCCCCGACGATCGTGCCCCAGGTCGGCTCGCGCCTGCTGGCGGCGAGGGCGCGCATCCTCGGACCCGAGCGGCTCGTCGACCAGATGGCCGCGCTGACGATGTGCCACCCGGCCCGGCTCGACCCCACGCTCCGCCGAAAGCTCGTCGACCTGGCGAGGACACGACAGTCATTTCCCGAGGCGCCCACCGCCTTCGCGGAGTCGGCGCGGGCTTTGTTCTCGTATCTCACGCGAAAGATGCGCGCCGACGAGGCTCGGGTGACGGCGCCCACGCTGATCGTGCACGGTGACAACGACCGGTTGGTGCCGCTGGCCGCCGCCCGCGCCCTCGCCGCCCGTCGCCCCGAGTTCACGCTTCGGGTGATGGACGACTGCGGGCACGTACCTCAGCTCGAGGTGCCCGATCAGTTCCTCGGCGCGGCGATGCCGTGGCTCGCCGCCACGCTCGCGGCGCGTTGATGAGCGTCGGACCGAACGTCCTCGCCGAGCCGGTGCGGCAGTTCGTCGACGAGATCACGGACGTGCTTCGCGACCTCGGTACGCGCGCGGGCGCGCCTGCCGCCGGCGCGCTGCAACGCGACGCCGCACTGGAGGCGCAGGCGATCGCGGCGTCGGTGATCGCCAGCGACGGCCGCTACAGCGACACGGAGCTGCGCGCTTTCGCGTCCGCGCTGGCCCCGTGGTTCGACTCGCTGCGGGGCGTGACGCCGCAGCAGCTCCGAGGTGGCGACGCCATCCGCCAGTTCCGGGCGTGGCCGATCACGCCCTCGCCGCTGTTCGAGACGGTCGTCACCGCCGACAGCCGGCACGGGACGGCCAACGGGTGGCGGTATTACCAAGCCGCGTTGCGCGTCGCGCACGCCGGCGCCGCACTCGACGACGTCCCGACGCGCGAAAAGCTCTTGGCCGTCGACACGCTGCGCTCGATGATGCTGCGGCGGCTGGCGGCGGCGAAGATCGAGCGGCCGGCCGACATGCCGCGCGGCGTCGGCGAGCCCGAGCCGACGGAGGATCGCGCCGCCCCGACGGTCCGGCCCCTGGACGAACTGCTCGTCGAGCTGGACGGTCTCGTCGGCCTCGCCGCGGTGAAGACCGAGGTGCGGCTGCTCACGAACCTGATCCGGGTCGAGAACCTGCGGCGCGAGCGCAACCTGCCCGTGGTCGACCAGAGCCGCCACCTCGTCTTCGTCGGCAACCCCGGCACCGGCAAGACGACGGTCGCCCGGCTGCTCGCCCAGATCTTTCACACGCTGGGCGTCGTGTCGAAGGGACAGCTCGTGGAGACCGACCGCTCCGGCCTCGTCGCCGGGTACGTGGGTCAGACGGCCACGAAGGTGAACGAGGTGGTCGAGCGCGCGCTCGGTGGCGTGCTGTTCATCGACGAGGCATACGCGCTCGTGCAGGGAGGTGAACAAGACTTCGGCCGGGAGGCGATCGCGACCCTGCTCAAACAGATGGAGGACCATCGGGACGACCTCGTCGTGATCGTCGCCGGATACCCCGCGCCGATGGCCGAGTTCCTCGACGCCAACCCGGGTATCCGCTCGCGGTTCCCGAAGACGCTCGACTTCCCCGACTACACCGACGACGAGATGGTGTCGATCTGCGTGGCCATGGGCAAGCAGCATCACTACGAGCTCGATGCGGCCGCCAGTGCACGCCTCCGGGCGTGGCTGGCCCGTCAGCCGCGGGGCCCGAGCTTCGGCAACGCCCGCCTCGTGCGCAACGTGTTCGAGCAGGCGGTCACCCGACAGGCGAGCAGGGTCGTCGACCTGCCGAAGGTGAGCGACCACGAGCTCGTCACGCTGACCGCCGCCGACATGCCGGATCACTAACCTCCCACCGTGCGACGGCTCGGCGCGGCGCTGGCGGCGGTGCTGCTGGTCGTCGTGGCGCTGTACGTGCGCAACCGCATCGACGAGAACGGTGGTGGCGGGGGCGGCACGCTCCGGGTCCTGTGCACGACGGAGCTGGAGGCGGCGTGTACCGAGCTCGCCGACCACGCCGATGTGGCGGTGACCGTCGAGCCCGCCGGGACGACCGCGCAGTCGCTCGCTTCGCTACCGGACGCGTCGCGTGCAGGCGTCGGCTTCGACGCCTGGCTGGCCCCGTCGCCGTGGCCCCAGATCGTCGACGTGCAGCGGAAGGCGAGGGACCTGCGCCCGATGTTCGCCACGCCGTCCGACCCAATCGGGCGGTCGCCGCTCGTGCTCGTCGTGCGCGCCGACCGCAAGCCGGTACTCGAAGCCACGCCCGCGTGCAACAACAAGATCGACTGGAAGTGCATCGGCGCGGTCGCCGGGCGCAGCTGGACGGACCTGCCCGGCGGGCAGGCGGCGTGGGGAACGGTGAAGCCCGCCCACGGCGACCCGACCGTCAACGCGATTCCGCTCCTCGTGCTCAGCCAGGCCACGAGCGAGTTCCTCGGCACGGCCGACTACTCGCGCGCCGACCTCGAGAGCAACGATCAGTACCTCGACTGGCTCAGCGGTATCGAGCGCGCGATCCCGAAGCTGCCGCCCATGGCGGCGAGCCCGTTCGCCGAGATGCTCCAACAGCTCCCGACGGCGACGTACGACATCGTCGGCACCACCGAGGCCGAAGCGGGACCGGGGGTAGCAAATGCCGCACCCGACCGCCGGAAGGAGTTGACCCTCCTCTACCCTGAGCCGGTGGTCACCGCCGACGTCGTTCTTGCCCCGGTGGTCGGCCATGGCGACGCCGTCGATGGGTTGACCGACGATCTTGGAGAGCCGCTGGCACGCACCGGGTGGCGCGTCCCCGAGCAGAGCAAGGCACGTGGTGTCCGCGACACGCCCGCGTTGCCGCGTCAGTCCGGACTGCCCGACGACCCCGGCGTACTCCTCGCGCTCCAGGAGACGTGGCGCGGGGTGCCGAAGTGAGGCGCGCGACGAGCCTGGGTGCGCTCCTCGCCGTGCTTGCAACAGGGGCGGGCATGCACGCGTCGCCAGCCGCGGCTCAGTCCGATTGCATCGTGGTCGACATGGAGGTGTCACCCGAGAAAGTTGACCTCCTCACCGCGCTCGCGAAGCGCTTCAACGGTTCCGACCGGGCGAGCGTCGACGACGAGTGCATCACTGTGCGCGTGGCGAAGAAGGCGTCGGGCGAGGGCGCATCGCTGCTCACCGACGACTGGCCCGATCCCAAGACAAACGGGCCGCGACCCGTCGTGTGGTCGCCGGCGGCGAGCGCATGGGGCGAGGTCGTCAACCAGCGCCGGACCGACGCCGGGAAGAAGCCGATCACCCCGGCGGGCAAGGCGTTCATGCTGACGCCGCTGGTGATCGCGATGCCCCAGCCGATGGCCGAGGCGCTCGGCTATCCCAACACGCCGATCGGCTACGGCGACATCCTGCGCCTGGCGAGCGACCCGGCGGGATGGGGCGCGCTGGGGCACCCCGAGTGGGGACCGTTCAGGCTCGGCAAGACCAACCTCAACTTCTCGACCAGCGCGCTCAACGCGACGATCGCCCAGTACTACGCCGCGTCGGGCAAGGCGAGCGGGCTCACGCTCGAGGACCTCAACCTGCCCTCGGTGGACCAGTTCGCCCGTAGCATCGAGTCGTCGGTCGTGCACTACGGCGACACCACGCTCACGTTCCTCAACAGCCTGTACCGCGCCGACCAGCGCGGCACGGGGCTCACGTACGTCTCGGCGGTCGCGGTCGAGGAGAAGTCCGTCATCGACTTCAACCGCGGGAACCCGGACGGGATCCTCGATCCGGGCGAGAAGCCGAAGCCGCCACGGGTTCCGCTGGTCGCCATCTACCCGAAGGAGGGCACGCTCTTCTCGGACAACCCGTTCATCACCGTCGACGCCCCGTGGGTGACCGCGAAGGAGAAGCAGGCGGCGGCGAAGTTCGAGCAGTTCGTCCAGCAGCGCGACAACCAGAGGCGCGTGCTGCGGTTCGGGTTCCGGCCCGGCAACCCGCAGGTCGCCATCGGCGCGCCGATCGAGGCCAAGTACGGGGTCGACCCCAACCAGCCGCAAGCGCGGCTCGAGCTGCCGGCACCGCCCGTGCTCGTCGGGCTCATCGACCGCTGGGGCCAGAACCGCAAGGCGGCCCGTGTGCTCATGGTGATCGACGTGTCGGGCTCGATGGGCGAGCCGGCCGGGGGTGACAAGGGGCCGACCAAGCTGGACCTGGTGAAGAAGGCGGCCGTGGACGCGCTGGGCCAGTTCAAGCCCGACGATGATGTGGGGCTGTGGATCTTCTCGACCGGGATCAGTCGCACCGACCCGACGGACTATGCCGAGGTGATGCCGATCGCACCGATCGGCGCCCAGCGCGAGGCGATGGCCGCGAAGATCAACGACCTGATCCCGACGCAGGGGACGCCGCTGTACACGGTCACCAAGGCGGCCGACGACCGCCTGCTCGAGACGTTCGACGCGCAGCGAATCAACGCCGTGCTGCTCCTGACCGACGGGAAGAACGAGGACAGCCGCAATGACGACCTCGACGGGCTGCTCCGCACGCTGCGGTCGCGAAACGAGGGCCAGGTGGCCAACCCGGTGCGCGTCTTCCCGATCGCGTATGGCCAGGACGCCGACCTGGCCACGCTGAAGCGTATTGCCGAGGCGACGAACGCCGCCGTCTACGACGCCGCCGACCCGAAGAGCATCAACAGGGTGTTCCTCGCAGTCGTGAGCAACTTCTGATGGGCTGCGCCGCGTGAGCGTGATCGATCGCCTGCCCGAGCACCTGAAGAACCGCAAGACAGCGGATGCGGTAACGGCGCCGTCGGCGGTGCTCCTCGCGGGAGCGGGCACGGCGGCCGGCATCCTCGCCGGCGTCGGGCTCCCCGTGGCCGTGCTCGTGGGATTGGCCGCGTACGGAGTGCGGGTCGCGTTCGGTCTGCCCCGCAAGCCGCGTCCCGAGCGCATCGACCTCGCCGGATTGAGCCAGCCGTGGCGCGCGTACATGAAGGACGCGATGGAGGCGCAACGTCGGTACGCGCGCGCCGTCGCGACCGCGGACCCGGGACCACTCCGCGATCGCCTGACCGAGATCGGCGCCCGTCTCGATGCCGGGGTGCGCGAGTGCTACCGGATCGCGCGCCGGGGCGCGGCGCTCGAGACCGGGCTCTCGGGTTTGCAGACCGGGGTGGCGTGGTCCGACCTCATGAACGGGCTCGACAACTTCCGGGTCCCCGCCGAGCTGCGCGAGCGCGTGCAGCAGGGTGAGAGCATCCGCGACCATCCCGCGCTGGCCGACGACCTGCGCAAGTGCGGCATGGACGCGCAGGATCTCCAGAAGCTCGAGGCGCTGCAGGCGCAGGTGCTGTCGGCGCAGCGCCTGAACACGGTGGCGCAGGAAGCCCGGTCGCGCCTGGAGCTGCTCAACGCGCGTCTCGACGAGGCGGTGGCCCGGGCCGTCGAGCTGTCCCTGAGCGCCGAAGACGCCACTGCGCTCTCGGGCCTGGGTGGCGACGTGGACGACCTGGTGGGCGAGATGGAGTCGCTACGGTCGGCGCTCGACGAAGCCGGCCGGGCGGGCCGGGGGGCGACGGCAACGGGCACGGCGTAGGATCGCTCGCATAAGTGGCCACCCCACCGGAAGCAAAGCTTCCGGCGGGGACCCCGGCGGTGCTAAGCGTCCCGCGCTTGATTCGGGATGGCGAGGAGCAAGCGTATGTGGAAAGCGATCCGGCGCTGGTGGAAGTACCTCGGGGCGCGGCTCTCGGGCAAGCTCGAGGAGTCGGCCGACCCGAAGACCCAGCTCGAGCAGGCGATCGAAGAGGCCCAGCAGCAGCACCGCCGGCTGACGGAGCAGGCCGCCAACGTCATCGCCAACCAGAAGCAGACGCAGATGCGCCTGGAGCGAGCGGTCGAGGAGTACGAGAAGTCGAACGCGTCGGCGCGTCAGGCGCTGCTGCTCGCCGACGAGGCCAACCGTGACGGCAAGGCCGACAAGGCCTCCAACTACACGCAGGCCGCCGAGGCGTTCGCCGACCGCATCATCGCCCTTGAGCGCGAGGTCGCCGACCTCAAGCAGCAGCTCCAGCAGACGACCCAGGCCGCCGAGCAGGCGAAGGCGGCCGTCGCGCAGAACTCTTCCGCGCTCCAGAAGAAGCTGACCGAGCGCCAGAAGCTCCTGTCGCAGCTCGACCAGGCGAAGATGCAGGAGCAGATGAACAAGGCGATGACGCAGCTGTCGGCCACCGTCGGCGAGGACGTCCCGACGTTCGAGCAGGTGCGCGACAAGATCGAGCGCCGCCTGGCGAAGGCCCAGAGCATGGCCGACCTCACGACGACCAACGTCGACGCCAAGATGCTCGAAGTCGAGCAGGCTCAAGCGAGCGCGGAGGCCCAGGCGCGGTTGTCGGAGCTGCGCTCGGAGCTCGGCCTTGCTACTCCCGAGGCGGAGAAGCCGGCCGCCGAACCCGCGTCCAAGCCCGCCGAGGCCGAGAAGCCGGCGGAGAAGCCCTCGTCCTAGCGGCGCGAATCAGCTGAACAAGGGTCGGAAATCGTCGGCGATGGTTTCGACGCGTGTGCAGATCGTGTTCAGCATCGCCCAGACGCCGACGCCGTCGGCGACGGGCGTGCCTTGGAACGCGATGTGGACAATGAAGTTCGGCCCGACGTCCATCTCCGGAGCGGGCGGATGGAACGTGAATCGGGCAAGCTCTGCGCCGAGTTTGATCGGGCCCTCGGGAAAGACCGTGTCGATCAAACTGTCCGGGTAGTAGTCGGCCGTGCCACCGAATCGGTACCCGATGGTTTGAATCGTCCGGTGCTTGTCGAAGTTCGACAGGCGCTCGAGGATCATGAGCGGGTCGTAGTCGGGTCCGTAGCGTCCGTTGTACGGCTGCAGTCGCTCCAGCGGTGCCACTTGGTCCGGCCCGATGGCCCGAAGCTTCGGCAGGTTGTCCCAGAACTCCTCGGGCGTTTCGTAGATCGGAAAGTGGGTGTTGCGAGCGAGGTCGTCTGACAGCGCTCCGGTGTTGAGGACCGCAAGCTGGTGGGCCAGATGATCGAGCGCCAAGGCGGCGTTGCGAAGACAGTCGCCGATGATCGGCCCCCACTCAGGGCGGGTCTTCCGCACGGCGGTGACCCGGTAAGCGTGCTCTCGACCCTCACGCTCCACGGCGTGGCGGTATCTGAAGGCGTCGCGTTCAAAAGTGTTGAACTCTCTTTCGAGAGTGTCGAGGTTGTGACGAGCCCGCTCGCACTTGAGCCCGACGCTATCCAGCGGATGAGGCATCGCAATCGCCTGCTGCGCGGCAGAAAATGTCGCCGTGAAGCTAGTCCGCCGGTGCGCGCCGTTCGCAGTGGCGGTGGCGGTCCTACTGGCCGCGTGCTCCTCGGGCAGCACGTCGAAGCGCTCGGTCACGCCGCCCACGGCAGCGCCGCCGACCGTCGCGACAACGCCACCGGGAGCCGCCGCCGAATCCGGTTTCGTCGCCTTCGGCGACTTCGGCGGGGGCCGGGCGCAACCCGCCGTCGCGCAGCAGATGACCGCCTGGGCGGCCGGCCACCGCGTGGACGCGGTCGTCACAACGGGCGACAACGTCTATCCCCGACGGCGACCCCTCCCGATACGCCGCCCAACTCGACGCGCCATACGCGGAGTTGCGCCAGACCCGCCCGTTTTGGCTCACTCTCGGCAACCACGACGTCCAAGCCGGTTTCGGGCAGGAGGAGCTCCGCTACGTCGGTCTCCCGAACCTCCCCTTCACCAAGGAGCTGCCAGGCGCGCAGCTCCTCTTCCTCGACGCCAACCATCCGGACGCCGAACAGGCTGCTTGGCTCAACGCACGCTTGTCCGAGGCCGGACGGCCCCTGCGGATCGTCATCTTCCACCAGCCGGCGTTCTCGTGCGCGCTCCACGGCTCAACCGTTGCGGTTGACGAGCAATGGGTTTCACTGCTCGAGGCACATCGCGTCCCGCTGGTCCTCAACGGGCACGACCATTACTACGAGCGCTTCGTCTCGAGCAGCGACGTGACGTACGTGGTGACCGGCGGTGGCGGGCAGGGCCTTTACAAGCGTCGTGCAACCTGCACCGACGTGCCGCCTTCGAAGGCGACCGCGCGGCGCCACCATTTCACCGGTGTCGAGATTCGCGCCACCACGATCACCCTCACGGCGGTCGCCGACGACGGAACAGTCATCGACCAGGCCACGATCACACGCTGATCAGGACTCGCGTCGAATCAGGCAGAGGGATCAGCCCGGGGCAGTTGGCGGTGGTCCCGGATCATTGAAGACGACGATCGTCTTCATCTTGCCGTTGTCGCCGAGCTCCACGAAGTCCGTCCCGTAACCGCGATCGTCACCGAAGATCCACACGAATCCGCCGCGACCGAATCCATGATGAGCATCGATGGGCGTGGTGATCTCGACCCGGACGTCGACGCCATCGGGCCAGCCCGCTTGGAACTCGTTGATGGTGTCGCAGACCGCGTCGATACCGACGACTTCATGCTCCCACCCTGCCTGCAGGAAGCGGACGTCCGGCTCGCAGCACGAGTTGAGCAGCTCGCGCCTCGCTGCCGCGTCACGCTCGGTCCAAGCTGCTGCGTACGCCGCGGCGAGCTCATCCGGTGTCGCCATGGAAGTCCCTTGTCTCGACCGTCTCCACGATCTGCGCGCGCTGGCTGCCGATGAGACCTTCGGCCTCGACGCGACGCCACACGTCGGTCAGGGCAACGCGCATGGACTCGCTTCGCTGGAGCTGTCGAACTCGAGGTCGACCAGCACGTAGTTGGGATCGCCGACCGGTCGCAAAACGGAGTAGCGGCGCACGCCCGCTTGCTCCCGCCCGAGCGGATCGCTGTCGAAGGCCCGCTTCCACGCGTCGAAGTCGGCGACGGGGTGTTCGATCCGCAGGATGGGCATCGTTGCTCCTTGCTTGGCCCGCAACTACCAGATGTCTGTGATCTTGCCGTAGCGGCGCGTGAAATAGACGCGCATCGGGATCAACCACAGCCACCACAGCTGCGCCGCGGGGACGGCGAGGAACGAGATCGGGATCGAACTCAGGAACACTGCGGGGATGCTGAGCGCGCGCAGCTGAGAGTGGGTCACATAGTCACGCGGAGTAGAGGGGTCGATGAGTCGATCGTCCCGGGCCGCATACCTCAACACGACGGCGGAGGCGATGCTCGGTGCCGAGATGGCAAGGGCATAGACGATCAGGGTCGGGCGTTCGTTGGGGTAGTTGCCGTAGACCTCGGTCGGGAACGGGACGAGCGCGATAAGCCCGAGCACGACGAGGTTCAGTGAGATGAGCCACCCGTCGATGCGGCGGATCATTCTGAACATCCGGTGATGCCCGAGCCAGTTCCGGGCGATGATGAAGAAGCTCAGCGCGTATGCCAGAACCTGCGGAAGCGTGTCGCCGAACTCGCGCCACAGCTTTCGGTCGAGATCGGGTGCCTTGAGCCGGAGCGAGAAGCTGATGCTGAGCACGAGCAACGTGGCAGCGATCGCGAACACCGCGTCGCTGAAGTTCACGACGCGGTCCATCTCGAGCGTCCGCTCGCGAGGAGCGTCGCTCATGCCGGAAGCTCGACGCCTTCGAGCGCGAGCAGGAATCGCTTGGTGCTGATTCCCGACGGCCCGTAGCCGCCGATGCGGCCGCCGGCGGCGACGACCCGGTGGCACGGCACGACGATCGGTACCGGGTTCCGGCTCATGGCGTTGCCGACGGCACGCGCCGCGCCGGGACGCCCGGCCATCTCGGCCAGCTCGCCGTAGGAGACGGTCTCACCGAAGGACACCTCTCGATGCAGCACCTCGTACACGCGGCGCGGGAACTCGGCGTCTACCCCCGAGAGATCGATAGGCATCGTGAAGCGGTGCCGGCGGCCGACGAAGTACTCGTCCAGCTCGATGGCGATCTCGTCGTCACAGCCTTCGACAGCGTCACCCTGGCCATTCGAAGCACCATCCTCGAACGCTTCGGTACCGAAGCCGATGCGGCGCACGCCGCGAGCGCCGGCGAGCACCGTGAGCGTCCCGATCGGGGACTCTTGCCGCCACCACGTCGGTTTCACCCCGGGAGCAGGTCCTTCACCTCGTCGCGCTCGGAGAGCAACTCCTCGGTCGTGATCCTGATCTTGTCCTGCGCCCATTCGTCGTGCTCGATCCCGTCGACGACCGACCACGACGAGCCGTCGCTGCGCACCGGGTAGCCGAACTGCAGGCCTTCGGGGATGCCGTACTCACCGCGGCTGGCAACGGCGACCGAGTGCCAGTCGTCGTCGGGCGTCGGCGTGACGATGCTGCGCACCGTGTCGAGCGCAGCGTGGGCCGCGGACGCGGCGGACGACGCGCCCCGCTTCTGGATCACGTCCGCGCCGCGTTTCTGCACCGTCTCGATGAACAGGCCGCGCAGCCACTCGTCATCGGTAATCACTTGCGGAACGGGCTTCCCCCTCATGCGGGCGTGGACGAAGTCGGGGAACTGGGTCGTCGAGTGGTTGCCCCAGATACCCATGTTGGTGACCTCGCGCACGGGAACGCCGGCTTTCTTCGCGAGCTGGGCCTTGGCCCGGTTCTCGTCGAGGCGGGTCATGGCGAACCACCGGTCGCCGGGAATGTCAGGCGCGTTGGCGCGCGCGATGAGGCAGTTCGTGTTGCACGGGTTGCCGACGACGAGCACACGCACGTCGCTCGCGGCGTAGTCGTTGATGGCGCGCCCCTGCGGCTTGAAGATGCCGCCGTTCACCGTGAGGAGCTCGCGGCGCTCCATACCCGCCTTCCGCGGTATGGACCCGACGAGCAGGCACCACGACGCGCCGTCGAACGCAGTCTTGAGGTCGGCCGTACCCTCGATGCCCTCGAGCGGAGCGTGGGCGCCGTCCTCGAGCTCCATCACGACGCCCTCGAGCGCGGGCAGCGCAGGCTCGATCTCCAGCAATCGGAGGACGACGGACTGGTCGGCACCGAGCAGGTCGCCGTGCGCGATCCGGTGGACGAGCGCGTACCCGATCTGCCCGGCGGCGCCGGTGACGGTGACGTGCACAGGAGGCTTGAGGGCGGCCATAGGGCCGAAACCTACTGCGAGTGATCCAGGACCGCGAGCAACAGCTCTCGCGCCTCGGCGAGCTCGGCGATGCGCTCGGCCGCGCCGGTGTCGGCCGCGCCGTGGTCGGGATGGGCGATGCGCAGCAGCCGCCGGAAGCGGCGCTGCACGTCCTCGCGGTCGATGCGGGCGCCGGCGCGCACGCCGAGCACCTCCATGGCCCAGCGCCGCTCGGCGGGCACGCCCCGCCATCCCGCGTCCACGGTGTCGCCGGCGCCGTTGCGCGGGGCGGCGCCCGGCGCGTAGGGGCGCAGGCCGGGCACGCCTTCGAGCAGCCGCCGCACCTCCAGCCCCTCCGGGAGCACGCCGGGCCGGGCGACAGCCCCGGCGATCGCGCGGAAGGCGAGCTTGCGGCCTGACGCCGGCATCGCGGCCGCGCCTATCACGGCCCCGAGCACCTGGGGGGTGGGCCAGCCGTGAGCGTCGAGCTCGAGCGTGAGGAGCCCACCGTCGGCGACGATGCGGTGCCGGGACCGGTCGAGCCCATGGGTGTCGGTCTGGAGCCGGTGCCGCAGCGCGATGCGGGGCACACTGAGACCGTCGGCGGCGTCGGAGAGGAGCCGCGGCAGCAGCTCACGCTGTTCCTCGTCGAGCCCGTCGAGGAACTCGGCGACGACGGCGCCGACCAGCACCGCCCCGTACGCCGGCCCGCTGGTCGGGAGGTACGTGTCGCCGAGCGCGACCCGCCGGGTCGGCTGGTGCCGTCGGGTATGCCGGACGTTGAGCTCGGCGAGGATCACATCCGGGATTCGTGTCTAGAGCCGGTCACAGATGGCGGCCGCGAACTCCGACGTCTTGACCTCGGTCGCGCCCTCCATGAGCCGGGCGAAGTCGTAGGTGACGATCTTCTCGGCGATCGTCGCCTCCAGTGCGTGCACGATGCTGTCGGCGGCGTTCTGCCAGCCGAGGTGCTCGAACATCATCACGCCCGACAGGATCACCGAGCCCGGGTTCACCTTGTCCTGACCGGCGTACTTGGGCGCGGTCCCGTGCGTCGCCTCGAACACGCCGTGTCCGGTGACGTAGTTGATGTTGCCGCCGGGGGCGATTCCGATCCCGCCGACCTGTGCCGCGAGCGCGTCGGAGAGGTAGTCCCCGTTGAGGTTGGTCGTGGCGATCACGTCGAAGTCCTCGGGGCGGGTGAGGACCTGCTGCAGCGTGATGTCGGCGATGTTGTCCTTGACGAGGATCTTGTCGCCGGGATCTCCGCCGCAGTCGTCCCATCCCACCGCGACGTCCGAGAACTCCTCGCGCACGAGCTCGTACCCCCAGCTGCGGAACGCACCCTCGGTGAACTTCTGGATGTTGCCCTTGTGCACGAGGGTCACCGAGCTGCGCTTGCGCCGCACCGCGTACTCGATCGCGGCGCGCACCAGACGCTTCGAGCCCGTCTCCGAGATCGGCTTGATGCCGATGCCCGAGTCGGGCCGGATCTCCCAGCCGTACTCGTCGCGGAGGAAGCCGATGAGGCGCTTGACCTCCGGTGTGCCCTCTTGGAGCTCCTTGCCTGCGTACACGTCCTCGGTGTTCTCCCGGAAGATCACCATGTCGACCTTCTCGGGCTGCTTCACCGGCGACGGCACGCCTTGCAACCAGCGAACCGGACGCAGACACACGTAGAGATCGAGGATCTGGCGCAGGGCGACGTTGAGGCTGCGGATGCCGCCGCCGACGGGCGTCGTGAGCGGTCCCTTGATGCCGATGAGATGGTCGCGGAACGCCTCGACGGTCTCGTCGGGCAGCCAGTCGCCGGTCTGGTCGAAGGCCTTCTGCCCCGCGAGCACCTCTTTCCACGCGATCCGCTTGCCGTGCTTGGCCGCGGCGGCGTCGAAGACCATCTGCGCCGCGGGCCAGATGTCGATGCCGGTGCCGTCGCCTTCGATGAACGGGATGATGGGCTCGTCGGGTACCTCGAGGCGGCCGTCAACCAGCGAGATCTTGGCGGGGCTCAACAATCCTCCTAGCGCCGTCGCAAGCTCCGGCTCTGCTGTGACGGACGGCAAAGCCGCCGTCACAGCTGGAGCGTACTCGGGCGTCCCGAGTTGCCCTTCAGCGGGCGAGCGCGACGATCAGCAGCGTGAGCAGGTAGACGACGAGGAGCGCGGCGGCCGACCACCACAGGGCCCGGCGGTCGAACGGCGCCGGCCGTCCGCCGACGCCCGCGAGGTGGAGTCCGCAATCGCCGCACCGGATCGCGTCGGGGGCGACCGCGGTACCGCAGAGTGGGCACACCGTCGGCGCGGGCGCAGGTGTATCGAACTCTGCGCTCAGAACTCGCTCCCCAACCTTGCTGCCCGCGCCTACGCCGGTCAGCGGGCTCGCCGCTCGGCCGCCTCCACTGCGTTGCGGAAGAGCATAGCGATGGTGGTTGGCCCCACGCCGCCGACGCGCGGCGTGATACGTCCCGCGACTTCTTCGCAGCGCTCGTCGACATCGGGGAGGAGCTTTCGCCCTTGGTAACGAACGCCTCCTCCGACGACGGTCGCGCCCGGGGTGATGTGCTCCGGCTGCAAGATGCCGGGCACGCCGGCGGCGGCGACCACGATCTCCGCCCGGCGCGTGTAGTCGGGCCAGTTGGCCACGCCCGTGTGGACGACGGTGACCGCGGCGTTGGCGGTGGGGCGCTTCTGCGACAGCAGCAGCGCAAGCGGACGCCCGAGCGTGGTGCCCCGTCCGAGGATGCACACCTCGTGCCCGGCCACCGGCACCTCGTAGTACGCCAGCAGCGCCTCGATTCCCGCCGGAGTGCACGGCACCGGCCCCGGCATCATGAGCGCGAGGCGGCCCATGTTCACCGGATGCAATCCGTCGACGTCCTTGTCGGGGTCCATCTCGAGCAGCGCGGCCTCGTAGTCGATCTGACGCGGCGTCGGGTGCTGCACGAGCATCGCATCGACGGCGGGATCGTCGTTGAACTCGTGTATGGCGGCGACGAGGTCTACCTGGTTGGCGTCGTCCGGCAAGTGGATGTGCGGCGAGTTGAAGTCGAGCTCGGCCGCCTTCTCCTGCTTGATGCGGATGTAGCCGACGCTCGCGCTCTCGTTGCCGACGAGGATCGTGCCCAGGCCCGGCCGGTGGCCGTTCTCGATCAACTTCGCGATGCGCGGGCGCAGGTCTTCGAACACGGCCTCGGCAACCGGACCGCCCCGCATCAGGATCGCCGCCATCAGTGCAAGAACTGCCGTTCGCCGGTGAACACCATGGCCAACCCGAGCTCGTCGGCGCGGGCAATGACGGCGTCGTCGCGCATTGACCCGCCCGGTTGCACCACGACGGCGACTCCGGCGCCGGCCGCGGCTTCCACGCCGTCGGGGAAGGGATAGAAGCCGTCGGTCGCGGACGCCCCGCCCTTGGCCCGGCCCTCTGCCTTCTTCGCCGCGATCTCCCCCGCGCCGACCCGGCTCTGCTGGCCGGCGCCGATGCCGACGGCCTGCAGGTCCTTCACGAGGACGACGCAGTTCGACTTGACGTGCCCGCAGATGCGCCAAGCGAGCTCGGCGTCGCGCCACTGCTCATCGGTGGGTACAACCTTCGTGACGACGCGCCACTCGCCGCGCGCCTTCGCGAAGTGCGGCGCCTCTTGCACGAGGAAGCCACCGGTGAGCGGGCGGAAGTCGAGCCGGTCGCGGGTCGGAGTGGGCGCCTCGAGCAGGCGCGTGTTCTTGCGCTTCTTGACGAGCGCCTCGAGCGTGCCGGGCTCGTATCCAGGGGCGATGATGACGTCGGCTTGGGGGCCGGCGACGATGCGCTCGGCGGTGGCCGCGTCGATCGGGCGATTCACGGCGACGATGCCGCCGAAGGCCGACAGCTCGTCGCTCTCGAGCGCGTGCTGATAGGCGGTGGCGATGTCGGCGGCCACGGCGACGCCGCACGGGTTGGCGTGCTTGATGATGGCGCACGCGGGCTGCTCGCCGACGTCGTGCGCGAGCTGCCACGCCGCTTCGGCGTCGTAGTAGTTGAGGTACGAGAGCGCGACGCCGCTGTGCTGGATCACGCCGTCCCACCAGCTGGTGGTGCCGGCGCGGCGGTAGCGGGCGGCTTGTTGGTGCGGGTTCTCGCCGTAACGGAGCTCCTCGGGGGCGCGGTCGAGGGCGAGCACGAGATGGCGGGGCAGGGTCTCGTCCCGCTGGAGCCATACGACGATGGCGACGTCGTACGTGGCGGTGTGCGCGAACGCCTCCAGCGCGAGACGGCGGCGCGTCTCGTCCGAGAGGGCACCGTCGTTCTCACGCAGCTCGTCGAGCACGTCGCCGTACTGGGCGGGGCTCGTGACGATGCCGATCCAGGCGTGGTTCTTCGCGCTGGCGCGTACGAGGGTGGGACCGCCGATGTCGATCGTCTCGATGTCGGGCTGCTCGAGGAACGGGTAGAGGTTGGAGACCACGAGGTCGAACGGCTCGATGCCCTGGCGCTCGAGATCGGCGCGGTGGGCGGGGTTGCCCCGGTCGGCGAGGATGCCCGCGTGGATCTTCGGGTGGAGGGTCTTGACCCTTCCGTCGAGCATCTCCGGGGAACCGGTGACCGACTCGACCGTCACGACGGGGATGCCGGCGCCTTCGAGCGCGGCGGCGGTGCTGCCGGAGGCGACGAGCTCGTAGCCGAGGTCGTGAAGACCCCGGGCGAACTCGGCGAGACCGGTCTTATCGCTGACCGATATGAGCGCGCGGCGCCTCACTCGTCCTCCAGAAGCGTCCGCAGGACCTGCGGGTAGAGACGCCGCTCGACTTCCTTGACGCGCTCGTGGAGCGACTCGGTGGTGTCGTCGGGTAGGACGGGCACCGCTTCCTGGGCGAGGATCGGTCCGTCGTCGACCTCGAGCGTCGCGAGGTGCACGGTGCAACCGGTGACCTTGACACCGGAGGCGAGGGCGTCGCCAACCGCGTGCGCGCCCTTGAACGCCGGCAGCAACGAGGGATGGGTGTTCGTTATCTTGTCGGTGTAGGCGTCGTGAATCGGTTGCGCGAGGACCGTCATGAACCCGGCCATGGCGACGAGATCGATCTCATGCCGCTTGAGGGCGTCGACGACGCGTTCGGTGTACGCGAGCCGGTCGAAGTCGGGCCCGAAGCTCTCGCGTTCGACCAGCTCGACCGCGATCCCGGCCCCCTCGGCGATCTCCATAGCCCGGCACTGCCGGTCGACGATGACGGCTGCGATGGGCAGGTCGGCGTCGATCAGCGCCCGGAGGATCGTCCCACTCCCCGACGCCAGCACCCCTACTCGTCGCACACTCGGCAAGTTACCCGAGGGCAGGCGGGGAACCTGCGGATAGGCGCCGCGGCGCTCCTTGCAATCCCGCGAGAGCCGTGGTGAGCTTCCCCGTCGGTGCCCGGTGCGGCACCTTCCTTTGCGACGGAGGTCGAATGGCCGTGCAGAAGAACCCCACACCAGGCGAGATCGTCGTGATGGCGGGCGCGGGAGTGGCGTTCCTGTTCTCTTTCTTCCCGTTCTACAGCGGGCGGAGCGGCATCGGGAACACGAGCGCGTGGGGCTCTGGGCTCTTTCCAGTGGCCACGCTCATCGTCCTCTTCGCGGTCGCCGCCGGCGTGCTCGTGGCGCTGGTGCGCTTCGCCAACGTGCAGTATCCGCGCGGTGGGTTCCTGGGTTTCGGATTCCACCAGTTGCTGCTCGCACTCACTTCCTTTGCCACGATCCTGGCGTTGGCTTTCCTCATCGTCGACAACGGTCCGTTCTACAGGTTGGGCTTCGGGTTCTGGTTCGTGTTCATCAGCGCGATCGCCACGCTCGTCGGGGCCGTGATCATGATGAACGAGGCCAAAACCAGGGCTTGAAGGCATCCGCTCGCCGCGCCACCGATCGTCCGGGCGCGGCCGAGCCGCTGCCGGGTCCTGGGTAGCCTAAGACCGTCATGAAACGGGCCGAACCAGGTTGGTTGGTACTGGCGCTTGCCGGCATCGCGGCGGCAATCGGCTCGTCCCTTCCTTTCTATACGTTCGGCGGCGACATCGAGTTGACGGTGTGGCACCGCACCCTCTTCCCGACGGCGACGCTGATTCCGGTGCTGCTCTTCGCGTTCGGCCTGGAGGCTCTGTTCGTGCTTCTCATGGGGCGCGAGCCGCGGTCCCCGTTCCTGAACTTCACGTGGTCGCAAGCGAGGCTGGCCGGGTCCGCGTTCGCGATCGTGCTCGCGCTGTGCTACCTCGTGCAGGGTCGGGCGGGAGGAAGCCTCGGTACCGGTTACCTGATCATGTCGCTGTCGGCGCTGGCGGCGTTTGGCGGTGCTGTCTTGACCCGTCGCGCCGAGCTCGCTCGCCGCCCCGAAGAGGTCGTCGCGGTCGAGCATCCGTGGCGAGCTGCGATTCTCCGCTGGCGCCGAGACTTGGCCGCGAAGGCGCAGGCGTACGCCAACGGTGCCAGCACGGGCGCGCCGCGCGTGCAACCCGTGTCGGACCCTCCGATTGCAGCGACGACGGAAGATGCCGAAAAGGAGGGCGCCGCCAAGACTCCCGAGAAGTCGACCCCGGCGCCGAGACCGGTCCCCCGGCTGAGCGCGGTGCAATCCGCGCCCGAGACCGAGGACAAGACCGAGGCGAAGACGGACCAAGGAATCGAGGAGAAGACCGAGCAGAAGACCAAGGAGAAGAAGCCGACGCCGGCGGAACAGAAGCGGGCCAAGCAAGCGGCGAAGAAGACCGTTCCGCAGATCGGCGGCGAGTCCGTGGGTGACGCGTCACCGGCGAACGACGGCGAAGCACAACCAGAACCGGAAGCAACCGGCGAGGCGGAAGCACAGCCGGACGCAAACGCGGGCGCAGAAGCGGAGGCAACCCCGGAGGCAAAGGCCGACGCGGGGACCGAGGTGGACGCCGAAGCAGAAGCCGAGCTCCAGGACGACGAACGCGAGCGCCCGGCCGCACCGGGCTGAGCAGCGCGTCGGTGCGTTCAGTCAGATCGTCAGCACGTTGATGAACCAGGCCAGGACGAGCACGCCGACGATCCCGATCCCGACCCAGCCCAGCACGATCCCGGCGATCGCCATGCCCCGGCCGCGCTGCATGCCGCCGGATTTTTCGATCTGCTCGAGCGCAATGTGGCCGAGGACGATCGCCGCGATGCCGGGGATCTCGCAGCACCAGAAGAAGAGGCCGGTGACGAGGGAAGCCACGGCGAGGCCGTTGACCCGCGTCGTCGGCGCCGAGGGACCGGAGCCGGGGTAGATCGTCCCGGGTGGCGGCCCGCCCCATCCCGGCGGCGCCGGCTGCACTGGCGGAGGCGTGGGCGGCGGCGGTGGCGGGCCCGGGGGCGGCTGACTCACAGCTTCGCGACGACCTCGGCCATGATCGTGCCGATCTCGCTCGGGTTGCGCGCGATGTGACATCCCGCGTCCTCGAGCGCCTCGATCTTCGCTGCCGCCGTGCCCTTGCTCCCGGACACGATCGCGCCGGCGTGGCCCATCTTCTTGCCCGGCGGCGCGGTGAGGCCGGCGATGTACGCGACGACGGGCTTGCCCATCTCCTTCTTCACGAACTCGGCCGCCTCCTCCTCGGCCGAGCCACCGATCTCACCGATCATGATCACCGCGCCCGTCTCCGGGTCGGCCTCGAACGCCTCGAGGCAGTCGATGAAGCTCGTGCCCGGGACCGGATCTCCGCCGATGCCGACGCAGGTCGTCTGCCCGATCCCCTGCTGTGTCATCTCGTGCAGTGCCTGGTAGGTGAGCGTGCCGGAACGGCTCACGATCCCGACGGGTCCGCCGCCGGTGGCGATCTCGCCCGCGGTGATGCCGATGTTGCACTTCCCGGGTGAGATGATCCCGGGGCAGTTGGGCCCGACCAGACGCACACCCGGGTGGTCGCGCTTCAGGCGGTTGTAGAAGTACGCCTCGTCGTGAGCGGGCACGCCTTCGGTGATCACCACGATGATCTCGACGCCGCCCTCGGCCGCTTCGCGCACTGCGTCGGACACGCCGGGGGCGGGGATGAACACGCACGACGCGTTGGCGCCTATCTCGGACACCGCGTCCTGCACGGTTGCGAACACCGGGATGCCGCCGACGTCGGTCCCGGCCTTCTTCGGGTTCGTGCCCGCCACGACCTGCGTGCCGTAATCACGGTTGCGCAATCCGTAGAAGCGGCCCTGCGACCCCGTCAGCCCCTGGTACACGACGCGCGTGGTCTCGTCGACGAAGATGCTCACGAGCGCGCGCCCGCCAGCTCGACCGCCTTGCGGGCGGCGTCGATCATCGTCGGCTGCGAGACGAACCGGTCCGACTCGTGCGCCGCAAGGATGGCGCGCCCCTCGTCGGCGTTCGTGCCGTCGAGGCGGATCACGATCGGAGACCGGATCTCGACCCGCCCCAGCGCCTGCACGATCCCGTTGGCGACCTCGTCGCCTTTCGTGATGCCGCCGAAGATGTTGATGAAGATCGACTTGACGCTGCCGTCGTTGTTGATGACCTCGAGCGCGTTCGCCATCACGTCGGCGTTGGCGCCGCCGCCGATGTCGAGGAAGTTCGCCGGCTCTCCGCCGACCTGACTCACGATGTCGACAGTGCTCATGGCCAGTCCGGCCCCGTTGGCGATGATCCCCACATACCCGTCGAGGCCGACGTACTGGAGGCCCTTGGCGTGCGCGGCCGCCTCGCGCTCGTCGCGTTGCTGCGTGGCCTCGTACTCGGACCAGTCGTGGCGGAAGCCGGCATTGTCGTCGAGCGTCACCTTGGCGTCGAGGGCATGCACACGACGGTCGGTCGTCATGATCAATGGGTTGATCTCGACGAGGTCGGCGTCCCCGTCGACGTACGCGCGGTAGAGCTTCAGAAGCACCTCGACGGCGCCGTCGGTGGCGGCCGGGTCGAGCTTCGCCCGGTCGACCCACTCCCGGGCGGCGTCCTCGCTGAGGCCGTCGACGGGATCGACGTGGAGGCGCGCGATCGCGTCCGGCTCCTCTGCCGCCACCTGCTCGATGTCGACGCCCCCGCGCGCCGAGAGCATCCCGAGGTGGAGTTTCGCCGAGCGATCCAGCGTGAACGATGCGTAGTACTCCTCGGCGATGTCGCTGGCCCTCTCGATCCAGAGCGTCTCGACCGTGTGCCCCTTGATGTCCATGCCCAGGATGTTGACTGCGTGGGTCCGGACCTCGTCGGGGCCGGCGGCCAGCTTGATGCCGCCCGCCTTGCCGCGGCCACCCGCGTGCACTTGGGCCTTGACGACGACCGGATACCCGATCTCGTCGGCCGCCTCGACGGCCTCCTGCACGGTGAACGCGGCGCGCCCGGGCGACACGGGGATGCCGTACTGCGCGAACAGCTGCTTGCCCTGGTACTCGAGGAGGTCCACTACTTCTTGTCGCTCCGCTCCACTGAGTGCTTGTCGCTCCGCTCCATTTCAGCTCGCCAACTGGGGCTCGCGGGCGTCGAGGGCTTCCTCGAGCCAGCCGACGATCGCCGACAATGGCGCGCCCGGCGTGAACACGGCGGCGACCCCCGCCCGCTCGAGTGCGGCGATGTCGTCGTCGGGGATGATCCCGCCTCCGAACACCAGCACGTCGCCGATCCCCTTCTCGCGCAGCAACGTCACCACGCGCGGGAACAGCGTGTTGTGCGCGCCCGACAGCACGGACAGTCCGACGGCGTCGGCGTCCTCCTGCAGAGCAGTCTCCGCCACCTGCTCGGGCGTCTGGTGCAGCCCCGTGTAGATGACCTCGAACCCGGCATCGCGCAGGGCGCGCGCGATCACCTTGGCTCCCCGGTCGTGCCCGTCGAGGCCGGGCTTGGCGATGACGACGCGGTACCGCCGCTTCATGGGCTGCACCCCCAATGGATGGCGCCGGTCACGATACCCGTGCGCCCGACTGGACTCTGACCCGCGGGGAACGTTCACTGGGGTCATGCCCCCCGCCCGGAGCGACACGAGGTTGCTCATCGGCGCCGGCGTCGCCGCAGTCGTCGCCGGTCTCGTCGTCGCGGTGGTGCTGCTGCTCGCGACCAGCCAGGCCGACTCACCGAAGACGTACAAGCCGTTCGCGGCGGGCCCCGAACGGGAGCTGCGCCGGCAGCTACGGGACGGCGGGCCGTTCTACATCGCCGATCCGTTCGGCGGGAGGAAGAGCATCCTGTTCGCGCTCGAGGGAGACAACGTCGTGCCGCTCATGACACACACGCCGGGCGACGAGAACTGCCGCATCCGGTGGCGAGGAAGGATCGACGCCTTCGAGGAGTGTCATGGGAACCGGCTGCGCAGCGACCAGATCGGCCGGTACGCCACGTCCGTTGAGGACCGGGGCGCTCAGCGCCGAATCGTGTTCGTCGATCTCCGAAAGGAGCTGCCGCCGGCGGCAGCCGAGGCGGGGGCGCCGGGGAACTGAATTCAGCGCTCGTCGACGGACATCTCGTCGACGTCGGTCCGCGTCGCCAGCTCGGCAATGACCCGGTCGAGGCGCACGCCCACCTCGCTCTTCAGTCCCACGCTGACCTCGATCTGGTCACCGCTGCGGTCGATCTGAAGGTTGCGCACGTTGACGCCGGGGGCCTCGTGGAGCGCGGCCACGAGATCGCCCGGATCGGCGTCCGAGGCAAGCCGGAAGGTGACGGTCTCGCTGTGCCGTGCGAAGTTGCGGCGAATCCACTCCCGGAGCCAGCGGAACACGACCAGGCTGATCAGCGTGGCGAACGTGATCGCGACCGCGGCCCAGTAGTAGCCGACACCGACCGCGAGCCCCACGGCGGCCGTGACCCACATCGAAGCCGCCGTCGTGAGCCCGCGAATCGACGCGCCGTACTTGAGGATGGCGCCGCCGCCCAGGAACCCGACCCCCACGACGACCTGCGACGCAACCCGGGTCACGTCGATCTGCACGTTGGAGTCGGCGCGGACGGACTCGAACGGCGCAAATGCATGCACGGAGATCAGGCCGAACAGGGTGGCGCCCAGGCACAGCACGATGTGGGTGCGGAAGCCGGCGGGTTGGGCGTCGATCTCACGCTCGATGCCGAGCGCTCCGCCGAGCGCCACGGCGAGCAGCACGCGCAGTATCAGCACCCAGCCCTCGAGCTCGAGCAGATGGACCTTCATCTCCCCCCGGGTCCCCCTCAGGAGCCGAGCTTCTGGAGCGGTGCCCACGCCAGCAGCAGCCGTTTCTCGCCGACGTCCCGAAAGCGCACGACGGCTTCCGCCCTGTCACCTTCCCCGATGAGGTCGACGATCACTCCTTCGCCGAATGTCTCGTGGTCGACGTCGTCGCCGACGCGCAGGCTTGGTGTCTGGGCGGCCCGCGGGCTGCTCGCGAGCGCGGCCGACACCACCGCCTCGCGGTGCGCGCCGAAACCACCGCCGACCGGCTTGGTCTCGCCCAGCACCTCGACGAGCTCCTCGGGGATCTCGGAGAGGAACCGGCTCGGCGGATAGAACTCGGTCCGGCCGAACAGCGTGCGGCTCCAGGCGTGACATAGGTACAGGCGCTCCTGCGCCCGGGTGATGCCGACGTAGCAGAGGCGGCGCTCCTCCTCGAGCTCGTCGGGGTCACCGAGGCTGCGCAGGTGGGGGAAGACGCCGTCCTCGAGGCCAGTCAGGAACACGACCGGGAACTCGAGACCCTTGGCCGAGTGCAGCGTCATCAGCGTGACCGCGCGCTTGTCGCCCTCGATGTCGTCGAGGTCGGTGACGAGCGAGACCGCCTCGAGGAACGCCTGCACGCGATCGAGCCCGGCCGGGACGGCCGGGGTTTCGTCGTCAGCGCCGCCGCTGGCGATGCCGGCGAGACCGGTGACGTTGCCGTCGGCCAACGCGTCGTCGAACTCGCGGCACACGCCGATGAGCTCCTGGAGGTTCTCGAGACGCGCCTCTGACTCGATCGAACGTTCGGCCTCGAGCTCGGCGAGGTAACCGGTGTCCTCCAGCACCGCTTGCACGACCGGCGCGACGCCGGCGTCGGCCGCCCCTTCGACCTCGGCCAGGATGTCGAGCAGGTCGGCGATGCCACCGAGCGCCTTCCCGCTCACGCCGGCGGCCGCCGCCTTCTGCAGCGCGTCGCGGAAGGTCATGCCGTGCTCTTGCGCGTATGCGCTCACCTTGTTGACCGACGTGTCGCCGACGCCGCGCTTCGGCACGTTGACGATGCGGCGCCAACTCACCTCGTCGTCGGGATTCACGAGCGCGCGCAGGTACGCCATGGCGTCCTTCACTTCACGGCGGTCGTAGAACCGCACGCCGCCCACCACCCGGTAGGGGATGCCGGCGCGCACCAACGTCTCCTCGATGACGCGGCTCTGCGCGTTCGTGCGGTAGAAGACGGCGAGGTCGGAGAAGCCCTGCCCCTCCGTGTCGGTGAGCCGGGTGATCTCGTGCGCGACGTACGCCGCCTCGTCGTGCTCGTCCTCGGCGTGGTAGCTCGTGATCAGCTCGCCGCCGACCTGCTCGGTCCACAGGTGCTTGGGCCGCCGCGCCGCATTGTTCGTGATGACGGCGTTGGCGGCGTCGAGGATGCGCTGCGTCGAGCGGTAGTTCTGCTCGAGGACGATGACTGTCGCGTCCGGGAACACCTCCTCGAACCGCATGAGGTTACG
>DASPXI010000106.1:0-14620 GCA_035637335.1 Acidimicrobiia bacterium
GCGGGCGTGCACCCGCAGACGCTGCGGATCTACGAGCGCAAGGGCCTCATCGAGCCGAAGCGAACCGAGGGCCGCAGCCGCCGCTACTCCGACCGCGACATCGAACTGCTCCAGCACATCCAGGAGCTGACCAACGAGGGCGTCGGTCTGGCGGGCGTGAAGCGGATCCTCGAGCTCGAAGTCGAGCTCGAGGAGGCCGAGGCCGAGATCGAGCGGCTTCGCGAGCTCGTCCGGCGGGCCCGCCAGGAGATCGCCGAGGCCGAGGAGCGGGTCCATCGCAAGTACCGGCGGGACCTGGTGCCCGTCAGCAACGCGATCGTCCACGTCCGGCGCCGCCGCTGAGGCCAAAAGCCGCGAACCTGGCGATTGCCTCCAAGGCGCTGCTAGGGTCCCGCCGTCTCCGATCGGGTGGAGCGGGCGGGAGGACTTCCCACGGGGTGGACGCGTCGGAAGCGCGTGCTGGCGGTGCTGAGCTCAGCCGCGGTAGCGGGAGCGATGGGCATTATGGCTGCAGCCGGTCCAGCCGGGGCCGCGGACTTCGGGCCCGTGGACCCGACGATTCCCGACGGGAACACGGACTCACTGCGCGACATCCTCGAGGACCAGGTCAACGACGGCGACGTGGTGATCCTCCAGCCCGGCGCGACGTACACCCTCGATTCCGGCGACGGCGACATCGACGTCGACGCCGCGGTGACGATCCAGGGCAACGGGGCCACGATCCGACAGACCGTCGCCAACAGCCGCGTGCTCGACACCGAGGACGATCTGACGCTGCTGGACGTCACGATCACCGGCGGACGCGAAGACAGCTCCGGCGGCGGCGTCCGCGTGGACGACAGCGCGGCGACGCTGACGATCGAGCGTTCCACGATCACCGAGAACGTCTCCCTGAGTAGCAGCGATGGGGGCGGCGTCGAGTCCGATGGTCCGCTGGTGGTGCGCAATTCCACGATCAGCAACAACTCCGCCAGCGACGACGGCGGCGGGTTCGACGCTTCGGAAGGTGTGACCGTCGTGGCCTCGACGCTGTCGGGCAACTGCGCCGAGGACGACGGTGGCGCGGCCGACAGCAATGGCCCCGTCACGATGGTGAACTCGACCGTGACCGGCAACACCGAGGATGACCAAGGCGCCATCGCCGTGGACGGCGAAACCCTCACGCTCGTGTACTCCGATGTGGTGCAGAACACTCACACCAACGGTGTTGACTGTCCCAACACGGCCGCCGTGGCGGGTGCGTCCATCCCTGAGGACCCGCCCGCGGCACCCGATCCCGATGACGTCCAAGCCCTCGACACTGACGAACCGTCGAACATCGACACCAGCAGCGGAGACTTCCACGCGTTCGGGTCGGTGGTGGCCTTGCCGTTGGGCAGCGACGACGTGCCGTTCAACTGCGATGTCCCCGAAGGTTCCGGGGCAAACTCGAGCGGGTTCAACTTCTCCGACGACGACACGTGCGAGTTCACCAACACCGCCCAGGGCGACCGCGAGATCGCGGGTGATCCGCGTCTAGGTGCGCTGGCGGACAACGGCGGGCCGACCCTGACCCGCCTGCCGCAGCCGGGCAGCCCGCTGCTCAACTTCATCCCGATCCCAGACTGCGGTGGTGGAGATGACCTCGCGGGGTTCGCGGTCACGACCGACCAGCGGGGCGTGTCACGGCCGCAGGAAACCGGCTGCGAGATCGGCTCGGTCGAGATCGAGCCGCCGCCGGAGCCGGTGCCCGTGCCGCCTGGCGGTGCCGAGGCCCCGACTGCGGTTCCGGTCGAGCCGCGCTTCAGCGGCTACTACCGGCTCCTCGCCGCTTCCTCCTTGCCCGGCGGCTTTGGTCGACGCGCCCCCCGGAATCGGGCCAGTCTTGACGCGCCGCCGGAATAAAGTTGATAGTGAGATTGTCAACTTTGGCAGAACGTTGACCAATCCGAGGTAGCGGCATGCCACTCGATCCCAACCGGTTCACCCGCAAGACCGGCGAGGCGTTCCAGGCGGCGCAGGCGCTGGCGCGCGAGCGGAACCACAGTCAGGTGACCCCCGAGCACCTGCTGGCTGCGCTGGTGAGCCAGCCCGAGGGCGTCGTGCTCCCGGTGCTCGAGCGGCTCGGCGTGTCGGCCAAGACCGTGCGCGACCGCGTCGACGAGGCGCTGAACGCCCTCCCCAAGGTCTACGGGCAGACCGCCCAGCAGGCTCAGCTGTCGCAGGACGCCTACCGCATCCTCGAGGCCGCCGACCAGGAGCGCAGCAAGCTCGACGACGACTACCTCTCCACCGAGCACGTGCTGCTCGCGATGGCGGAGGTGTCCGGCGGCGTCGGCGACCTGCTGCGCAGCCTCGGCGTCACCCGCGAGGCGGTGCTCGACGCCCTCAAGGACGTGCGCGGCAGCCACCGGGTGACGAGCGAGAACCCCGAGGACCAGTACCAGGCCCTCGAGCGGTTCGGGCGCGACCTCACCGAAGAGGCGCGCAAGGGCAAGCTCGACCCGGTCATCGGACGCGACGAGGAGATCCGTCGCGTCATTCAGGTGTTGAGCCGGCGCACGAAGAACAACCCGGTGCTCATTGGCGAGCCGGGCGTCGGCAAGACCGCCATCGTCGAGGGGCTCGCGCGCCGCATCGTCGAGGGTGACGTGCCGGAAGGGCTGCGCAACAAGCGCATCGTCGCGCTCGACATCGGTTCGATGGTCGCCGGCTCCAAGTACCGGGGTGAGTTCGAGGAGCGGTTCAAGGCCGTGCTCAAGGAGATCGCGGACGCCGAGGGCGAGATCATCACGTTCGTCGACGAACTGCACACGATCGTGGGGGCCGGCGGCGCCGAGGGCGCGGTCGACGCCGGCAACATGATCAAGCCGATGCTCGCCCGCGGCGAGCTGCGGCTCATCGGCGCGACCACGCTGGACGAGTACCGCAAGCACATCGAGAAGGACGCCGCCCTCGAGCGCCGGTTCCAGCCCGTGTACGTGGGCGAGCCGACGGTCGAGGACACGATCGCGATCCTGCGCGGCCTCAAAGAGCGCTACGAGGTCCACCACGGTGTGCGCATCCAGGATGCCGCGCTCGTCGCCGCGGCGGTGCTGTCGAACCGCTACGTCACCGGTCGCCAGCTGCCCGACAAGGCCATCGACCTCGTCGACGAGGCCGCGTCGCGCCTGCGTATCGAGATCGACTCGATGCCGTTCGAGGTCGACGTGGTGGAGCGCCGCATTCGCCAGCTCGAGATCGAGAAGGCGGCGCTGGCCAAGGAGACGGACGCCGCCTCCAAGCAGCGCCTCGACGCGATCGAGGCCGAGCTCGCCGAGCTGAACGAGAAGCGGTCGGCGATGTTCGCGCACTGGGAGAACGAGAAGCGCGCCATCACCGAGATCCGCGACCTCAAGGAGCAGCTCGAGGCGGCCCGCACCGAAGCAGAGCGGGCCGAGCGCGAGGGCGACCTCGAGCGGGCGGCGCAACTGCGCTACGGCACGATGCGCGACCTCGAGGCCGAGGTCGAAGCGAAGACGGCTCGGCTCGACGAGCTCCAGAGCGAGCAGAAGATGCTCAAGGAGGAGGTCGACGAGGAGGACATCGCCGAGATCGTCTCCAAGTGGACCGGCATCCCTGTGACGCGCCTGATGGAAGGCGAGATGGCCAAGCTCGTGCGCCTCGAGGAGGTGCTGCACGAGCGGGTCATCGGTCAGGACGACGCGGTCAGCGCGGTCGCGAACGCGATCCGGCGCTCTCGTGCGGGCCTATCCGACCCGAACAAGCCGATCGGCTCGTTCCTGTTCCTCGGCCCGACGGGTGTCGGGAAGACGGAGCTGGCGCGCACGCTCGCCGACTTCCTCTTTGACGACGAGCGCGCCATGGTGCGCATCGACATGTCCGAGTACCAGGAGAAGCACAACGTGTCGCGCCTGGTGGGCGCACCGCCGGGATATGTCGGCTACGAGGAAGGCGGCCAGCTCACCGAGGCCGTTCGCCGCCGCCCGTACGCGGTCGTGTTGCTCGACGAGATCGAGAAGGCACACCCCGACGTGTTCAACGTGCTGCTCCAGATCATGGACGACGGCCGTTTGACTGACGGCCAAGGCCGCACCGTCGACTTCACCAACACCGTGCTCATCATGACGAGCAACCTCGGCGGCGGTGCCGACGGGGCCACGGTGCTGGCGGCGATGCGCGCCCACTTCAAGCCCGAGTTCCTGAACCGCATCGACGAGATCGTGGTGTTCCACCGGCTGGACGAGCGCCACATCGAGCAGATCGTGGGCCTCCAGCTCGAGCGCCTCGAGGCGCGACTGGCGGAACGCAACCTGCGCCTGGAGCTGACCGACGAGGCGCGGGCGCACCTCGCCCGAGTCGGCTACGACCCCGACTTCGGGGCCCGGCCGCTGAAGCGTGTCCTCCAGCGTGAGGTCGCCGACCCGATCGCACTCAAGCTGCTCGAAGGCGAGTTCCACGACGGCGACACGATCGTCGTCGACGCCTCGCCCGACGGGCTCGTCTTCACCAAGGGCGAGCCCGCCCGCGTCAGTTAGGAAGCGAGAGGTTGCCCGACGGCCCGACGAGCTCCGGCCTGAGGACACCACCGGGAACCGTGAACGACGCATCGCCAGGCCTGAAGGTCGTCGGGTCGACCTCGCCCGGCACGAGCGGTGTCTCGTACCGCCTGACCGTGCCCCGCTGGCTCCCGTCGCGGAGCACGATCCAGCCGCCGACGTACCGGCCGTCGGCGAAGTCCTGGGTGGCGCGGTAGAGGCCGGCGGGGGTCTTGCCGCGCCGCGCCGTGAACTGGAGCGCCGCGCTCTGGGGCCGCTTGAAGGACCCGGTCACGGTGCCGCCCCCGAACTTCGCGTCGAGCGTTGCCCCACCCTCGTTGCTGAGGCTCGCGGTCCGGCCCGTCGTGACGCCGTCGACCCAGTCGACGCTCCAGGCGCCGTCGGTCACGTAGGCCAGCACGTGGCCTTCGCCGCCAGCAACGATTGCAACGTAGGCGTCGGATCCCGCGACCGTGCCGACGAAGCTGCCCGTGGTCGGCCTGGGCGCGGCGCCGCCCTTGTCGCCGCCGCCGCAGCCTGCGACAAGCAGCGCAGGCAGCACCGTCGCGAGCGCAAGGCACGTCGCTCTTCTCATGTCCGATCTACACCGCCCTCTCCTCCCGGGTTCCACGGTTTGTGGGCAGATCGGAAACCGGGTAGGCCTATGGCGTGGAACGCGAGGTGCCGGAAGCGGACGCGCTCGACCAGGAACGCGACGCTTTTCCCGGAGACGAGGACGACGAGCTCGAGCTCGATCGGGTGACCGACGACCCGGAGGCGCCCGAGGCCGACGCGCTCGAGCAGGCTCAGCCGGCGCCGGTCGAGGACGAAGACCTGCGCGAATAGCTGCGATCCACGCCGGGCGCGCCGGCGCAGGTGAGACTGAGGTCGTGACCGGGCCGGCGGCCGACTCCGACGAGGCGATTCTCGCCACCGAGCGGTGGTTCCTGAAGCGGGGCCTCCCGCACTTCATCGCCGACTACAGCCCGACCCGGGATGTGCTGACGCGGGCGGTGCCGCTGCTGGTCCTGATCTATCTGTTCGAGGTCGCGAATGCCCCGAGCCGCGACTACCCGATCTGGCTCGACGTCGTCGCCGTCGTCACGGGGCTCGCCATCCTGCTCGGCGCGTGGATGGTCGCGAACCGGATACGCGGGCGGCCCGTCTTCGCCCGTCCCGAGCGCATCGGCCTGTTCGAGGTCGCGGTGTTCGTGCTCGCGCCCCCGGCGCTCCCGCTGTTGTTCGGCGGTCAGTGGCGCTCGGCGCTCGCAACCGCGATCGGCAACGCACTCCTGCTCGCGGTGATCTACCTCGGGACGAGCTTCGGGATCGTGCCGATGACCCGGTGGGCCGGGGCCCGGACCGCCCGGGAGCTCGAGCAGGTCGTGAGCCTGCTCGTGCGTGCGCTCCCGCTGTTGATCCTGTTCATCACCTTCATCTTCTTGCAGAACGAGGCGTGGCAGATCACGCGCTCGCTGCACGGGCCCTACTACTGGATCGTGCTCGGCCTCTTCGTGTTCATCGGCGTCGGGTTTTCGGTAATCCGGCTGCGGAACCAGATCAGCGAATTGTCCAAACCCGAGAAATGGAGAGTCGCCGCAAGCCGCGTCGAGGGCACACCTGCGGCCGAGCTCGTACACGAGCTTCCCTCTGACCAGGAGATCGACCCGCCGCCGCTGACGCGGCGTCAGTGGGTCAACGTGGCGCTCGTCGTCCTGTACAGCCAGTTCCTGCAGGTGGTGCTGGTTTCGGCCATGGTGTTCGTCTTCCTGCTCGTGTTCGGCGGCATCGTCGTGACCGAGCCGGTCGCGCGTGGCTTCGTGGACGCCCCACCGCACGTGCTCGCCAGCCTCAACCTGTGGGGCCGGCACATGGTGATCACCGAGGAGCTGCTGCGCGTAACCGGCTTCCTGACGGTGTTCTCCGGGCTCTACTTCGCCGTCACCGCGCAGACCGACGAGACGTACCGCCGCGAGTTCATTGGCGAGATCCTCGAGGAGATGCGCCGGTCGCTCGCTGTGCGGGCTGCCTACCTCGTCGCCCGCCGGCGAAAGGAACGAGTGGCGGCCTAGATATTGCTAGTACGATCTCGTCAACGTGATCGCGTTCGCGACCCGTTGTGAGAGCGTCGTGAGGCTGCCGTGCCCGGCACGGTGATCGTCGGCACCCAGTGGGGTGACGAGGGCAAGGGCCGGTTCACCGACTATCTCGCCAAAGAGAGCGAGCTGGTCGTCCGCTACCAGGGCGGGCACAACGCCGGTCACACGATCGTCGTCGACGGCGAGGTGTTCGCGCTCCAGCTCGTTCCCAGCGGGATCCTGTACGACTACGTGACTCCTGTCATCGGCAACGGCGTCGTCGTCGAGCCGGCCGTCCTCGTCGAGGAGCTCGACATGCTCGCGGCGAAGGGAATCGACGCCAGCCGCCTGCGTGTGTCGGGCAACGCGCACCTGATCATGCCGTACCACCAGGAGCTCGACCGCGTCACCGAGCGCTATCTGGGCAAGAACAAGCTGGGGACGACCAAGCGTGGCATCGGCCCCGCGTACGCCGACAAGGCGCTGCGCGTCGGGCTGCGCGTGCAGGACCTCCTCGACCCGAAGATCTTTCGCCAGAAGCTCGACCTCGTCCTCCGCGAGAAGAACGGTGTGCTCGCCAAGGTCTATAACCGGCTCCCGCTCGACGCCGGCGAGATCTGTGACCGGTACCTCGGGCTGGCGCCGCGCCTCGAGCCGCTCATCACCGACACCGTGCACCTCATCCACGAAGCGCTCGACGCCGGCCAGCGCGTGCTCTTCGAGGGTGCGCAGGCCACATACCTCGACCTTGACCACGGCACCTATCCGTTCGTCACGTCCAGCAACCCGGTGGCGGGGGGCGCGTGCACCGGATCGGGGGTCGGGCCGCGCGCGATCGACCGGATCGTCGGCATCACCAAGGCGTACGTCACGCGCGTGGGCAGCGGGCCGTTCCCGACCGAGCTGCCGGAGGGCGATCACATCGGTGACGCGCTCGTCGACCGCGGCGGTGAGTACGGCACGAACACCGGCCGCCGCCGCCGGCCGGGCTGGCTCGACGCCGTGATGCTCCGCCACGCGGTTCACCTCAACACATGCACGGAGATCGCGATCACCAAGCTCGATGTGCTCTCGCCGCTCGCCGAGCTCAAGGTGTGCGTCGCCTACGAAGGTGACGACGGAACCCGCTACGAGCACGTGCCGTACCACCAATCGGTGTTGCACAAAGTGCGCGCGGTGTACGAGACGCTGCCCGGCTGGGGTTCCGAGGTCGACGGCGCCGGCCGCATCGAGGATCTGCCCGACGCGGCGCGCGCGTACGTGCGGTTCATCGGGGAGATGGCCGGGGTGCCGGTGACGTTCGTGTCGGTCGGTCCGGGTCGCGAGCAGACCGTCGTGCTGCCGCGCGCCGCCTAGTGCCTCGCCGGTGAAGGTCCTCGTTCTCGGTTCCGAAGGGCGCGCCCATGTGCTGGCTTGGGCGCTGGACAACTCGGCGTCGGTCGAGGACGTCGTGGCCGCCCCCGGCAACCCCGGCATCGCGGCGCTGGGCAAGCGGTGCGTTCCCGTCGACGCCAACGACCCTGCCGCGGTGGCACGGCTCGCCGCCGAGGTCGGACCCGACCTCGTCGTCGTGAGCCCGGAGGAGCCGCTCGTGCGCGGGGTCGCCGACGCGGTGCGCGCCCACGGGATGCTCGTGTTCGGCCCCGGTGCCGACGGTGCCCGTCTCGAGGGCTCGAAGGCATGGATGAAGTCGGTGCTGGCGGAGGCGGGGGTGCCGACAGCGCGCCACGCCGCCTTCACGGCCGACCAGGAGGACGAGGCGCTCGCGTTTCTCGAACGGCTGCCCGGGTTCTATGTCGTGAAGACCGATGGGCTCGCGGCCGGCAAGGGCGTGGTCGTCACCGAGTCGCTCGAGGAGGCGCGCGAGGCCGTGCGCGCGGACCTTTCGGGACACGCATTCGGCGACGCCGGCCGCACGGTGGTGATCGAAGAAGGCCTTACGGGCCCGGAGCTGTCCGTGCTCGTCGTGTGTAACGGCACCACGGAGGGTTTGCCGCTGGCGCCGGCGCAGGACTTCAAGCGCATCGGCGACGGTGACCGCGGGCCGAATACGGGCGGGATGGGCGCCTACTCACCTGTTCCTCTCGCCGGTCCCGACGTAGTGGCCGACGTGATGGAGCGCGCCGTCGACCCGACGCTGCACGCGCTCGCCGCGCGCGACATCCGCTACCACGGCGTGCTCTACGCCGGGCTCATGCTCACACCAGAAGGGCTCAAGGTGCTCGAGTACAACGTGCGCTTCGGCGACCCCGAGGCCCAGGCCGTGCTGCCACGCCTCGCGACCGACTTCGGGCAGCTGTGCCACGACGCCGCCGCCGGCCACACCCGACTGGGCGCGCAGTTCCGAGACGACGCCTGCGTGACCGTCGTGCTCGCGACCGAGGGCTACCCGGCGTCTCCGCGCAAGGGCGACTTCATCGACGGCCTCGATGCCGCCGAACAGTTGCCGGGTGTCACCGTGTTCCATGCCGCGACGAAGCAGGCCGACGGCCGGCTCATGACCGCCGGGGGCCGCGTGTTCGACGTCACCGCGCTCGCGCCGACGCTGGCTGAGGCGCGTGCCCGCGCCTACGAAGCGGCGGCGCGCATCTCGTGGCCTGGCGTCCAGTACCGGCGCGATATCGCGGCGGCGGCCGTAGACTCGATGGGGAAGGAGCCCGCTTGATCCGTCGGTACGCCCTGCCCGAGATGGCCGAGCTGTTCACCGACGAGGCGCGGCTTGCGACCTGGCTCGAGGTCGAGCTTCTCGCCGTGGAGGCGTGGGCGAAGCTCGGCGTGATCCCAGCCGCCGACGCCGAGGCGATCCGCAGCCGGGCATCGGTTGACGTCGCGGCGGTCGAGGAGCGCGAGCGGGTCACCGACCACGACGTCGCGGCGTTCGTGGACGTCGTCCAGGAGCGGGTCGGCTTGCCGGCCGGGGCGTGGGTGCATCACGGTCTGACCTCGAGCGACGTCGTCGACACGGCGTTGTCGGTCACGCTCGTCCGCGCCGCCGATCTGCACCTCGAGGCACTGGACGACCTCGAGGCGGCGATTGCGGCGCGCGCACGCGAATTCCGCGAGACGCCGATGGTCGGCCGCACCCACGGGGTGCACGCCGAGCCCACGACGTTCGGGTCGAAGCTCGCCCTGTGGGCGCTCCAGCTCCGCCGCGACCGCGGGCGCATGCGCAGGGCCCGCGCCGTCGTCGCGGTCGGGAAGCTGTCCGGGGCCGTGGGCACGTACTCGAACATCGACCGGGAGGTCGAGGCGTTCGTGTGCGAGCGGCTCGGTCTCACTCCGACCCCCGCCACGCAGGTCATCGCCCGCGACCGCCACGCCGAGTTCCTGTACGCGTGCGCGTCGGTGGGAGCGGCGGTCGAGAGCTTCGCCACGGAGATTCGCCATCTCCAGCGCACGGAGGTCGGGGAGGTCGAGGAGCCGTTCCGGGAGGGGACGCAGAAGGGCTCCAGCGCCATGCCTCACAAGCGAAACCCATGGCGGTGCGAGCAGCTGTGCGGCCTTGCACGCGTGCTGCGCGCCAACGTGCAGCCCGGTCTCGAGGACATCACGCTCTGGCACGAGCGAGACATCTCGCATTCTTCGGTCGAGCGCATCGCACTGCCGGATTCGGCGCAACTCGCGTACTACGTACTCCGGCAGTTCCGATCCATCGTGACGGGCATCCGTGTGCACCCCGACCGGATGCTCGAAAACCTGAACTCCTCGTACGGCTTGGTCTTCAGTCAATCGGTGCTCCTCGCCCTCGTGGAGGCGGGTCGGTCGCGTGACGACGCGTATCGGATCGTGCAGCGGGCCGCGACGCAGTCGTGGGAGGAGCGTCGTCGGTTCCGCGACGTCCTGGCCGAGGATCCCGACGTGCGAGCGACGGTGCCCGCGCAGCAACTCGACGCCTGCTTCGATCTCGAGCGGGTGCTCGCCCACGCGGGTCGCGCGGTCGACGCCTTGGACACTGATTCCGTACCGAGCGCGTGACCGGCATCGCGCTCCCGCACGCCTACACGGGCAAGATCCGCGACCTCTACGAGGTCGACCACGACCGAATCCTCATGGTGGCGTCGGACCGCATCTCGGTGTTCGACGTAGTCCTCGACGACCTCGTGCCCGACAAGGGCCGCGTGCTCACCGCCCTGTCGACGTTCTGGTTCGAGCAGACGGCCGACCTCGCGCCCAACCATCTCGTCTCGTCGGACCCGACAGACTTCCCCGAGACCGCCGGGCCCGACGTCGCCGGTCGGGCGATGCTTGTGCGGGCCACCCAGCCGGTGAAGCTCGAGTGCATCGGACGCGGCTATCTCTTCGGGTCGGCGTGGTCGGAGTACGAGGAGCGCGGCACGGTCTACGGGCGGCAGATGCCCGCGGGCCTGCACCAGGCCGAACGGCTGCCCGAGCCCATCTTCACGGCGACCACCAAGGCCGAGGCGGGTCACGACGAGCCCCTCACCGACGCCCAGGCGGCTGAGCTCGTCGGCGGCGAGCTGCTGGAGCAGATCCGCGACGTCACGCTGCGCGTGTACGGGTTCGGCGCGGCGCGAGCCGAGGAGCGGGGGATCATCCTCGCCGACACGAAGCTGGAGTTCGGCACGCTTCTCGACGGTCGGCTGCTCGTCATCGACGAGCTCCTCACTCCCGACTCGTCGCGCTACTGGCCGGCGGAGGAGTACCGCGTCGGCGCGTCGCCGCCGAGCTTCGACAAGCAGTACGTGCGCGATTACTACCTCGGGACCGACTGGGATCACACGCCGCCCGCGCCGCGACTCCCGCCAGAGGTTGTCGACGGCACCCGCGCCCGTTACGTCGAGGCGTACGAGCTGCTCACCGGGCGCAGCTTCGACGAGTGGCACCAACCAGAACCAATCGCAGACGAGCGCCGTCAGTACGATTGACCACATGAGGTACGAGGCCCGGGTCGAGATCACGCACCTCCCCGGGATCGCAGACCCGCAGGGCGCCACGATCGAGCGGGCGCTGCCCGCGCTCGGCTACGACAACGTGACCGAGGTGCGCGTGGGCAAGAGCATCCGCCTGGTGGTCGATGCGTCCGACGAGGCGTCGGCACGGGCCCAGGTCGACGAGATGTGCCACCGCCTGCTTGCCAACCCCGTCATCGAGGCGTACGCGATCGAGCTCACGGAGCTGGTCGCGTGAGCGTTTTGGCGTCGCACAACCCCGATAATCCGGGCCGAACGACGCCAAAATCAGGGGGGAGAGCATGAGCGCGCGCGTCGGGATCGTCGTGTTCCCGGGCACGAACTGCGAGCTCGACGTGGCGTCGGCGGTCGAGCGGCTCGGCGGGGTGCCGGAGACGCTGTGGCACGCCGACGCCGACGTCCGCGGGGCCGACGCCGTCGTCGTGCCGGGCGGGTTCGCGCACGGCGATTACCTGCGGACGGGCGCCATCGCCCGGTTCTCACCCGTGATGGACGCGGTGGCGCGCTTCGCCGCCGCCGGCGGGCCCGTCGCCGGGATCTGCAACGGCTTCCAGGTGCTCACCGAGGCGGAACTGCTACCAGGTGCGTTGCAGAAGAACGCGGGGCTGAAGTTCCTGTGCGAGACCGTCGAGTGCCGCGTCGAGACCAACCGCTCGTCGCTCACCGCGCTCGCCTCGCCGGGAAGCGTGCTGCATCTCCCGATCAACCACTTCGAGGGCGCCTACGTGTGTGACGAGGCGACGCTGCGTCGCCTGCGCGACGACGACCGGGTCGTCCTGCGCTACGTGCGCAACCCGAACGGCAGCCTCGACGACATCGCGGGAATCAGTAGCAAAGGCCGCAACGTGGTCGGTCTCATGCCACACCCGGAGCGCGCATCCGACGCGTTACTCGGGTCGACCGACGGCGTCGTGCTCCTACGCTCGCTGCTCGAGACCGCGTCGCAGGGCGCCGCGGTCGCCTAAACCCCGCGACCGATCCCCGCCTTTCGGAGGACGTCGGGTGCGACGCCCAGCTCGCGCCACGCCGCGTACGAGATCCCTTTGCGCCGCGCGTACCCCCTGGCGACTTTGACGAAGTCGCGCTCGAGCGTGGTGAGGTCGTCGGCGGCGTCGAACCGGTCGAGCTCGCGCTGGAGGTCCATGCGCTCCTGGACGAGCTGCAGTCGCTGGAGCGGGGCGGCGTCGGCGAGGTCGGACTCGACCGCCTTGAGGCGCTTCTCTATCGACGCCGGCGTGCGCGGCCGGCCGCGTCGGGGCCGGTTCTGGTCCAGCGCTTCGAGGTAGTTGCGCACCGCCCGCCCCTCGGCCCGGCCCTGCGCCAGGGCGCGCTTGTGCTCGTTGGTCATCGTGGTCTTTCTCCGGGCCGCCGCCATTGACGCTCCTTGCTTTGAGGATTTCCCGACCAGCCTATTTCCGAATTTCCTGCGGTTCCATTTAGCGTTCGCGGGCGGCCGATACCCTGAGCTTGATGGAGCCGCGCCACCGTCAACTGGGAATGACGGACGACGAGCTCGCGTCGGTTGTCGAGCTCCTCGGCCGGGAGCCGAACGAGCTCGAGCTCGCCATGTACGCCGTGATGTGGTCGGAGCACTGCTCCTACAAGTCATCCAAGGTCCACCTGGGACGGTTCCCGACGGAGGCCCCGTGGGTGCTCGTCGGTCCCGGCGAGGGCGCGGGTGTCGTGGATGTGGGCGACGGCCTCGCGGTAGCGGTGCGCATCGAGAGCCACAACCATCCGTCGGCCGTCGAGCCGTACCAGGGGGCGGCGACCGGTGTCGGCGGCATCATCCGCGACGTGTTCTCGATGGGCGCGCGCCCGATCGCGCTCTTGGACCCGCTGCGGTTCGGCCCTCTCGACGACGCGCGCACCCGCTACCTGTTCGAAGGAGTCGTGTCGGGGATCAGCGGTTACGGCAACGCGGTCGGGGTTCCCACCGTCGGAGGCGAGGTCGCGTTCGACAACTGCTACCGCGAGAACCCTCTCGTGAACGTGCTGTGCCTGGGACTGCTGCCGCACGACCGGCTCGTGCTCGCGCGCGCCCGAGGTGAGGGAAACGTCGCTGTGCTGCTCGGCTCGTCCACGGGGCGCGACGGGATCGGCGGTGCGAGCGTTCTCGCGTCCGCAGGTTTCGAAGGGGGCGCAGAGGACAAGCGGCCGTCGGTGCAGGTCGGTGACCCGCTCGAGGAGAAGAAGCTCATCGAGGCGTGTCTTGCGTTGCTCGATGCGGGGCTCGCCGTCGGCGTGCAGGATCTCGGTGCCGCCGGCTTGTCGTGCGCGGCGTCGGAGACGGCGGCGAAGGCGGGCGCGGGGATGGACGTCGACATCGCACGCGTGCGAAGGCGGGAGCCGGGCATGAACCCGGTGGAAGTGATGACGTCCGAGAGCCAGGAACGGATGCTCGTGATCGTGCGTCCCGATGGTCTCGACGAGGTACTGGGACTGTGCACACGTTGGGAGATCGACGCGTCGGTCGTCGGGCGGGTGACCGCCACGCGTCGGTTCCGGGTCTACGACGGGGTCTTCGACACCGACGGCGACGCGGACACCGAGCCGCTTGCCGACGTCCCGGTCGAGAGCCTCGGCGACGGCCCGCGTTATGACCGGCCGCGATCCCGGCCCGTGGGGCAGGACGCCCGGCAGGCGGCGGACCCGGCGCCCGAACTCGAGACGCGCTTCCCCGAGGGCACCGACCTTTCGGGCGAGCTGCTCGCGTTGCTCGCCACACCGACGATCGCCGACAAGTCCTGGGTGTGGCGCCAGTACGACCACCAGCTGTTCCTCAACACGGTCGTCGGTCCGGGGGGTGACGCCGCCGTGCTGCGGCTGCAGGACACCGACCGCGCGCTCGCGCTCAACACGGATGGCAAGGGCCGGTTCTGCCGCCTCGATCCCCGTATGGGCGGCGCGCTCGCGGTGCTGGAAGCGGCGCGCAACGTCGCCTGTGCCGGCGCGCGCCCGCTGGCCGTCGTGAACTGCCTGAACTTCGGCAACCCCGAGCATCCCGAGGTCATGTGGCAGTTCGCCGAGGTGGTCGACGGGATCAGCGAGTCGTGCGCCGCGCTGGAGGTCCCCGTCATCGGCGGCAACGTCA
>DASPXI010000107.1:0-3663 GCA_035637335.1 Acidimicrobiia bacterium
GCACGACACGGATCGCGTCCGGCAGCTCGGGGGCGGGGACGCGCGCGGGATCCCTGCCGGAGTGTTGGGCCGTCCCGAGGACTTCGGCACGATCGCTGCGTTCCTTTGCTCGGAACACGCCAGCTTTCTCACCGGCTCCGCGATCCCCGTCGACGGCGGCGCGTACGCTGGCTTGCTGTGAGCACCGCGACGGCGAGCACGGAAGCCGCCGACCACGGCATCCTCACGTTGCCGAACCTCATCTCGGTCGGCCGGCTCGCGTGCGTGCCGCTGTTCCTTTGGCTGCTGCTGGCCCGTGAGGCCAGGGTCGCGGCGGCGGTGCTCCTCGCCGTGCTGGGCGCGACCGATTGGATCGACGGTTGGATCGCCCGGCATTTCCATCAGGGGAGCGAGGTGGGCAAGGTCCTCGACCCGACCGCCGACCGCGTCCTGCTCGTGTTCGCAGGTGTCGCGCTTCTCGTGGACGGCAGCCTGCCTTTGTGGGTCGGCGTCGTCGTCCTCGCCCGCGAGGTGGTCATCTCGGTGGCTGTGCTCGCCCTGGCTGCAGTCGGCGCCCGCCGGATGGAAGTGCAGTGGGCCGGGAAGGCGGGAACACTGGCCCTGATGTTCGCCCTGCCCGGCTTCCTGCTCGCCGACGCGACATCGGGAGCACCCCGGGTGCTCCTCCTGGCCGCCACCTGGGCGTTCACGATCGGCGGCCTGGCGCTCAGCTACTACGCCGCCCTCACCTACATCCCGCAGGCCCGGGCCGCGCTGCGGGACGGGCGCGCCGGTCGGCACGAGAGGATCGCGGCGTGAAAGCAGTGATCCTCGCCGGCGGTGAGGGCACGAGATTGCGCCCGCTCACCAGCAACCAGCCCAAGCCGATGATGCCGCTGGTGAACCGGCCGATGATGGAGCACATCGTGCGGCTGCTGGCGCAGCACGGCTTCGACGACGTCGTCGTCACCGTCGCGTTCCTCGCCAATCAGATCCGCGACTACTTCGGCGACGGCTCGGACTTCGGGATCCGGATGCGCTACGCCACCGAGGAGACGCCGCTCGGCACCGCGGGCTCCGTGCGCAACGCCTCCCAGGAGCTCGACGACACGTTCCTCGTGATCTCGGGTGACGTGCTCACCGACATCGACCTCGGCGCGATCGTGAAGGCGCACCATGACGCCGGCGCCCTGGCATCGATCGCGCTCAAACGCGTGGAGAACCCGCTCGAGTTCGGCATCGTGATCACGCGGCCCGATGGCTCGATCGAGCGCTTCCTCGAGAAGCCCAGCTGGGGCGAGGTCTTCTCGGACACGATCAACACCGGCATCTACGTCCTCGAGCCCGGCATCTTCGATTTCATCCCCGCCGATGAGGTCGTCGACTTCGCCGGTGACGTGTTCCCCGCCGTGCTCGACAAGAAGCTGCCGCTGCTCGGCACCGTGGTCGACGGTTACTGGGAGGACGTCGGGACGCTCGAGGCCTATCTCCGGGCCCACCAGGACGGCCTCGACCAGCGCGTGCGGATCGACATCGACGGGTTCCGGATCGGAGAGGGGATCTGGCTCGGTGAAGGCGCCGACGTCGATCCCTCGGCCCGCATCGACGGGCCCGTGGTCATCGGGGACAACTGCCGCATCGAGGCCGGGGCCCACCTGCGGGAGTACACCGTGCTCGGCACCGACGTCGTCGTGAAGGCCGAAGCGTTCCTCGAACGTGCCGTCTGCCACGACCACGTCTACGTCGGACCAAGCGCTCGCTTGCGCGGCTGCGTGATCGGACGGTCGACCGACCTGCGCGGCCACGCCCGGATCGAGGAGGGCGTCATCGTCGGCGACGAATGCTTTGTCGGCGAGCAAGCCGTCATCAACCCGGGTGTGAAGGTGTACCCGTTCAAGACCGTCGAGAACGGTGCTGTGGTCAACTCGTCGATCGTCTGGGAGAGCCGCGGCGCGCGCACTTTGTTCGGTCGGCGGGGCATCCGGGGCCTCGCCAATGTCGACATCACCCCGGAGGTCGCGATTCGAGTCGCGACGGCGTACGGCACCGCGCTGCAGAAAGGCGCGACGGTCACCACGAGCCGCGACACCAGCCGAATTGCCCGGGCCCTGAAGCGAGCGATGATCGGTGGGGTCAATCTCGCCGGTGTGAACGTCGAGGATGTCGAGCTCGCGACCGTGCCTCTTACCCGCTTTCAGGTCCGCAACGGTCCTGCCCGTGGCGGCATCACTGTTCGGCTCGCGCCGGGCGATCCGGACGCGGTCGAGATCCGGTTCTTCGACGCTGACGGCCGCGACATCGACGAGTCGATGCAGCGCCGGATCGAGCGGCTCCTGTACCGCGAGGACTACCGGCGGGCGTTTGCTGCCGACATCGGAGACATCGAGTATCCGCCACGGTCGCTCGAGTTCTACACGTCGGCGCTGATGGACACTGTCGATGCCGAGGCGCTCGTCGGGCACGGGTTCAAGGTCGTGCTCGACTACTCGTTCGGGGCAGCGTCCATCGTCATGCCGAGCGTGCTGGCGAAGACGGGCGCAGATGTCCTTGCAGTCAACCCGTACGCGAGCACGGCGTCGGCGACCGCGGCGCTCGAAGAACGCGCGGCGCGGGTGGCGCGCCTGTCCGAGCTCGTGCGGGCGTCAGGAAGTCACATCGGGGTCGTTATTGACCCCGACGGTGAGACGGCGACATTGATCGACGATGAAGGCCAAGCGCTCACCGACGATCAGGCGCTGCTCACGCTGCTGACCCTCGTGACCGAAGCCAAGGCCGGCGCGAGGGTGGCACTCCCGGTGGCGGTCAGTCGTGTCGCGGAACAGATCGCGCACGACAAAGGTGCGACGATCACGTGGACAAAGCTGTCGGCGCCGAACCTCATGGAGGTGGCATCGACGGGGGACATCGACTTCGCCGCGTCGCAGGACGGTGGCTTCATCTGGCCCGACTTCTTGCCGGCATTCGACGCCACGACGACCGTCGTCAAGCTTCTCGACCTGCTGGCATCGACGGGTCGGACGTTGTCGTCCGTTGTGAAGCAACTCCCGCGCATCCACATGGCCCACGAGACGGTGCCGACGCCGTGGGAGCGCAAGGGAGCGGTGATGCGCGAGATGGTCGAGCGAGCCGGTACGCGCGACGTCGTCCTCGTGGACGGGGTCAAGGTGCTGCACCCGGACGGTTGGGCACTAGTCCTGCCCGATCCCGAGGAGGCGGTGACGCACGTCTGGGCCGAAAGGGAGAGCGACCAAAAGGCCCGTCAGCTCGCCCAGGAGTACGCAAGGCGGATCCGGCAAGTCCTGCGTTAGAGGTTGGGCCGGGCTCGGCCTGCCCTCGCCTACGATCTGCCGGTCCTTTGGTCGTGAAGAGTGAGGGTGATGGACTTTCCTGAGGGTCTTCGGTACACGAAGGAGCACGAGTGGGTTGCGCTCGAGGGCAACCGGGCTCGGGTCGGGATCACCGACTACGCCCAGGACGCGCTGGGCGACATCGTGTATGTCGAGCTGCCCGAGGTGGGCCGCACGGTGAGGGCGATGGAGGCCTGCGCCGAGGTGGAATCGACGAAGTCGGTCTCCGACATCTACACGCCGGTAAGCGGAACGGTCGTCGAGGTGAACACCACCCTCGCCGACGCCCCTGAGCGGATCAACCAGTCGCCCTACGGTGACGGTTGGATCTTCGTCG
>DASPXI010000108.1:0-28374 GCA_035637335.1 Acidimicrobiia bacterium
CCAGCGTGTGCCGCCGAGACGCGAGCCGGCCTCGGGAACGAGCGAACGTCGCAACCAGCGCGAGCGGGTATCCGGGACCGTCGCCATCAGTCCCCCTGCGCCGCCGGCGGTGGCTGCACCTGCAACGGCGAGACGTTCGGACGGCCCTCGAGCACGTCGATCACGCGGCGCGCGATCGGCGCCGCCACGGACGCGCCGAACCCGCCCTCTTCGACCGCGGAGAGGACCACGTACTGCGGCTGGTCGGGATGCGTGATGCCGACGAACAGGGAATCGTCCTGCTTCTTCCCGTCGGTGTGCTGCGCGGTTCCGGTCTTCCCGGCGACGGCGCCAAAGTCGTATCCGCCGAACGCGCCCCGCGCCGTGCCGTTCGGGGCGCCGGTCACGCCCATCAAGGCCCCCATGATCGTGGCGCGGGTCTCCGGCGTGAGGTCGGTCTTGCGGACGGGCTGGGGCGGGAGCTCCCGGAAGACGGGCTGCGGCTGATCGAGACCGGTGCCCGGCTCGAGCAACGCCTTTGCGACGCGCGGCGTGAAGAGCATTCCCCCGTTGGCGAAGGTCGCGTACCCCGTGGCGAGCTGGAGCGGAGTGACGAGCAGGTCGCCCTGCCCGACCGCGAGGTTCACGCTGTCACCGGGCAACCACAACGAGCCCTCACGCTTCTTCTTCGGGTCGGGCTCGTTGGCGTTGAACCGCTCCTTCCACTGCTGGTCGGGCACGCGCCCCTCGGGCTCAGCCCCGAGCCCGACACCCGTGGCTTTGCCGAAGCCGTACGCCTCCGCCGTGTACTGGATCGCGTAACCCTTCTTGATGACGTCGTCACTCGGGGTCTGCCCGGCGCTCTTCGCTCGCCTCCACTCGTTGTAGAGCTGCCACATGTCGCGCCCGATCCGGTAGAAGTACGCGTCGCTCGAGACCGTGAGCGCGGCCTGCAGGTTGACCGTGCCGTGCGCGGTCTTCCCGGCGTTGAATCGACGCTGGTCGCCGATGTCGAAATACCCCTGGTCGAGGAAACCGGCATTCGGGTCGAGCTGACCCGTCTCCAAGGCGGCGATCGCGGTGAAGAGCTTGAACGTCGAGCCCGGCGCGTACAGGCCCGAGAGTGCCCGGTTGACGAGCGGGAAGTTGCTGGACGGGTTGTTGAGCATCTGGAACTGCTCGGGCGTGATACCGGCTGCGAACTTGCTCGGGTCGTACGTGGGGTTCGATGCCATCGCGACGACCGAGCCGTCGTTCGGATCGAGCACGACGACCGCTCCGGCACCGGCTCGATACGTCTGGAAGCGTTGCTCTTCACTCACGTCGCGGGTCCTGCGGGCGCCCTCGATGCCCTCGGCCAGCGACTGCTCTGCGACCCGCTGCGCATCGATGTCGAGCGTGAGTTGCACGTCCTTCCCGGGGACGGGCTTGCGAGCCTCGACCGTGCGCACGACTCGGCCTCGACTGTCCACCTCGACCCTCAGCTGGCGCGGAGTTCCCCGGAGCACCCCCTCGAACATCTTCTCGACGCCGTCCTTGCCGATGAGATCGCCTTGGAGGTAGCCGTCCTTGGCGTGCTCCGCGAGCTCGTCGCCGTTGATCTCACCCACGTACCCGACCAGGTTCGTGGCGAGAAGGCCGTTCGGGTACGCACGTAAGGCGGTCCGGACCACATTCACGCGCGGAAAATCTCGCGGGTGCTCCTCGAGGTACGTTCGAACCTCGGGGGTGATACCGGCTGCGATCCGGACTGGCGCGATCGGCGACGCGCGGGGGTCTTCGATCCGCGTCTCGATCTCTTTGACAGAAACACCGAGCTGCTGTGCCAGACGTTCGATCACGAGCTTGCGACGGCCGGCCGGAAGCGGCTTAATGCGGTCGAAGGTGACGACGTCGACGGGCTGGTTGTCGACGATCGGCTTGCCGTTGCGGTCGAGGATGCGGCCGCGCAGGGCGGGCTCGTAGACCACGCGCACGCGGTTGCTCGTTGCGGCGGCGGTCGAGTTGCCTCCGGAGCCGAGCTGCAGGAACCACAGCCGCGCAAAGAGCGCACTGAAGAGGAACATGACCACGACTCCGATGACGGTGAGCCGCGCCCGGCTGCGTTCGGTCACCTCGCCACCCATCCGCGGCCGAGCCGGCCGCGGGCCTCGCGGCTCGGACCACGGGTCGCCCACCGCGCGACCGGGAACGCCACCAGGGCGAGGAACCCGTCGTAGACGCCTGCGATGATCACGACCTTCATGCTCCGAAGCGCGAGCAGCTCCTCCCGGCCCGCGAGCGCGCCGATGCACACGAACAACGCGCCACCGGCGAGACCACCGAGCACTCCCATGATTGGCGGGACCCAGCGGGAGGCGCGCACCAAACCGCTTTGCACCACGCCGATCCCGTAGCCGACGAGCGCGAACGAAAGCGCCGACAGGCCGAACGGGGTATTGAGGAACAAGTCGATCACCAGGCCGGCGAAGAATCCGAAGGTCGCGCCTCGCTCGGGGCCTTGGTAGTACGCGACCGCCGCGGTGAGCACCAACGCGACGTCGGGCGTGACGCCGAAGACGCGTAGCCCGGTCGAGAACAGCGTCGTCTGGAGAATGACGCCCACCACGATCACGATCGCGAGCTTCAGGCGCTGAGACCACGTCATAACAGCACCGTCACTCGTCTCGTCACTTCTTCGTCATCCGGCTCGTACTCGCAAAACCTTCACGTAATCGAGGCGGGAGAAGTCGGCGAAGGGCTTCACGAGGATGTCCTGCTGGAGGTCCCCCTGCGTCTTGGTGACCTTGCTGACCGTCCCGACCGGGATCGCGGCGGGGAACCGGCTGTTCTGCCCCGACGTGGAGACGAGCTCTCCCTCGCTGACCGACGCGTTGGGGTCGACAAACTCGAGCCGGAGCGTGCCGCCGTCAGCGCGACCCTTCACGACACCCGACGTCTGGCTCTTCTCAATCCTCACGCCCACACCAGACTGCGGATCGCGGAGGAGGAGCACGGTTGCACGGTCGCGCGACACGGGCTCGATGACACGACCGACCAGTCCGGCGCCCGTCACCACCGGCATGTCGACGCCGATACCGTCACTCGATCCTTTCCCGATCTGCACGGTGAACTCGAAGTTGCTCGGCGCCGCCTCGACCACCTGCGCCGCAATGGCGTCGTTGCCCTCGACGTACGGCAGATCGAGCAGTTTCTTCAGCTGTTTGTTCTCCTCAGTTGCCGCGCGCGCCGTCGCGCCTTGCCCGCGCGCTTCTTCCAGCTGCCGCCGGAGACGTGCGTTCTCCTCCTTCAACGCGGTGGAACGCGTGACGCCGTCGATCCAGTCGCCCACGGGCGAGAAGACTGCGTCGGCGGCATCCGCCACAGGGGTCATGGCGTCCCGGGCTACCCCCCGCACTTCGGAGAGCGGGCCGGACTCGCGGACATCGAGGGTGATGAGCGCGACCGCCGTGATCACGACGAGCAAGAGGATCGTCCGGCGTCGGTTTCCACGCTGGTAGACGATCGCTGTTCGTTCGATTCGTCGCTGAGGTTCTGCTCTGGTGTTCAACCGGCGCAGCGCCGGGCCGAGGCGCGTACCCGCCGACAATTCAGTGGTGGTGTGATGCAAGCAGCACGGACTTGAGCGCGTCGAACTCTTCGAGGCACTGGCCGGAGCCGAGCACGACGGTGAACAGTGGGTTCTTCGCCCTACGAACTGGCATGCCCGTCTCGGCCGCGATCCGGGCGTCGAGGCCGTGCAGCAGCGAGCCTCCGCCGGTGACGACGATGCCCTTTTCCATCATGTCGGCGGCCAGCTCGGGCGGCGTCCGGTCGAGCGTGTACTTGATGGCGTCGCAAATCGCCTGGACGGGCTCGTCGATCGCTTCGCGCAGCTCGCTGGTCGACACGACGATCGTCTTCGGAAGTCCGGTGACGAGGTCGCGCCCCCGGATCTCCGCGTAGAGCTCTTCCTTCAGGGGCCAGGCGCTGGCGAGCTGCTGCTTGACCTCCTCGGCGGTGCGCTCGCCCAAGGCCAACGAGTATTCCTTGCGGCAGAAGTCGATGAGCGCTTCGTCGATCTCGTCACCCGCGACGCGAATCGCCTCGCTCGCCACGACGCCGCCGAGGGAGATCACGGCGACCTCGGTCGTGCCGCCGCCGATGTCGACGACCATGTTGCCGCTCGGCTCGTGGATGGGCAGGCCGGCGCCGATGGCGGCCGCCATGGCCTCCTCGATGATGTAGGCCGGCTTGCGCGCCCCCGCGTACTCGGCCGCGTCCTGCACGGCGCGCTGCTCGACGCCGGTGATCCCAGAGGGGACGCAGATGACCATCCGCGGCTTCGCCCAGCGGCGCTGGTGCACGCGCTGGATGAAGTAGCGGAGCATCTTCTCGCAGATGTCGAAGTCGGCGATCACGCCGTCCTTCAGGGGCCGGATGGCCCGGATGTTCGCGGGCGTCCGCCCGACCATCCGCTTCGCCTCCTTGCCGACTGCAAGGGGACGGTCGTCCTTCGTGTTGACGGCCACGACGGAGGGCTCGCTGAGGACGATGCCATGGCCCCGCACATAGACGACCGTGTTGGCGGTGCCCAGGTCGACCGCCATGTCGTTCCCGACGACAGAGGACAACCAGGGCGAGCGGGTCACCGGAAATAGGGCCTGATCGGGGCCCGGGAGAGGGGTGCGTCGGCGCTGATGGGGGTCAGGCTACCGGCCCGCACCCCGCGCGCCGTGTCATTCGAGATCGGGAAAGAAGAGCGCGATCTCGCGTTCGGCGGTCTCGGGTCCGTCCGACCCGTGCACGAGGTTTTCGGTGGTTTCGAGCGCAAGGTCGCCGCGAATCGTGCCCGGCGCGGCTTCACGCGGATCCGTCGCGCCCATCATGGCGCGCACGACTTTCCACGTGTCCGGCCCACCCTCGACCACCATCGCGACGAGTTGGCCGCGTGTGATGAACGCGACGAGGTCGTCGAAGAACGGCTTGCCCTCGTGCTCGGCGTAGTGGCGCTTTGCGAACTCGGCGTCGATACGCCGCTGGTCCATGGCGACGATCGTGAGGCCCTTCCGCTCGAGGCGGGCGATGATCTCCCCTACCAAGCCGCGCTCGACGGCGTCGGGCTTGCACAGGAACAGCGTCCGCTCAGACATTGCTTCTGACATCGGCGGGCGACGATATCAACCGTTGCCTCCCGCCGGGTGCAGGAGGGCGTGGCGCGCGGCACCGACCGTGTACAGGGAGCCCGTCACGATGATCTGCTGATCGGCGCCCGTGACCTCGAGCGCAGAAGCGACCGCGCCATCCACGCTGTCCACGGTCTGGACGCGGGCGGGACTGACCCCGAGGTCGACGGCGGCGGCGGCGACCTCCGCCGGATCAAGGGCTCGTGGGCTCGGCGGCCGGCAGCAGACCAGCCGCGCCACCCGCTGCACCTCGAGCGCGGCGAGCATCTCGTGCGGCTCCTTCTCGCGCAGCAAGCCCACGAGGAGCGTGCGCGGTGAGCTCGGGAACTCCTCGACAAGCGCGGCGCACAACGCCCGGGCGCCGGCGACGTTGTGGGCGCCGTCCAGCAGGACGAGCGGCTGGTGCTGCACGACCTCGAGGCGTCCGGGCGACTCCACGGTCGCGAAGGCGTCCGTCACGACCTGCTCGGACAGCGGCCGCCCCAGGAACGCTTCGGCGGCGGCAAGCGCGGCGGCTGCGTTGTCGGCCTGATGCGCGCCATGGAGCGGCAGGTAGACGTTGTCGTATCGGGCGTCCGGTGTGAACAGGTCGACGAGGCGCCCTCTGTGGGCCGGACGATTGCCGGCCACGCCGAAGTCGTCGCCACGCGCTTCGACCGTGCTCGCGCCCCGGTCACGGAAAGTGCCGATGAGCGCGGCATCCGTCTCCCCCAACACGAGGGTCGAGCCGTGCTTCACGATGCCGGCCTTCTCGGCCGCGATCTGCTCGCGGGTGGGACCGAGGTACTCGACGTGGTCGACGCTCACGTTCGTGACGACCGCCACGCGTCCGTCGACGACGTTGGTCGCGTCCCAGGTCCCACCCACGCCCACTTCGACGACGGCCGCGTCGACCGCGATGTCAGAGAACCACGTGAAAGCGGCGGCGGTGAGTATCTCGAAGTAGCTCGGCGGGTCGGGCAGGTGTGGCTCCACGTCCGCGATGCGGGTCAGCAGACGGGCAAGGGTCTCGTCGTCGACGGCCTCGCCGTTCCAGGCGATGCGCTCGTTCACGTCCTCCAGGTGCGGGCTCGTGTACGAGCCGACCGACAGTCCGGAGGCTTCCAGCAGCGCGGACGTCATCCGCGCCACCGACGTCTTGCCGTTCGTGCCCGTCAGGTGGATCACGGGGTACGACTCCTCGGGCGAACCGAGGAGGCGGAGCAGCTCTTCGATGCGCTTCAAGGTCGGCGCGCTGGCGCGCCGGTCCGCGCCCGGTGGAAGGCCGGTCGACTCGAGGTTCACGTGGGCGTCGAGCCACGCCCAGGCTTGCTCGACGTCCAACTCAGGCCGCGTCCGATTCGGCGAGCTCGACGTCGACCGCGAAGTCCTCGGCATCGACCACGCCGACCTCGCGCACACGACCAGCCTGGCGCACGTCATCGAGCGCGGCTTCGAGCGCACGAAGGCGCTCACTCGCGTCACGCACGACGGCCCGCTCGACCTCGGCGCGCATCGACTTCTGCTGCGACGACTTCGCCTTGCGGATCTCGCCGAGCACAGCGGCCGCGACCTCGTACACGGTCGGCTCGGCTCCGCTCCCCTCTGCAGCCGTCCCGAGCTCTTTCGCGTCGGGCCAGCGCGCAAGGTGGATGGAGCCCTCCTGCCACCACGACCACACCTCCTCGGTGACGAACGGGAGGTGCGGTGCAAAGAGACGCAGCAGAGTCGACAGCGCAAGCTCGAGCGTCCGGCGCGCCGACACCGCGCCCTGCTCCCCGGCGGCGCCGTAGGCCCGCTGCTTCACGAGCTCGAGATAGTTGTCGCAGAAGTCCCAGAAGAATCGCTCGGTGGCGTCGAGCGCACGCGAATAGTCATAACCCTCGAAGGCGCTCGAAGCGTCCACGATGAGACCGCGCAGGTGATGTAGCAGCGAGCGGTCGAGCGGCTCCGTCACTTCGCCCGCGCCATCGCCGATGACACCCAGCGCGAACTTCGACGCGTTGAGGATCTTGATCGCGAGCCGGCGGCCGATCTTCATCTGGCCTTCGTCGAACGCAGTGTCGACGCCGGGTCGTCCCCGCTGTGCCCAGTAACGGAACGCATCGGAGCTGAACTGCTCGAAGTACTCGATCGGCGTGACGACGTTGCCCTTCGACTTCGACATCTTCTTGCGGTCGGGGTCGAGGACCCAGCCGTTGATCTTGGCGTCGCGCCAGGGCAGTGCCCGATGCTCGAAATGCGAGCGCAAGAGCGTCGAGAACAGCCACGTGCGGATGATCTCCCCGCCCTGGGGCCGTAGGTTCATCGGGAACGTCCGGGCGAAGAGGTCGGGGTCATCCTCCCAGTGCGTCGCAATCTGCGGTGTGAGCGACGAGGTGGCCCACGTGTCCATCACGTCGGGGTCGCCGACGAAGCCGCCGGGCTTGCCCCGCTGGTCCTCCCGGTAGCCGGTGGGCACGTCGTTCGACGGGTCCACCGGGAGATCCTCTTCGCGTGCCAGGAGTGGGTGCTCGTAGTGAATCTCGCCGTCGTCGCCGACGCGGTACCAGATCGGGAACGGGACGCCGAAGAACCGCTGCCGGCTGATCAGCCAGTCGCTGTTCAGCCCCTGCACCCAGCTCTCGTAGCGGGCGCGCATGTGCGGAGGACGCCAGCGGAGCTGGCGTCCACGCTCGAGAAGGGCGGCGCGCAGTTCAGGGTCGTACGCGCCGTTACGGATGTACCACTGCCGGGTCGTCACGATCTCGAGCGGACGGGAGCCCCGCTCGTAGAACTTCACCGGATGCGTGATCGTCGTCGGCTCGCCGTCGAGCGCTCCCGTCTCCCGCAGCATCTCGACGATCCGTTCCCGCGCCTGCTTGACGGTCTTCCCGGCCAGCTCCGCGTACCGAGCGGCGGCCTGCGGATCGGTCGCGTCCCATTCCGGGGGCTCCGCCACAAGGCGTCCGTCGCGCCCCATCACGCTCCGCGTCGGAAGTCGGAGCTCCCGCCACCACACCACGTCCGTGACGTCACCGAACGTGCAGATCATGGCGATGCCGGTCCCCTTCTCGGGGTCGGCGAGGTGGTGGGCAACGATCGGGACGCGCACCCCGAACAGCGGCGTCGTGGCCTCGCCTCCGAAGCGGTCGCGAAACCGCGCGTCCTCCGGATGCGCGACCAGCGCGACGCAGGCGGGGACGAGCTCGGGCCTCGTCGTCTCGATCACGATGTCGGGCTCGCCGTCGACGCCCCCGAAACCCAGCCGGTAACTCGCGCCCGCCTGCTCGCGGTCCTCGAGCTCGGCCTGGGCGACCGCAGTGCGATCGTCGACGTCCCACAGCGTGGGCGCCTCGGCCTGGTAGGCCTCGCCGCGGGCCAGGTTCCGCAGGAACGCCCGCTGGGACACGCGCAGGGCGCCTTCGCCGATCGTCGTGTAGATCAAAGACCAGTCGACTGCCAGGCCGAGCCGTCGCCACACCTCCTCGAACACCTGCTCGTCGATCTCGGTCAGCCGCTCGCACAGTTCGACGAAGTTGGGCCGGGACACGGGGATGGGCTGCTTTGGCGGCTTCTCCGGCGGCGTGAAGTCGGGGTCGTACGGCAACGATGGGTCGCAGCGCACGCCGTAGTAGTTCTGGACGCGCCGCTCGGTGGCGAGGCCGTTGTCGTCCCAGCCCATCGGGTAGAAGACCTCGTCGCCGCGCATCCTCCGGTACCGAACGATCGAGTCGGTCTGCGCGTACCCGAAGGCGTTGCCCACGTGCAGCGAGCCGCTCACCGTCGGGGGCGGCGTGTCGACCGAGTAGATCTCCTCCCGCGCCTTCGAGCGATCGAAGCGGTGCGTCCCCTCAGCCTCCCACCGCTCGCTCCAGCGCGCCTCGATGCCGTCGAGACTCGGCTTCTCCGGGACGCGCGTCATGCCCGCAGTTTATGGAGATGCCCGTCGATGCGTTTCTGGACTCCGCCTGGCTAAGTTCAGAAACGCATCACGCGGTGCGACGCTGGGTGGGGCTCGGGCCGGCCGTGACGAGCGTCGGGGTGACGCGCTCGAGCACGACTGACCGGTCGATCACGCACTGGGCGATGTCGGACCGGCTCGGGAGGTCGTACATCACCTCGAGCAGCACCTCCTCGAGGATCGCTCGCAGGCCCCGGGCACCCGTGCCGCGCTTCAGCGCCTCGTCGCCGACGGATTCGAGCGCGTCGTCGGTGAAGACGAGGTCGACGTCGTCGAACTGGAAGAACTTCTGGTACTGCTTCAACAGGGCGTTCTTCGGCTCGACGAGGATGCGGATCAGCGCGTCCTTGTCGAGACTGTGCACGGCGCCGATCACGGGCAGCCGGCCCACGAACTCCGGGATCAGCCCGAACTTCAGCAGGTCCTCGGGCAGGACGGTGGCGAGGATCGTGCCGAGATCCTTCTCCTCGGCCTTGCGGATGTCGGCGCCGAAGCCGACGCCGTGGTTCCCGACCCTGCTTTCGATGATCTTGTCGATCCCCGCGAACGCGCCACCGCAGATGAACAGGATGTTCGTCGTGTCGATCTGGATGAATTCCTGGTGCGGATGCTTACGTCCGCCCTGCGGCGGCACGGACGCCGTGGTCCCCTCGAGGATCTTCAGCAGCGCCTGCTGGACACCCTCACCCGAGACGTCGCGCGTGATCGACGGGTTCTCGGCTTTGCGTGCGATCTTGTCGATCTCGTCGATGTAGATGATGCCCGTCTCGGCCTTCTTCACGTCGTAGTCGGCGGCCTGAATGAGTTTCAGGAGGATGTTCTCGACGTCCTCGCCGACGTAGCCCGCCTCCGTCAACGCGGTGGCGTCGGCGATCGCGAACGGGACCTTGAGCAGGCGGGCGAGCGTCTGGGCGAGCAGAGTCTTGCCACAACCGGTCGGGCCGATGAGCAGGATGTTGCTCTTCTGCAGCTCGACTTCAGGATCCCCGTACGCGCCGGCTTGGACGCGCTTGTAGTGGTTGTAGACCGCCACCGACAGGATCTTCTTGGCCAGCTCCTGCCCGATGACGTAGTCGTTGAGGTACTCGTAGATCTCGCGCGGCTTGGGAAGGTCGTCGAACTTGACCTCGGTGCTCTGCGAGAGCTCTTCCTCGATGATCTCGTTGCAGAGATCGATGCACTCGTCGCAGATGTAGACGCCGGGCCCGGCAATGAGCTTCTTGACCTGCTTCTGGCTCTTCCCGCAGAACGAGCACTTCAGCAGGTCGCCACCGTCACCGAACTTGGCCACGACGTCTCCTTGCTCCCCCCGCCTTCTCCGGCGACGTCCTAGCTCACACCGGCGGCGGCAGCCACCGAGGCGAGCTCACGGTTGCTGATCACTTCGTCGACGAGACCGTAGTCCTGCGCCTCGACCGCGCTCATGATGAAGTCTCGGTCGGTGTCGTGCGCGACCTTCTCGACCGGCTGGCCGGTGTGGTGAGCCATGATCTCGTCGAGGAGCTCGCGCATCCGGATGATCTCCTTGGCCTGGATCTCGATGTCGACCGCCTGGCCGGACGCGCCGCCGTGGGGCTGGTGGATCAGGATCCGGGCGTGTGGAAGGGCGAAGCGCTTGCCCTTGGCGCCCGCCGCGAGCAGCACCGCGGCCGCCGAGGCGGCCTGCCCCACGCAGATCGTCTGCACGTCGGGCTTGATGTACTGCATTGTGTCGTAGATCGCGAACAGCGCGGTGATCTCACCACCGGGCGAGTTGATGTAGATCGAGATGTCCTTGTCGGGATCCTCGCTCTCGAGGTGCAGGAGCTGGGCGATCATCAGGTTCGACACGATGTCGTCGATAGGCGTCCCGAGGAAGATGATGCGTTCCTTCAGGAGCCGTGAGTAGATGTCGAACGCGCGCTCGCCGCGGTTCGTCTGCTCGATGACGGTGGGGACGAGATAGTTGCGGATTGGTTCGGTGCTGCTCACGCCTGGGGCTCCTCTACTCGCTCCTTCGATGGTCCGCTCCCGGCGTCGCCGCCTGACGCCTGCTCAGCCTCGTCAGTCTGGTCGTTCTCTCCAGTCTGTTCAGCCTGGTCAGTCTCTTGCTCGGTTGGCGACGGCTCCCCCTCCGGAACCTTCAAGTCGAGGGTGTTCCCCGCCTCGTCGACGACGTCGGCGTGGTCGACGAGGAACCGAAGAGCTTTCCCTCTAGCGATGTCCGAGCGTACCGCCTCCAGGATGCCCCTGCGTTCAAGATCGCGGCGCACCTTGGCCCGCTTCTCCTCGAGGCGCTCGGCAATGCGCTCGACCTCTTCGTCGAGCTCCTGGTCGGACGCCTCGATGCCTTCTTGTGCCGCGACCGCACGCAGCGCGAGGTCGGCGCGCACGCCACGCTCCGCCGACGCGCGCACTTGTTGCACGAAGTCCTGCTCCTCCATACCGGTCGCGGCCAGGTACTGCTGCAGGGTCACGCCTTGCCCTTCGAGCCGGTGCGCCATGTCGTGGAGCCGCTGTTCCATCTCCCGCTGCACCAGGGCGTCCGGCAGATCGATCGTCACGAGGTCGGCGACGGCGTCGAGCACCTTGTCGCGCGCTGCCATCTGTGCCTGCACTCTGCCGACGAGCTCGAGCCGGCGCCGGATGTCGGCGCGCAACTCGGCGACGGTCTCGAATTCGCTCGCCTCCGACGCCCACTCGTCGTTCGCGTCGGGAAGGACCTTTCGCTTGGCTTCCTTGACGAGTACCTGGAAGGCGACTTCTTCGCCGGCCCGGTCCCCGAAGCGTTCGGGCAGCATGTCGTTGAACTTCAAGATGTCGCCCGGCCGCTTCCCGGTCAGCTCCTCGTCGAGCTTCGGGACGAGCAGACCGGAACCGACTTCGTAGAGATAGTCCGTGGCCGTGAGCGCGTCGACGGCCTCGTCGTGGACGTACCCCTTGATGTCGATCTGGGCGTAGTCACCTTCGGCGAGCGGGCGGGCGGACTCCTCGAGATCCGCGAACCGGTCGCGGAGCGCGTCGACCTGGGCGTCGACCGCTTCGTCGGTGACCGCAGGCGCCGGGATCTCGACGCGGACGCCTTCGTAGTCTGAGAGCTCGACGACCGGACGTATCTGGACGATCGCGTCGAACTCGACGTCGCCGCTGTCCTCGCCGGCGGTGATGTCGATCTCGGGCGCGGCGATCGTGTCGAGCGCCTCGGACTCGACCGCCTGCGTGTAATAACCGGGGAGGGAATCACGCAACGCCTGGTCACGGGCGACGTCGGCTCCGAGGCGGGCTTCGAGGAGCTTGCGGGGCGCTTTACCCGGTCGAAAGCCCGGGATCTTGACTTCGCTCGCCAGCTTGCGGAACGCGGCGTCGATCGCCCGCTCGAACTCCGCCGCCGGAATCGAGACGTGGAGGCGGACCGTGTTGTCGTCGAGCTCCTCGACGGACGTCGTGACCGGGGTCATGGGGAGAGCGAGTGTACAGCGGGGTTCTGAGAACTCGGTGCTTTCATGCGAGCGGGCTGCGCCCCTCGTACGCTGCTGCTCACGATGCGCATCGACCGCGGGCTGACACACGTGGCCCTTCCCGTCAGCGACGTCGAGGCCAGCCTCGACTTCTACCGGCGCTTCGCCGACATGGCAGTCGTGCATCGCCGTCGTGACGACGAGACCGGCGAGCAGGTGGTGTGGGTGAGCGACCGCACCCGACCGTTCGTGATCGTGCTCATCGAGCAGGACCGCCCGAGCGGCGTGCTCACCGGGTTCTCTCACCTCGGGATCGGCTGTGACAGCCCCGAGGAGGTGGACCGGCGCGCCGAGCTGGCGCGGCGAGAGGGCCGCATCGTCCGGGGGCCGTTCGACTCCGGGCCACCGGTCGGCTTCTGGGCGTTCATCACCGATCCCGACGGCAACAACCTCGAGCTGTCGTACGGCCAGGAAGTTGGCATCACCGTCGAGGAGGGTGAGTCCTGACTGCATGGTGATCCTTGCGGCCGAGCTCTCCTTCGAGACCGTGCTCGCGGTCGCGGTCATCGCCCTGCTGGCGCCGCTGATCGTCCAGCTCGCGCCGGCGCTGCGGCTGCCCGCCGTCGTGCTCGAGATCGTGCTCGGCATCGTCGTCGGTCCGTCCGGCCTCGACTGGTTCAGCGTCGATGTCCCCACCAACGTCCTCGCGCTCTTCGGCCTCGGCTTCCTCCTGTTCCTCGCCGGGCTCGAGGTCGACCCGCAGCGGCTCCGCCACGGCGCGCGCGCAGCTCGGGGTGCGGGTCGCGGTCGCGCTGCTCGCGGTGTTCTTCGTGCTCTCCACCACCTTGGGTCTCGAGGCGATCCTGGGTGCGTTCGTCGCCGGAGCGCTCTTGCGGATCGTCGATCCCGATCGACTTCTCATCCACGACCAGTTTCGGTCGAAGATCGAAGCGATCGGCTACGGCTTCCTAGTCCCCGTGATCTTCGTGACGAGCGGGTTGCGGTTCGACGCCGACGCGCTGTTCGAAGCGCCGCAGCATTTCCTGTTCGTCCCTTTCTTCCTCGTGGCACTGCTGCTCGTGCGTGGGATTCCCACCGTGCTGTACCGGCCGCTTGTCGGAACCAGAAAGGCGTACGCCGCCGGGTTGCTGCAGGCGACGTCGCTGACGTTCCTGGTCATCACGGCGCGTCTGGGGCGCGAACTCGACGTCTTCGATGCCGCGACCGCGGCCGCGCTGATCACCGCGGGCCTACTGTCGGTCGTGATCTACCCGCCGCTCGCGCTGGCGCTGCTCGGCGACCGCGACTGAGGCTCGGACGTGATTGCGAGGGGGAGGTGCACCCGGAAGGTGGCACCTGCGCCTCGACTCGTGTCGAGCTCGACCCGCCCGCCGTGTGCTTCAGCGAGCGCGGCCACGACGGCGAGCCCGAGACCGGTTCCACCCCGGTCGCGAGTCCGTGACGGGTCGGCCCGGTAGAAGCGCTCGAACACGCGCGCCGCGTCCTCGGGCTCGAGACCCGGTCCCTCGTCCGCAACCTCGAGGACCGCTTCTCCGTTCCGCGCGAGCACGCGGACCATGGCGCGCGTTCCCGGCGGTGTGTGGGTGCGCACGTTTGCCAGGAGATTGTCCAGCACTTCCCTGAGCGCCATACGGTCACCCGTGACTTCAACGGGCTCGTCGGCCTCGATCGAGACCGGCCACTCGTTGCCGATCATCTGCGCCGCCTCCACCGCCTCGCCGGCGAGCGCCACCAGCTCGACCGGCTGCCGCTCGAGCGGGCGTCCCTCGTCGAGGCGCGTGAGCAGCAGGAGATCCTCGATCAACGCCTGCATCCGGGCGGTTTCGGCGCGGACGCCGCGCAGCACGCGAGCGAGATCGTCCGGTCGCTGCTGGGCGCCGCGTTCGAACAATTCTGCGTAGGCGCCGACCGCGCTGACCGGCGTGCGCAGCTCGTGCGACGCATCGGCGACGAAGCGCCGCAGGCGCTCCTCCGACGCTTGCTGCTTGGTGAAGGCGTCCTCGATGCGCTGGAGCATCGTGTTGAGCGCCATCGCGAGCCGCCCGACTTCGGTGCGCTCGTTCCCCTCCGACACCCGCGCACTCAGCTCACCACCGGCGATGTTGGCGGCCGTGGTCTCGATGCCGCGCAGCGGCCGGAGGCCGACGCGCACGAGCCAGAGACCGAGGAGCACCGCACCGAGCAGCACCGCCCCGGTCACCACGATCTCGATGACAACCAGGCGGTGGAGCGTGGAGTTCACGTCGTCGAGCGGCAACGCCACCATGAGCAGTGACCCGTCGCTGAGTCGCTCGGCGCGGACCCGAAAGTCGGAGCCGCCCTGCTCCGAGGACTCGACGGTGAAGAACGTCCGTCCGTCGTCGCCGGTGCCCTCGAGCCCGTTGACGTTGGCAGGAAGACGGGGCTTGTCGGTGGAGAACTCACCCCGAGTCGAGCCGCTCAACCACACCTTGCCGGACGGGCCCCGTAGCTCGACGAACGCGTCGGGCGCCGCTTTCGCAAACGCCGCCGCGTCTCGCTGGCCCGAGCTCGGGCTGAGCGGCTGCGGTGGCTCGTAGAGAGAACGGATGAGCGGCTTGTGCGCGGCGATGAGGCTCTGGTCGACGCGGTCGATGAGGAACGACCGCAGCGCCGTGTACGTTGCGACGTCGGCGGCGACGAGCCCGACGAGCGCGACCGCCGCCAGGGCGAGCAGCAGTCGCGCCCGCAGCGAGAGTCTCGACAGCCGCGAGCGTTTCACGTCCGGGCCCTTACTTCTCCGGCTCCCGTAGCGCGTACCCGACGAGGCGGACAGTTTGTATGAGCGGGGGGCCGAGGCGGTCGAGCTTCTTGCGGAGGTAGCTCACGTACGTCTCGACGACGTTGGGGTTTCCGCCGAAGTCGTAGTGCCATACCGCGTCCAGGATTTGCGCCTTGGAGAGGACGCGCTTGGGGTTGCGGAGGAAGAACCGGAGCAGATTGAACTCGGTGGCGGTGAGCTGAAGCGACTCGTCCGCGCGCCACACCTCGCGCGTGTCGTCATTCATCACGACGTCGGCAAACCTCAACAGGCCGTCACCGGCCGCGTCGCCGCGAGTCCGGCGGAGGATGGCGTGCACGCGGGCGACGACCTCGGCCAACGTGAACGGCTTGGTGACGTAGTCGTCGCCCCCGGCGACCAGCCCCTCGATGCGGTCGGACGGCTCGTCCTTCGCGGTGAGGAAGAGGACGGGCACGTCGACGCCGTCCTGCCGCAGCCGGCGAAGCAGGGTCATGCCGTCGAGGTCGGGCAGCATCACGTCCAAGATCACCAGGTCGGGCCGGAGGTCAAGGACGAGGTCGAGTGCGTCGCGGCCTCCGTGGGCCTGCGCGACGTCGAAGCCTTCGTAACCGAGCGCGGTGGACACGGCGTCGGTGATCGACGGCTCGTCGTCCACCACGACGATCCGGGCCGGTCCTGTCACGCTGCCGCCAGATGCCATCGAAGAGTCACCAGAGTTCTCTGAGTGACGGTAATCGACTGTCATCGCGGGAACACCGCGTGGGCGGCGGCTATTCGCCGCCGCGCAGCCGGTCGATGATCGGCTTCGCCTGGGAAATCGGGATCACGAAGCCCACGTTCTGCGCCCTGGTGGGATTGGCGATGGCGGTGTTGATCCCGATGACGCGGCCCTGGGCGTCGACGAGCGGCCCGCCCGAGTTTCCCGGGTTGATGGCGGCGTCGGTCTGGATCAAGCCGCTGAGCCGCCCGTTGTCAGTCGGGATGTCGCGATGGAGGCCGGACACGACCCCCCGCGTCGCGCTGAGGCCGCCGTCGAGATCGAGGGCGTTGCCGATCGCGACGACGTCATCGCCCACCTGAACCTGGTTCGAATCGCCGAGCTCGATCGTCGGCAGTCCCGTCGCATCCACCTTGAGGACCGCGAGGTCCGATGACGCATCCTCGCCGAGCACGCGCGCAGTGAGCTTCCGGTTGTCCGACGTCGTGACGGAGACGCTCCCCGCACTGTCGACGACGTGATCGTTTGTGACGATGATGCCGTTGGGGTCGATCACGAATCCGCTTGCGGCGCCACCGCCGCTCGGCCCCAGTCCCGGCCCGCCGTCGGTCGTGATCGCGACGACTGCCGGGACGTCTTTGGCCAGGATCCCGGCGATCTCACCCTGCGCAGCAGTCGCCGACCCACTCGTCTGCACCTGTTGCGCGGGCCGTTTTGTCGCGGTCGACCCTCCCGAATCGTCCCTGAGCAGCAGCGTCCCCGACGCGACGACCGCCCCGACCAGCCCCCCGGCCGTCGCTGCGAGCAGCATGCGGCGGACGGGTCCCGTGTGCTGACTCACGCGGCCGGGCGGGCTGACCGGGGGCAGGGTGGGTGGGTTTGGTGCGTGGGCGACCCCGTCATTGCGCCGGTCGAGCTCGGCGGTTGCCGTGCGTGCCGAACGGCCGGCGAGATCGTCCACATCGGGATCATGCGCAACCGGCTTTGGATGGTTCTGAGCGCAACCTGTGAGCCCGGTCAGAATCTCGTTCTGACCTGGACCTTCGGCCGAGGAGGTCCCGCCTACGCTTGGGTCCGCGGGGAGTGGCGCAGTGGTAGCGCACCTGCTTTGGGGGCAGGCGGTCGGCGGTTCGAATCCGCCCTCCCCGACCGACCTCGGTGGCACCGGTGCCGGGGCCGCGCGGGTGTAGCTCAATGGCAGAGCCTCGCCCTTCCAAGGCGATGATGCGGGTTCGATTCCCGTCACCCGCTCCACGCGGCGCGAGTCGCGATCAGGCTGGTGGATCCGTGCTCTGGGTCGAGCCGTCGGCGACCTGGTCGGTCCAGCGGGTCCCGTCCCAGTAACGCCACTGATGACGCGCGAACGGGTCGGCGGCCCAGCCGGGAGTGCCCGGTGCCAGCGTGGCGGTCGGAGCAGCGGCCGGTGCGGCGGCGGGAGCCGGCCGCTCCGGGGCCGGGATCAGGCGCTGCGCGCGCAGCGCGAGCAGAACGGCGACGACGGCCACTGCCCCGCCTCCGAGAAGCTCCAAGATGTCGCCGATCTTCTCCGGCCATGACACCTCGAACAAGCCGCCTCCTGTCCCGAGCGTGCCGATCACGCCGATGAAAGCGCAGATCGCGATGATCGCGCCGAGCACGACTGCGTCGAGAAGCACAAGACGCGCGGTTGGCGCACCCCGCGCATCGGGCGGGAACGGAAGGCGCAGAGCCAGCACGAGGCCAACCGCCACCACGAGCACGGCGACATGCCATGTGCTGATCACGTTGAAGCCGAGGATGTTCAGCTTGAGCCAGCCTTCGGTGCCGGGCCGGAACACGGCGCCGACGATCCCGCCCACGATGCTCACGGCGAGGGCGGCCAACAGGATCAGCGCAGTCGTCTCCAGCGCCGGTCGCCATCGCGCAACCACCTCGGCGTTCGCTCCTTGCCCTACCTCGACCTCGGTCATCATTCCCCTCCCGTCCCGTTCAACCCGCCGCTCGACCGCCGCAGCGCATGCATCCGTCGTGCGGACTGCCGTTGTCTACTCCCATGGAGCGGAATTCGGAAGCGTCACCAGCGCACCGGCTCCGGCATAGTCGATCAGCAGCATCTCGGCGCCGAGGACGCCGGCCGCCTCGAGTTCGAGCTCGACGACCATGCCTACCTCGAGCACGGCGTCGTCCTCGAGCGCTTCGCAGCCGAGCCCGACGCCGTGGACCGATACGCCAGGCGCCATGTCGCGGAGGTCGCCGACGCGTGTACCCGCCTGACAGTCGCGGACGAGGTCCGTCCACTGATCGCGCCAGATCGACCAGCGACGACGGTGCTCGGCCGTTGGTGCACCGCACGGCCATGTCCGCGCCAGGGAACCCTCCCACCCGTCGACCAGGACGCCGGCGCTCATGGCGACGAGGTCGCCGTCCTCGATCGAGCGGTCGGTGACCAGGCGGCGAATCGGCGCGTCGCCGTCGACCACGCAGAAGGCGCCCTCGAACGCGGGCGTCGTCGTACCCAACTCGCACATGCGTTCCTCGAACACACCCTTTAGCTCGCGCTCACTGACGCCGGGTTGCAGCGCGTCCACGGTCGCGCCCAAAGCCGCTTCCGCCACAGAGATCGCGTCTCGGATGCGCTCGATCTGAGCCGGGCTCTTGACCCGGCGCGCCACGCGCATTGCGGCCTCGCCGTCGACGAGCTCGGCATTCAGGAGCGTCCCCGCGAACAGCTGCTCGAACAGCGGAGTGAGGCCGTCGACGCCGATCCGTCGCGCGCTCGACACCTCGGGGATCTCGGCCAGTGCACCCATGATGTTCGCCGGGTTCCAGCTCATCGGGTACAGCCGATCGGGTCTGATGTCATCGGGCACGCCGAAGTCGGTGACGCTCATCAGATGGACGGCCCCCGTCTCGCGCACCACGACGCAGCCGGGCGTGAACGGGCGCGTGCCGGCGAGCCACAGGCGCGTCACGTCGGACACGAAGCGGGCATTCGATTCGCGGCCCAGCACGAGCACATCGAGGTCGCGGCGTTCCATCTCGTCGACCGTGCGAGCGAGCCCTTCAGCCACGCGGGCCACCGTCGCGTGCGCTCAGGTACTCGTAGCCGTCGTCGGTGACGGCCACGATCTCCTCGGCCCGAAAGCCGGCCTCACCGTCATCCCACACCACGGGCTCGAACACGAGGACCAGGCCCGGCGCGAGCACCAACGCGTCGTCGAAGTCGGCGCCGAGGTCGGTGCCCACCAGTGGCATCTCGGCGCTGTTAGTGCCGATCCCGTGAGCGAGGTACAGGTGCGGCAACCACGGACGGCGTGACCCGTTCGCGGACGCGGCGCGCACGAGGTCGCCAGCCGTCGCGCCCGGCTTGAGCACATCGAGACAGCGGTCGACGATCTCGCGCCAGCGCGCCGCCTGGTCGTGGTGGCGCGGCTGCGGCCCTCCAACGACGAAGGTGCAACCGAAATCCGACGCGTAGCCCTCGTAGTCGATGCCGATGTCGACCCAGATCACATCGGCGGCGGCAAAAGGCCGGCTGGTGGTCGGGGTCGGGAACACGACGTCGCCGGTCGCCGAATAGGGCCCCTCGGCGATGCTCGGCGGCATCCTCTGCCAGATGGGGTCGACCGTGTTCGCAGTCGCGCCCAGCTCGAAGATGCGACGCAGAAACGCGCCCGACAGCTCGGTGCCGCGGGCGCCGGGGGCGACGAGCGGCTCGACGTCGAGCATCGCCTGCTCGTTGATCGACTGGGCCCGCCGAATGCACTCGAGCTCGTCGCCGGTCTTCACGACCTTGCACGTGCTCAGTAGGGCGGTCGCGTCGGCGACCTCGCGCCCGCGGAGCGCCGCGTGCAGCGGCATCGTGTATTCGTCGAGGGCGATTGGTCCTTCGGGGATCACCTCGAGCAGCGCCGCCGCGCCGTCGGGCCATTCGACAGGCAGCGCAGGGTGCACATGGTCGGTGGGGAGTTCGGGCGGTGCGCCTTCGGGGAACCGTGTGTAGAGGTGTGGCGCGCCGCCGTCCGCGGTGACAACCGCGATCATGCGCTGGTGCGCGGCGCGAGCGGCGTCGGCAGCCGGGACGCGCGCGCCGACCGCGTACGCGATGTTCTGCTGGCCGAGCAGCACCGCCGCCGCGAGCCCCTCGCCCTCGAGCGCGTCGACGAGCTTGCGGTGTCGCTCGCGCCGCATGCGGGCGAGGTCGAGATCGCCGGTCACAGTGGCAGCTTGTACGCGGCGATCGCGTTCTCGCCCAGAATCTTGCGCTGCGCGTCGTCGGAGAGCGGCGCGATCGCTTCCCGCAACTCCTTGACGACCTCGGGGTGGAACTCGGGGTGCGGGTAGTCCGAGGCCCAGAGGACGCGGTCCGGCCCCAGCCACTCCGCGCATGCGGCGAGGTTCCATTCCTCGGGCTCGAACCCCGCCCAGCACTGGCGCCGGAAGTACTCGCTCGGCAGCAGGCTCAGCCATCGCTTCTCGAGCGGGAACGCCTTCACCTGCTCGTCCATGCGTTCGAGCTGCGTCGGGATCCAGCCGCCGCCGGACTCGAGGAACAGGAATCGCAGGCGCGGGAACCGCTCGCACACGCCGCCCATGAGCAGCCGCCCGAGCGTGACGATCATGTCGACGGTGTTGCCGACGGCCTGGCCGAGTCCCGAGCCGCCGTGCAACTCGTCCATGGCCATGTTCGTGACCATCATGTTCTCGCTGTCCGCCACGAGCCGGAACTTGCGGCACGCCCCCGGCGTATCGACGTGCACGCCGGGATGGAACGCAACCGGGACGTCGAGGTCCTGGCATGCAGCCCAGAACGTGTCGTACACGGAGTGGTTCAGCGGCAGCTCGTCGACGTACGCCGAAGGCCGCACGAACACACCCTTGAGCCCCAGATCGCTCAGCGCGCGCTCCGCTTCGGTAGCAGCAAGGTCGGGGGCCTGCAACGGCACCCCCGCCATGGCGAAGAGCCGCCGCGGATGTGCCCCGCAATACTCGGCGACCCAATCGTTGTACGCACGCTGGCAGTCGAGCACGAACTCGACATTGTGGAACGCGTCGATCGGATCGAGCGGTCCGAAGAACAGCGCCGTCGAGGGGTACACCACCGCGACGTCGATGCCGTCGCGGTCCATGTCCGCGACGCGGGCGTCGGGGTCGTAGCCGCCCGGGACCCGCAGGCTCTGGAGCATGTCGTGGAACTGCTTCGGCGTCATGCCGACCGCCGACGCCATTGCGTCCTGCAGCTCGCGCCCGCCGCCTCGGATCGTGCCGCCGGCGTAGTAGATCTCGTAGACGTCGTCCTCTACGACCTTGCGCGGAATCCAGTCGCCCCACCGCTTCCGGTCCATACGCGCGGCCCAGAGATCGTCGGGCTCCATCGTGTGGCCATCGGCGTCGACGACCAGGGTTTCCTCGGCCATGGCGGCCTCCCTGACGTTCCCGTCAGCGTGCCACCGGTGTCGCCGCGACTCAACGGCCGCGGCAGTCGAGAGTTTGGGGTGACCGAGGGGAATCGAACCCCCGACCTCCGGGACCACAACCCGGCGCTCTCACCGACTGAGCTACGGCCACCATGAGCGCGCCCGCGCGAGCTGTCCCGCGTGCGCGCCGACTGATGCTACCGATCGCCACGCCTCCGGCGGCTCGCTGATACGGTCCCGCCTGCTCTGTCGTGCTGGGCTCCTCCTGCTGCTGGGCAGCTTCGTAGCCGGCAGCTTGGTGGGCGCTTTGGCGGGGCCGGCGGTGGCGGTATCCGTTTCCGACGAGGCGGAGCTTCGCGCTGCGTTCGCTACCGATACGTCGATCGACGTCGAGGCTGACATCACACTTATTGACTGCTCCGATGGCGGCGACGTCGCGCGCCTGCCCGGCGTCACCGATCCCGTCACAATCAACGGGCACGGTCACACGATTCGCCAGACCTGCCCGCATCGAGTGTTCTTCCAAGGCGGCTCGGGCCTCATGACCGTTCGCAACCTGACGATCACGGGCGGGAACTCGCCTGTCAGCGCGAACGGCGGAGGAATCCCTTCCGCCAGCCCGCTCACGATGGAGAACTCGACAGTCGTCAAGAACCAGGCGGGTGGCGCCGGAAGCGCGATCGCTTCCGACGGGCCGACCACGATCACACTGATCGATGCAATTCCGATCAGCGCGTGCCAGACCGATGGCGCCGCCGGCATTACCGTCGATCAGCGCGGAGTCACGCGACCGCAAGGCCCGCGATGCGATATCGGCGCCGTGGAGGCTGAGAGGGTGATCCCGCCCGAGCCGCCCGTGCCCCCGACTCCGCCCGCGCCGGTGACGCCCCGATTCACCGGTTGAGGACGAACACGTGCGCCCAGAGGGATTCGAGTCCCTGACGCGCAACCGTACGTCCGCTCTCAAAACGTTTATTTCCCCCCTTTGCGGCAAACCTGTCCCTGTACCACCCGGGGCCGCTCAAACCGCCGAAAAATCCGCGGACCTCGGGATGCGGAAGGAGCGGGAGGCCAGCTGTACGGGGGCCTCCCGCCTTCCGCGCACGGCGGGCGCGGTGGCGTTCGGTACTCGCAAAGCGGACCCGCGAATCTTCGAAGGTCGGCACCGTCGAGATCGACCGCAGTTCAGCCGTTTCGCGGCGCCCGGCGCCTCCGAGCAGCTGTTTCTGCTCGGGGACCTTCGGGAAGACGCGAACAATTGCGAGAAGAGGGGTGGAAGCGATGCCGATGCACACTCCATCTGGCTTCAACTGGGCGGATGCCATGCAACCGCTCGAGAACCGCCGAAAGAGCGAACGAGCCCCCGGCAACCGCACCGTCGGCGGAATGGCGCCACCGCAAGTGCAAGGCGCTCGTAGACCGCGCCGACGCGCTGCGGGACACGCACAGCGAAGCTGGTGGGCGTTCCTAGTTCCGAACCAGTGACTTCCGCGGTCTGTACCTGCCAGTGAGGTGGTGCGCCCGGAGGGATTCGAACCCCCGACCCGCAGATTAGAAGTCTGCCTCGATACGCCGATCCTGGAAGTTTCGGGACGATCTGGTAGGCGCGATCCGCTCCGTTTCCACGAGAACACACCGGATCGGTCCGGATCGGCGCGGAACGGCTCTGCGGGGGATTAGCAGTCGGATTAGCACCCGTCACAACTTTTCCCCGACCAAACTATGACCGCGCCCCCTGGTCCCGCGGGTTATTAGTGCCTGTCACCGGCGACACGGCGTGACCGCCACCCAGGTCGGGGGCCGCGCCGACCGGGATGTCGGTGGGGTTCTTGGTCCTGGTCTTCACGTCAATCGTCGACACCGAGCCGAGGCCGTTGGTGACCAAAGCGGTCTTGCCGTCGGGCGTGATCGTCACCCCGGCGCCCTCGAACGGGCCGACGGCGATGTCGCCGGGGTGCTTGGTCCCGGTCTTCACATCAATCGTCGACACGCTCTCCACGCCGCCAACGAAGGCGGTCTTGCCGTCGGGCGTGATCGCCACCCCCTGGCCGAGGGCGATGCCAGTGAAGTGGTTGGTTCTGGTCTTCACATCAATCGTCGACACCGTGCCGCTCCCGCCGTTGGTGACAAAGGCGGTCTTGCCGTCCGGCGTGATCGCCACCTGGGTTGGCAACGAGCCGACCGCGATGTCGTTGGGGTTCTTGGCCCTGGTCTTCACATCGATCGTCGACACCGAATCGCCGCTCGGGAAAAGCGTTGCGCCGAAGTTGGCGTTGGTGACGAAGGCGGTCTTGCCGTCCGGCGTGACCGCCACCCCCCTCGGGTTCGTGCCGACGGGGATGTCGGTGGCGTTCTTGGTCCTGGTCTTCACATCGATCGTCGACACCGTGCCGCTGCCGCCGTTGACAACGAAGAGCGTCTTGCCGTCCGGCGTGACCGCCGCTCCGATCGGGACCGAGCCGACGGCGATGTCGGTGGGGTGTTTGGTCCGGGTCTTCACATCAATCGTCGACACCGTGGCGCTGAGGGGGTTGGCGACGAAGGCGGTCTTGCCGTCCGGCGTGATCGCCACCCGGTCACGCCCGGCTCGAGGGTGATGTCGGTGGGGTTCTTGGTCCCGGTCCTCACGTCGATGGTCGACACCGTGCCGCTGATGCCGTTCGTGACAAAGGCGATCGACCGGCAGCGCGCACGTCCTGCCACTGCCGACACCTCGTCCGGGACCACACCCACCAGCGCGCCCGCCAACCCGAACACCAACACCCCAAGAACCAACCGGAACCGCCGCATCGCTGCCCCCGTTCGTCCCCACCAAAGCTCGATGGGCCGACCGAGGCAGCGTACGTCGCATTTGCGTTTGCGAATAGGAAGGACCGGACATCAGCCGGGAGAGCAAGGGGATGAGCAGTGATCGATGCCGCCCGTCACACGACGCAGACAGCAGCGACCCGAAGCAGTCGCGATACTCACCGCTCAGTCGCACATAACGGCGGCCTCCCGAACGGTGCTCGACGCGCCATAACCGGCGATCGGTCGCGAGGCGGCACGTGGGTCGTTGGTTCTGAGCCGTTCGTCGGTTACGAGTTTGACAGCCAGGCGGCTCAGCCGCGACGTGACCGCCACTGCAGGAGCCGCATTCGGGGCGGCGGCTGTCATGCGAGCACGGGGGAGGGTGACAAGCGGTGAGATTCCAGAGGGCTTGAGCGACCGGGAAAGGATCGACTGGCTCTACGAGTACTTCCGAAACCTGGAACAGCGTCACAATGCACTGTTCGACGAGGTCGGTCGCGAGTCGGCCGACCGTGAAGAGGCCGTCGCCGCGGTGCGGGTTGCAATCGCGGACGAGGCAGAGGCCGCCCGCACCGACTTCCGAAACCTGATCGGCGCAGACCTCAACTGGGAACTTCTCGCCCTCGCGTTCATCATCGCCGGAACGGTCCTTACGCCCATCGCCGCGTAGGGGCGAACTCAGCCCTACATCCCCCTACAGGGGGATTTTCCCAGGATTTCCCGGGCTCATAATCGCTGTGGGGCCGGGTGCCTACCGCCTCCAAAGTGCCCGCATGGCATTTCGGAACGCCCGGTTCCCAGGGAAGCGGGGACCGACCGGTGAACACCCTTCCGGGTCTCCGCTTCCCGCGCCGCTGGAGCCGGTCCACGTTGCACAAAGAGGCGAGGCGAGCAGCGCTCGACCTCGCGCTCGACGAGGCCAGCGCGACCACGACTTACGGCCCCGGTATCTGCTCCCGAAGTGGCGCAGGGTTATGAGATCGGGCGAGAGCACGCGAAGACAATCGCAACAAGGTCGCTCACCGCGCCGGCCAATCGTCGCTGCCAACCTGGTCAGCCCATTCGGCCATGAGCTCGACGACGTCCACCGGCGCGTCCGGCGCCGACAGCTTGCGGGCGAGCCTGCGGGTCCGGTCCTCCCTTGAAACCGACCCCTCGTCCGCCGCCGTCGCCGCGAACCCGCCGACCAGGTCGAGCACGTCCCGCAGCCGCGCATAGCCCGAGAAGTGGCCCACGAGCCGGAAGATGTCATCGTCGGTACCGCGCATCTCGGCGTGGAACATCGCGTGCGCTTCCCCGGCGACGTAGGACAGTTCGATCACCCGCGGTATCAACTCCCACGCCAGGGCTTCGGCTGCGGCGATCGCGGCGCGCGTCCGCGGCGTGACGATCTGCTCGGGGTACGCCGACGGGCGGGTAGCGTCATTCATGGCTGGGCCTCCCTGGGTGGTCTGGCCCATGCACAGGTCTGCGGGGTACGGGGGCATCACCTATTTAACAGCTCTAGCGTTTCGACTGCGTGGACCTCCTCCATTGGGTTTCAGTCCTCCGCTCCTCGCGATGCGCCGCCCGCTCGGCCGCTCTTTACGGCGTTCATGCCGCCGATGAAGCGCGCCCACGAAAAGAGGGCGCTGCGGAGGCTCATGCGGGGGCGGGCGCCGCCTCGCGGACTCTCGCCGCGAAGTCGCGCACCTCGCGCTCGAGCAGCTAGTGCGTGTTCTCGATGCCGAGGTACGCTAGGAAACCGGTCGCTTGCCCGACCTCGATAATACGACCGTCCGGATCTCGCATGTAGCAACGCAACTCATAGCCGTGGTTGTCGAGAGGCGGCGTCAGGAACTCGGCCCCCCTTCCTCGCCACTCGTCGTAGGCGGCATGGATGTCAGCGACGCGGAGGTTAAGAAACTGTCGAACCGGTTCGGGTCCTCGTGCACATCGAGGACGACCTCAGGCTTATCTGGCGTCGGACCGCCTCCGACGTTCGGCCGGACGGCCCTCGCGCGTGCGGGTGGGCCAATTCGCCAAAACGTTGCGCGCGCATCGTTTCGGCAGACGACCGGCGGCGCCCTCTAGCAGCGAAGCAACGGAACCGCTCGGCGCTCGAGCTCCGGATCCTCGACGACTTTCCGTAACCCTCCCCGCGATCTGCGTGTTCGCTTGACGGCTGGCGTACGGTCGGGATCGCGGCGGGATGGGTCCGTCCCTGCCCCGGATTCGTTCCGCCGCGGCGCTCGCCGATGGGTCAGTTTGAGGCTGCACGCGAGAAGGCGGGAGACCCCCGGTCCTCCGCTGTTGTCAGCGTGGTCTCCCGCCTTCGCTTTTTCCGAGGGTCCGTCGGGGGGTTCCGTTTTCCCTCGGTGCTGTGGTGGCTTCGCTGTCGCCGTCATGGGCTTGTTCCTGCTGCTTGGAGGGCTCGCGCATGAGATGTGCGAGTTTGGCGTGGGCGAGGGTCAAGAGCGCCGGCAAAGCGTCGGCGGCTACGCCGGCACGTCTCGCGAGCTCTGGCGTCGCGATGCCGTCGTCGAGGAGGTTGAGCAGGACCCGGTAGGTCTGCGGTAAGCGCTCGAGTGCCTCGCTTCGCTCCACCCACGGAACGTATGGCGCAACCGCTGGGCTGGCGTGAGTAGTGGCCTACTCAACTTGTGGCGCGAGCGGCTCCTCGAGCAGGGTCAAGCGGGAAGACAGGTCATTTCGGCGGTTGATGCCGAGTTTGGCATAGACGCGCTGAAGGTGATTGTCGACGGTGCGGACCGAAAGCACGAGGCGAGCCGCGATCTGGGGACTCGACCAGCCTCGGGCGGCGAGAACCGCGATCTCTCGTTCCCGGTCCGTCAGACCCAAATCGGGCTGCGGATGCCGCAGTACCGGGGTCATGGCGCCCTCGCAGTGTGCGGCCAGGGTGGCGGTCCGGGCGGCGGCGAGCGTGGCGCTGCCGGTCCGCCCGGCGTGGCGGTGCGCAGCTGCTGCCTCGGCTGCCGCCTCGGCCGCGAGGAGGTAGGCGCCGATTTGCTCAAAGTGGACCGCGACCGCATCCAGCGCGCTGGCGTCATCGCGGCGCGCCGCTTTTGCGTGTGCGGCGAACACCGGGGCCCACCGGCCATCGATCCGCTCGGCGAGCTCAGCTAGGTCTTGTGCAGTCTCGCTCGGTGTGCCGAGCCGGACGGCGTCGTGCAGCGCGAAAAGCTCATACACAGGTGCCCTGGCCTTATTGGCCTCAGCCACTGTGAACAGCACGTCGCGGGCGTCGCTCATCAAGCCCGCGGCGACTAGTGCCCAAGCGCGGGCTCGAGCAGCGTCGCCGTCGTAGAGGTGCGTGGTGGGCCGGGCTGCCCGATCGGCTTCCTCAACCGCGCGCTGGGCTCCGCCGGCGTCACCCATGCACGCCAGCGCCTCGGCCAATAGACACAGACCCCACGACTGGCGACCCGCGGTATTGGCATCGTCGAGCAGGGCGACCGCCTCTCGAAGATGCGTGGCGGCAGTCACCACTCGGCCTTCGAATAGGGCAAGGCGACCCCGCGCTAAATGGACGAAGCCCCTGGACTCGGCGTCGGCGGCGGCGTCTACCCGATCGATGAGATCAAGCAGACTGTTCGCCTCGGCGAGTTCACCGGCGACCAACAGCGCGAGCAGGCGCGTCGAGGCCACCCAGAACGGCGCCGCTGGCAGCTCCCCCCGCAGCCGCAGCGCTGGCTCGACGCACGCGGCGCTTGCCGTCAGGACGCGATCGGTGGTTCCTCCTAGGGTGAGCAGACTCGCTGCCGGGGATAACGCTCGTAGGCGGACGCGTTCGTCCGGCGATTCCAGCAGCGGCACCGCGATCGCGGCCGCCTCCTCAGTGTGTCCCGCGAACGCCAGTGTCATCGCGCGGTGGCCCGCCAGCACGTCGCGCCACGCCGGATCGGAAATAACCGTCGCAACGTCACGCAGCACCGCCTCCGCTTCACCCACGCGCCCGAGCCCATAGTGCAGCGCTTGCACCCGGGACATCGCTGCGACGGCCCGCTCCTCATCGCGGGTCGCGAGGTCGATCGCTTCAGCGGAGACAGCGTCGGCCTCCTCGTGGCGCTGGAGCGCCTCCAACGCCCGCGCCAGCGCCAGCGCTGCCGCGAACGAGGGCCGCCGGTCGAGCGCAAGCCGGGCCAGGCGCTCGGCCCGGCTGGGGTCGGCGGCGGCAAGCGCCTC
>DASPXI010000109.1:0-20857 GCA_035637335.1 Acidimicrobiia bacterium
AGGCTTGCCCGATGCGGCGTCAGGGCGCCGGCGCCGCCTCGCCTGCCAGCGCGCGGCACGCGCGAATCGCGAGCGCCACGATCGTCAGCGTCGGCCCGTAGCCCGTCGACGTCGGGAACACCGAGGAGTCCGTGCACAGAACGTTTTCGACGTCGTGGAGGCGCTGCCAGGCATCGAAGACCGTCGTGCGGGGGTCGCCGCCCATCCGGGCGGTGCCCATGACATGGCGCGAGATCGGCGTGGGGTTCACCGCTTCGAACGGGGTGCCGGGTTGAGGGGGTGACGTCACCGAGAACGCGGTGTGCGCGCCGGCCTCGCGCATCACAGCCTCGAGCCGAGGAGCCCAGTGCTCGGTGCACGCGATCTCGTGGCGGTGTGGCGCGTAGGTGACCCGCCCGGCCGGGAACCCCCACACGTCGCGTAACTGTGGATCGAGGTCGAGGCGGTTCGTCGCCTGCGGAAGATCCTCGCCCTGCATCGTGAACACCGCCATGCAGTCGCGCATGGTCGACTCCACCATCAGCTGCGAGTGCAGCTCGCCCGGCGGCAGGTGAATTGCTTCGGTGATCGGCTGGCCCGCGCCGCCGTGCTCGACGATCCCGCCCCGGAAGTAGGGGAGGCCGGCGTCTCTGGCCGTGTCGGAGGCGGCAGCATCCGGGATCATCGGGTCGTCCATGAGGTGCGTCACCGCCCGCCCCCGATGCGCGTGCAGCCGAAACGGGAAGAGGCCGAGCACCAACGTCTGGAAGTGGAACATCAGGAAGCGGCCGACGACGTCGGGATTGCCGATACTGCTACGCAGCAGCAGTCGCGGCGTCTCGAACGCGCCGCCCGCCAGGATGACGAAACGCGCGTTGACCTCGTGCTGGTCGAGCGCGCTGTCGAGATAGCGGACGCCTCTTGCCTGACGTCCGGTGCTGTCGAGGAGGACCTCGCTGGCGTACGACTGCGGGCGGATCTCGCACCTGCCTGTCCGTAGCGCGCGGCGCAGGGACGCGACGGGATCACCCTTGGCGTCGATCGGGCATCCGTAGAACCCGCAGAACCCGCAATTGTTGCAGGCGGGTCGCCCGTCGTACTCGACGCTGTTCACGCCGGTCGGCGCGCGGTACGGGTGGTAGCCGAGGCGGGTTGCCGCCTCGCTCGTGAGGATGGCGCAGAACATGTCGGCACCAGGGGGCATCGGGTACGGGCCGGACCGCCACGCCGCGAACGGGTTGGCGGTGTGGTCGCCGGCGACACCGACCGCGTGCTCGGCCTCGGCGTAATACGGCTCCAGCTCGTCGTAGTCGATGGGCCAGTCCACGACGTCGGCGCCTTCGATGGGGCCGAGCTCGGATCGGGCGCGGAAGTCGACCTCCCGAAATCGCGGCAGCTTCCCGTCGGCGTGGAAGCCGCCGCCGCCGACGGTCGACGGCAGGTTGTTCACGTCCCCGGTGAAGATCCGGTCACCCTCGTCGGGGGAGCGGCGGAACGAGCGCGGCTCCAGCAGCGGATCGGGGCCGAGGAAGTGCCGCTGCAGGAACTTGATCTCGTCGCTGCTGATCTCACCGGTCGGCGCGAACGGCGGCTCGAGGCGGAGCAGGTGGTTGCGGCCCTTTTCGAGCACGATCACCGACCAGCCGGCGGCGGTCAGCACATCGGCGGCGGTCGCGCCGCCGGGGCCGCTCCCGACGACGACGGCGTCGCAATCGAGATCAGTCACGACCGCTGACCTCCTCGTCCGTGTAGCCGCGTGGCTGCACGTCACCCGGGAACCCGATCGCCTGCCAGCCGGCGAGGCCGCGGTTGCCGCCGTACTCGGGCGCGCCGTACGCGCCCTCACACGCGTGCCCGTACAGCAGCTGCTTGAACTCGGGAGCGGCGTCGAGCCGCTCGTCTTGCTCTTGTGCGGAGAGTGCGGCGAAGCCGGCGCCGAGCGCGGCGATGCCGTCGCGGTACTCCTGTTGCCAGCCCTTCACCGGGCCGTTGAACTCGCGCTCGGCCAATCCCTGCGAGCCTTCGATGCGCGTGCGCCAAGCCAGCTCGTCGAGCCGCGAGAGGCGGACGAACTGCCCGAACGACGCGTCGCCGCCGTACCGACCCGAGAACGGTCCACCGGCCCAGACGCGCGGTGGATCGACTGCGAACGCGCCCAGCAGGCCGTCGATGTAATCGGCGACGCCGAGGGCGGTCGCGCCGGGGTGCCCGCCCGTCGCCGGGATGAGCCGCGCGCACGCCGCCTCGACAACCGCGTACGACTCTGGATCGAGAAAGACCGGCACGCAGGGGAAAGCTACGACACGGTGAGCTCGTAATTGCTCTGCTCGTCGAGGCAGGCCGTCGCTCCGGGCGGCAGCACGACGACCGTGAACGGCTCCTCGATCAATGCCGGCCCGCGTACATCGATGCCCGGGGCGAGCAGCGAACCGTCGTAGACGGGCGCGTCGACGAACCCGGGACCCATGAACTCGGGCCCGAAGTACACGCGCCGGGCGCCTCTCCGTGCCGCCTTCGCGTCCCGGACCGTGCCGAGCGGCGCGAGCCGCTCGGGCTTGGGTGTCGTGCCCCGGGCGACGAGGCGTACGCCGCGCAGCAACGGTTGCTGGCTCCGGAAGTTGAAGCCGCGGTCGGCTTGGTGTTGGTCGTGGAAGCGCTCGGCCAGGTCGAGGAGGCCGGGCTCCCCGAGCTCGTCGCCCTCGGGCACCGGCACGCTCATGTCGAAGTTCTGGCCCGGGTAGCACATCTGCGCAAACAGACCCACGTCGACCTGCGACTCGGGCAGGCCGGTCGGGTCGAGCTCCTTACGGGCTTCGTCGCGCAGCTCCGACATCAGCGTGCGCACGCGCGTGAGGTCGACCTGCGAGAGCGGCACCACATAGGCCCGCACGAGGTCGACGATGTAATCGGCGACGAGCACCCCGAGCGCGGAGAACGCCGGCGCGGTCTTCGGGACGAGGATGCGGTCGATGCCGAGCTCGGTCGCGATCGCCCACGCGTGCACGGCGCCGTTCCCGCCGTACGCCATGAGCGCCAATTCCCGAGCGTCGGCGCCGTGCGAGGCCAGAACCCGGCGCGTCGCGTTGGCCATGTTGGCGTTCACGATGCGCTCGATGCCCCACGCCGCTTCGATCACGTCGACCCCGAGCGGTTCGGCCACATCGCGGCGGATCGCGTCGCGAGCACCGTCGAGGTCGAGGGTCATGCGCCCGCCCGCGAACCCCTCGACGGGCAGGTAGCCGAGGACGGCGTCGGCGTCGGTCACGGTCGGCTGCTGACCGCCGCGGCCGTAACACACCGGTCCCGGAGCTGCTCCTGCGCTCTCCGGCCCGACGAGCAGCGCGCCCTGGCGAACGCGGGCGATCGATCCGCCGCCTGCACCCACGCTCTGTACGTCGACCATGGGCAGGCCGATGTAGTAGCGGTAGCGCCAGTTCCAGTCGGTCTTGATCTCGGGTTGCCCGTCGCGCACGAGGCAGACATCGAAGCTCGTCCCGCCCATGTCGACGGCGATGAAGTCACCGACGCCGGCTTGGCCCGCGGCGAGCGCGGATCCCATCACGCCGCCAGTCGGGCCCGACGCCAGTACCGACACCGCCCGGCGAGCGACGTAGTCGGGTGGCATCACGCCCCCGGTGGACTGCATGATCAGCAGCTGACCGGCGTAGCCGGCGGCGCGCAGCTTCTCCTGAAGGCGGCCGACGTACGCGGCGATCTTCGGCGCAACGTACGCGTTGACGAGCGTCGTCGACACCCGCTCGAACTCCGGCCCCCTCGCCATCACCTCGTGCGAGAGCGAGACATGATCGATGTCGGGGAACTCCTCGCGGATGATCTCGGCCGCGCGCCGCTCGTGTTCGGGGTTGACGAAGCTGAACAGGAACATCACCGCGATCGAGCGGACGCCGAGCTGCTTGAGGCGCTGCACGCCGCGCCGCACCGCAGCCTCGTCGAGGGGGGCGAGAACCTCGCCGCGGTAGTTCATGCGCTCGGGAATCGGGATGCGTGCACGCCGCCGTGCGATCGGGGGCGGCGCCGGGTACGTCGGGTCCCAGATCTCCTCCTTGTGAACCCGACGCATCTCGATCTCGTCGCGATGGCCCTCGGTCACGAGCAGGCCGGTAGCCGCGCCGTTCATCTCGATCATCGTGTTGTCGGCTGTCGTCGTGCCGTGGACGAGGATGTCGATCTCGGCGCAGAAGTCCGCGAGTGGGCGGTCGAACCGGTCGGCCAGTTCCTGGAGACCGTTCATGACGCCGACCGACTGGTCGTCAGGGGTCGTCGGCGTCTTGTCGAGGACGACGTCGCCGTCGGGCGTCACGCAGATGAGGTCGGTGAACGTCCCGCCGACGTCGACCCCGACCCTGTAGCCCATCACGCGCCCCCTGATGCGTCCCTAGAGCATCAATATGTTGCTCTACGGACGCATCGCGCGGCGCTCGGCGCGCAAGCGCTCGGTGGCGTCGGGGTCGATCTCGAGCGTCAGGTCCTCGAGGGAGCCGGTGAGCACGACGCCGTAGTCGCGCCCGGCGCCCTCGACGCTCACGTACTCGTCGAGCACGTCGTCCAGCACCGCCTGCGGATCACGGTCGAGCGCGTCACCCCAACCGCCGCCGCCGCCATAGTCGTACATGAGCCGCTGCGACGCCTTGATCGGCACCCACTCGGCGGTGTGCTGCACGACGAAGGGATCCTCGGATCCGTAGCGGATCACCATCTTGTTCGGCGCCCCCGGCTCGCCGCCGCAGATGCCGGGCATCGGATACTTCATGCCGACGACGTACGTGTAGACCTTGGCGTCGACGAGCACTTCCTTCTCGTAGTGGCTCCCGCACAGACCCCGCCACTGACCCGGGCCGCCCGAGTCGGTGCGGTAGTCACGGCTCCACTGCACGTGCGGGTACAGGCTCTCGTTGATCTCGGCGGTCGCCTTCCACAGGTTGCCGAACGACGCGTTCTGCGCGCCCCACGCGTCCATGCCTTTGCCGGCGTTGCACCAGCCCGCGTACACCTCGGCCGAGTGGTCGGTGAACGACTGCCCCGTGCGGGGGTCGACACCGACGATGATCGTGGGGATGCCGGTCTTGTATGTCTGGGGCACGGCCTTGTCGGGCAGGACGTGCTCCATGGCGACCGCGATCACCTCGCCGACGTCGGCGCCGGGGTGGTGCGTGCCCGCGCTCACGGGCTTGCTCGGGTGCGGGTTGAGCACGCAGCCCTGCGGCACGGTCAGCTTGATCTGGTCGAAGAACCCCTCGTTCTTCGGGATCTCCGGGTCCATCATCGAGGCGATCTGCCCGACCGTGTACCCGCGGGTGTTGCCGAACGTCGACCACGCCTGGATCTCCTGGCGGGTGTCGCTGCCCGTGTAGTCGATCTTGAGGTCTTCGCCGTCGACGGTGATCTTCACGTGCAGCTTGATGTCCGGGTTGCCGAGCGGGTCGTGATCGACGAACGCGTCGGCTTCGTAGACGCCGTCGGGCCAGGCCGCGACCTCTTCGCGGAAACGACGCGCCGCGTAGTCGATCATGAAGTCGACCGACTGCTCGACCGTGTCGACGCCGGAACGATCGATGATGTCGCCGAGCCGGTCCGCCGCGAGCTGCGCGGCGCCGATCTGGGCGCGCAGGTCGCCGATGTAGTCGGGCAGGCGGTTGTTGGCCGCCATCGCGTACAGCACGTCACGCCGCTCGACGCCCCGGTCGATCACCTTCACGACCGGCCAGCGCACGCCCTCGCCCCAGATGTCGTTGGCGGTGACGTTGTAGCCGCCGGGCACGTTGCCGCCGGTGTCGCCGTGGTGGCACTGGATGCTGGCGATCAGCACCATGCGCCGTTCGCCGGTCACGGGGTCGTCTCCGAAGACGGGCGCGAACACGTTGTAGTCGGGGAGGTGGCCGCCGCCGTGGTACGGGTCGTTGGCGGCGAACACGTCGCCCTCGTGGAACTCCTCGACCCCGAGGTACTCGAGCGCGAACCGCACCGGCAGCGTGGACGTGAGCATGAACTGCGGGATGCCGACCGACAGCGCGGCGAGCCGGCCCTTGGCGTCGAGGATGGTGGCGTTGCGCTCGTTGCTCTGGTTGAGGATCGGCGTGGTGGCTGTGCGCGACACGTACGTGGCCATCTCGAAGCAGATGGTCTCCATCGCACCTCGGATCACCTCGGCGGTGACCTGGTCGACGGTCGGGCGTTCGTGGAGACGCCCTCGGTGACCGGCGAGCTGGACCAGATCGACGTTCATGGCATCGCTCCCCTTCGGTCCCTCTTGTTGACGCTCGTTCTCGCTCGTGGTCGGGTCTTCGCGGAACCTGACGCCGGCGTCACGAATATCCTACCCTTCGGCCGTCTGGGAGAGACAGAGGAGCTCCATGTCCGAGCACCGCGAGTTCAAGGACATCCGCGGCTCCGGCGCCGAGCACGCGCCCGGGCTGCCCGTCGACGAGTACATGGCCTCGCTGGAGGCGCTCCAGGCCGAGGTCGCGACCGAGAAGAACCTCGTGTGGGAGCGGGTGGCCGACGGAACCCTGTCGATGGACCTCCTGAAACGGCTCTGCAAGGAGTACTACTTCCTCGGCAAGTGGTACACGAGCGAGTTCGGCTCGATCGTCTCCAACGCCCCCGACGTCGACGCCCTCGATCTCGGCGGCAGCGAGCACTACGTGCACTGGGCCCAGAACCTCGCCGACGAGATGGGCTTCGCCGGTGACCGCAACCACGTCGACATGAAGGTCGAGTGGGCCCGTCAGCTCGGGATCACCGACGACGAGCTGCTGTCGTACCGTGCCATGCCCGAGTCGATCGGTGCCGTGTTCACAACGCTCTTCTACATGCGCCGCTCGTACGAAGAAGGTCTGGCGGCATTCGGATGGGCGGGAGAGCGCTTCGCGGCGTCGACGAACTATGCCGTCAAGATGTACGAGGGCATGCGCGACCACTACGGCATCGACGTCGAGAACTTCAAGGTGCACGCCTACGCCGAGGAGGACCACGGCCGCATGGCCGACTACCTGCTGCGCCAGGTCTCGGTGACCGCCGGGCAACAGCGGCGGGTGCGACGGGCGGTCGAGCACGTCCTCATCTGCCGGAACGCGCGCACGGCGGCGCTCAACCGCTGGCTCGACGAGCCCGGGGCGCTGCGCAAGTAGCGCGAATCGCCCCGCGAATCCACCCGATCGGGCGGGCGGCATCGGAGAATGAGCGCATGGCGGGGCGCGTGCGACTCGGCCTCGCGGGTGCGGCGGGGTTTCCGGCGGCGGCCGTGGCTGCGGCCGGCGCGGTGGCGGCGCAGTACTGGTACGTCGCGCACCGGCCGCTCCCGAGCTTCCACGACCTCGACGCCAACGGCGTGTTCGGGCCCGACACTCTGCCCGAGGTTCGCATTGCGCTGCTCGGCGACTCGACCGTCACCGGCCCCGGGCTCGAGTCCCGCACCGACTTGTGGTCGCATCAGGTCGCGCGCCGGCTCGCGCTCGAGCACCACGTCCGCCTGTTGAGCCTGGCCGTCGGCGGCTCCAGGGTGCGCGACGTGCTCGCCGGGCAGGTCCCTGACGCGCTGGCACTCGAGCCGCACCTGGCCGTCGTCTCAGTGGGTGCCAATGACGCCATGCACGGCACGTCGATGCGCAGGGTCGAATCAGACCTGGACGCGATCGTGGCCGCGTTCGGTGAGGCGGGCACCGTTGTCGTGCTCGCGGGCCTCGGTGATCTCGGGAACATCCCGCGGCTTTCGTTCCCGCTCAAGGCTCTGGCGTCGCGTCGCAGTCGCGCCGTCGATCGGGTTCACGCACGCGTCGCTGCTCGTCACGGCCACGCCGTGAAGGTGCCGATCGCGCAGCGGTGCGACGAGTTCTTCCGTAGTGTCGACGCGTTCAGCCCCGACATGTTCCACCCCAATCGTGCCGGACACGCCGTCTGGGCCGACGCCGCGTACCCGGCGATCGCCGCCGCACTCGCCCGAGCGCGCGTCTGACCGACGCGAATCCATCAAATCAGCAGGTCGGCGAGGCGGTCGTGGTGCCAGTCGCTGGCGCCCAGCCAGTGCTCCGACGCGTACGCACGACGGATGAACAGATGGAGGTCGTGCTCCCATGTGTAGCCGATCCCGCCGTGGATCTGGATGCCGTCCTTGGCCGCGCGCTTCACGGCGGCGCCGGCCGCGGCCTTGGCGACGTGGGTAGCACGGTGCCGGTCGGCGTCCTTGGCGTCGATGGCCATCGCCGCGTACGACACGGCGCTCGTGGCCCGCTCGAGGTCGAGCGCCATGTCGGCGAGCTTGTGCTGGATCGCCTGAAACGACCCGATGGGCGCGTCAAATTGCACGCGTTCCTTTGCATAGGCGAGCGTCATGTCGAACAGGCGTCGGGCGGTGCCGACCATCTCCGCCGCCAGCGCGACGGTCGCTCGTTCGAGCACCGTCTCGAGCGCCTCCGGATCGAGGGGCTGACCCGGTCCCGTGCCCGCCGGCACTTCGACCTCGAATTGCCGGCGTGTGAAGTCGACCGTCTGCACGCGGCGCGCCGGCGGTGACTGGACGAGCGCGACGACGGGACCGGCCGAGACGATGGCGACCTGGTCGACACGATCGGCTTCCGGGATGAAGGTCTTCACCGTGTCGTCGTTCGGCAGCCAGACGCCGTCACCGCCGGCCATTGCCACTGTGCCCGTCACCTCGCCCGAGAGCACCGACGGGAGCAGGTCGCTGCCGAGCGCGGCGAGAAGCGGGGCGAACAGTGCCGCCGTCGGGAAGAACGGCCCGGGCGCGGCGACGTAGCCGGTCTCTTCGACGAACAGGCACAGGTCGGTGAGCGGACCGTCGCCGAGCGCAGCGAAGTCCTTGAGGTGCCGCCAGAGCGGGTCGGCGGCGGTGGGGTCGTCGATGTGTGCGCGCAGCAGCGTCGTCGGGCACTCGCGTGCAAGCAGCTGTCGCGCGGTGTCACGCAGGAGCTCTTGGTCTTCCGAGAGCGTGAAGTCCATGGCCTAGGTTGCTCTCGGAAGCCCGAGCACGCGTTGGGCGATGATGTTGCGCTGAATCTCCGACGATCCGCCGGCGATCGTGTTGGCGAAGCTCATGAAGAAGCCTGTGACCCAGCGGCCCTGTTCCTCGCCGCGCTCGGGGTCGACCACGGCCCCGTACGCCCCTTGCAGCTCCATACCGAGCTCCCAGCACTCCTTGCCGAGCTCGGATGTCGCCATCTTCATGAACGAGTGCTCGGGCGCCGAGCTGCCCTGGGCGAAGCTCGAGAAGCCCTTGTAGCCGAGCGCGCGCAGGCTGGCGGCGCGCTCGTAGAGTTCGGCGAGCCGGCGGCGCACCATCGGGTCGTCGACGAGGCCTCGGCGCGTCGCTAGGTCGATGAGGCCGTGGATCGTGGTCTCGAGTCGCGACACACCCTCGACCCAGAGCCCGGCTCGCTCGTGGGCGAGCGAGCCCTGCGTGATCCGCCAGCCGTCGTTGAGCGTGCCGACGAGGTTCTCGGACGGCACGACCACGTCGGTGAAGAAGACCTCGGCGAAGTTCGCGGCGCCGCTGATGTGCCGGAGGGGCCGGATGTCGATGCCGGGTGTGTCCATGTCGAGGATGAGCAGGCTGATTCCCTTGTGCTTCGGGGCGCTCGGGTCGGTGCGCACGTAGCAGAAGCACTTCTGGGCCGCCATCGCGTAGCTGGTCCACACCTTCTGGCCGTTGACGACGAAGCGGTCGTCCTGCAGCTCGGCCCGGGTCGACAGGCCGGCGAGGTCGGAGCCCGCGTTCGGCTCGCTCATCCCGATGCACCAGACGGTGTCGCCGCGGATCGCCGCCGGCACGAGCTCTCGCTGCTGCTCGCTGCCGAACTCGAGCAGGCTCGGGGCGACGATCGCGTAGCCCGGGAAGTGCAGTGAACGGGGCACCCGACGACGCGCCATCTCCTCGAGGTAGATGAGCGTCTGCACCGGCGTGCAGTTCCGTCCGCCGAGCTCCGGGGGATACGCGGGAATCATCCAGCCGTTGTCGAACAACATCGCCTGCCAAGCGCGTGCCCACGCCGGGATGAGGTCGCCTTCTTCGCGTTCGCCGGAGTCCGCGTAGTCGAAGCCCACGGCCGCCTCGGGCGGGACGTGCTCGTCGAGGAACGCCACGAGCTCGGCCCGGAACGCCTCCTCCTCGGGCCCCCACGCGAGCTGCATGCCTACCGCCCCGTGAACCGCGGGTCGCGTCGTTCCTTGAACGCGGCCATGCCCTCGACGAGGTCTGCGGAAGTGGTCGCCAGCGATTGGTATGCGGCCTCGAGCTCGAGCGCGCCGGCGAGGTCGGTCTCGAAGCTCGCGTTGAGCAGCCGCTTCGAAAGGCCGAGGGCGCGCGTCGGGCCGGCCGCGAGGCGGGCCGCGAGCCCCGCCGCGTCATCGCCCAACGCATCGGCGTCGACGCAGCGGTACGCGAGCCCGAGCTCGACCGCCTCGGCCCCCGTGCAGCCCTCTCCGAGCATGACCATCGCCTTGGCCCGGGGCAGACCGACGAGCCGGGGGAGGAGGTACGCGCCGCCGGCGTCGACGACGAGACCCCAGCGGTGGAACGACCAGAGGAACCGTGTCGTTTCGTGCACGAGCACGAAGTCGCACGCGAGGGCGAGATGAGCGCCGGGACCGACGGCGACGCCGTTGACCGCCGCGACCGTGGGCTTGTCGAGCTCCCACAGCTCGCGAATGAACGCCTGCACCCCGACGCGCAGCGCTTCGCCGGTCGTGCGCGCGTCGAAGTCCTCGCGCCCCGCCTGGGCGACCGTCGACGCCGAGAGGTCCATGCCGGCGCAGAAGGCGTCGCCGGTCCCGGTGATCAGGAGCGCCCGCATGTCCGGATCGGCGCGCACCGTCCGGACGGTGTCAACGATCTGGTCGCGCATCTCGACCGTGAGTGCGTTCTTGGCCTCCGGACGATCGAGGGTGACGCGACAGACGTGATCGGTGCCGGTCTCGACTCGGATCATGCGGCTCAGGGGTTGGTCGTGAGGATGTTCACGACCGACACGCCCGACCCGCGGCCGCCGACGTTGTGCTGCAGCGCATATCCGTGACGCGACTCGACCTGGCGCTCCCCGGCCTCGCCCCGCAGCTGCCACCAACACTCCGTGAGCTGCGCGACGCCGGTAGCGCCGATCGGATGGCCCTTGGCGAGCAAACCCCCCGACGTGTTGACCGGGATGCGGCCGGTGAGCGAGGTCTCACCGTCGAGCGACGCGACGCCGCCCTTCCCCTTGTCGACGAAGCCGAGGTCCTCGATGTCGAGGATCTCGGTGATCGTGAAGCAGTCGTGCACCTCGGCGCAGTCGATCTGCCCCGGCTCGACGCCGGCCATGCGGTACGCGCGCTCGCCGGCGAGCGCGGTGGCCTTGAGACCGGTGAAGCTCTGCTTCTCGTGCAAGTAGGGGTGGTCGGTGGCGACGCCGAATCCGGCGACGTAAACGGGCTTGTCCGTGAACTCACCGGCGCGGTCGGCGTTCACGAGGATCGCCGCCGCCGCACCGTCGGTCTGCGGGCAGCAGTCGAGCAGGTGCAGGGGATGACAGACCGGCGCTGACTTCAAGACGTCATCGATCGTGATCTCGTTCTGGAAGTGCGCGTACGGGTCGCGAGCGCCGTTGTGGTGGTTCTTCACCGCGACCGAGGCGAGCATCTCGCGAGTCGTCCCGTACTCGTGCATGTGCGGGTCGCGAACGGCGCGAACAGCACGGGGGCGGTTTCGCCACGCGTCAGCACCGGGTGCCCGGCCGCCGCCCGCGAGAGCAAACCCTCGTCGGTCGACTTGTCGCGCATCTTCTCGACACCGATGACGAGGACGGCATCGTGTACGCCGCTTGCCACGGCCATCGCGCCGATGCGAAAGGCGTCCGACCCCGAGGGACATGCGTTCTCGATGCGCGTGCACGGGACGCCGGCGAGCCCGATGGCGGTCGGGACGGTGTTCCCGCCGATACCTTCCTGGCCCCACAGGGAGCCGCGCTGGGTCGCGATGAAGACACCGTCGATGTCCTGAGGGTCAAAGCCGCGATCGACGGCCCCGGTCGCGGCCTGGAACGCGCCCGCTGCCATCTGCTCGTAGCTCTGTTCGAACAATTCGCCAAACTTGATGAGGCCCGCGCCGACCACGGCCACACGGTTCCAGCTCATCCTGGTGCTCCCATTGACTCCTCGGTCGAGCGCATACCCGAAACGGCGCGCGCCTTGAACCCGTAGACCGGAACGCCGCGCTCGAAGGCGTAGCGGCGGAGCACGAGCTCGACCCGGGCCCCGATCTGCATGTCGCTGCCATCGCCGACAACTTGCAGCATCACGCGTGCGCCGTCGTCGAGGTCGATCACCGCCAGCGGCAGCGGAGCCTCGAATGGCGGCGGCATCGTGTGGTTGACCACGAACGTGTGCACCACGCCACGGCGCGCCAACGGCACGAGCTCGAACTTCGTGCTGCCGCAGCTGATGCAGTACGGATGGATCGTCGGCGGCGTGTTGATCGTCCCGCAATCGACGCACCGCGCCCCGAGCAGGCCGAGCATCTCTTCGGCGCCGCGTACGAACGGGGCGCTCTGAGGCGGCACCCCCATGGGAATCGTCTCGCCCGTCGGCTGGAGCTGACCCCGGACGCGTAGCGCCTCGGCGTACGAGACCGGCTGCCCCCCGGCCCATGCGTCGGCCGCTGCCGCCGCGCCCCGCACCGGGCCTTCGGCGTCGATCACGATGCCGGTGGCCCGCCCGCCGCCGAAGCCGATGACGCCGACCGTCCTCGCCGCGTCGAGCGCACCGAGCGCGCCAAGCAGCGGGGCAGCGGCGCCCGTGTCGCCGACCGCGGTGTACGCGCCGGCGGAGGCGGGCGCGCCCTCTGCGAGCTTGCGCCCAATCGCAGCCCCCAAACGGCCGTCGGGATCAGGAAGCGACCACTCGTCGACGTCGAGCGAGGCCAGTTGCTCGCCGACCTCGCCGACGATGGGAAGGAACACCTCCTCGCGGAACAGGCGGCTGTCGTAGACGTCGCGGGTGCCGAATTCCCCATCGGCGCGATAGCGGTCCAAGAAGGGGTGCGTGCGCGTGATTCGCGCGGCAATCGAGGCGTTACCGCCATCGGAGACCAGGACGACCGCCGCAGCCGCGGCGCCCGCGCGCTCTTCGTATGTTGTCCCAGGCCCGGGGACGAGCGCGTCAGCAGCGACCACCATCGCGACGCGAGCAGTACCGGCGGCGATCGCATCGGCGGCGGCGAGGAGCGCGTCCATGCCCGCGTGCGGCGAGCCCGAGCACAAGGCGCCACCAGAGTGGGACGACAGCCCGAGCGCGGAGGCCAGTACGGAGTGGCTCGGCCCCTCGGCGAACGGCGGGCGCGTCGTGCCCCACCAGACGCCGTCGACGATGTCGTTCTGCAGACCGGAGGACGCGATCGCGCGCGCGGCGGCCTCGGCCGAGAGGGTCAGCACGTCCTCGTCCGGAGCGCACACGGCAACCTGGCCGCGGCCGCCGCCACGGCCCCATGCGCCGGCGACATTCGCGGCCGCGAGCCGCCGCGCCGGCGCGGCGGCACCGACCGCCATGATCCGGATGGGGGAAGTCACGCAGGGATGATACGCCGGGCGTGCTCCCGCGGTTCCAAGACGCCCGCGCCGTACATCCACAGCACGACGGCCGTAACGACGTGCCACACGCCGTGCAGTTGGACGAGGGAGTCAGGCTCGCAAAGCGGGCCGGCTGTACGACCGAGCGCGTTGAGCGCCGCGCCGACCGCGAGCGCAGCCGCGCCGACGATCCAGAACGAAAGCCCGCGGACGAAGCCACCAGCTGCCGCGACTCGCTTCGGAGATCGAGCGACCACGACCTCCGCGATGACTGCGGCAACGACCAGCACGGAATCGAGGGCGTTGCTCGCGTCGGGCGATTCTGCGAGGACGATCGCGCTCACGCCGAGAAGCGCGCCGAACCCCATGAAGGCGCTGCGCGTGCTTCCACCGCGCACGAGCGCGACGTCATATCCGATCACGAACGCCAGCACCGCCGCGATCGACACATCGTGGGTGAATCGCCCCCACGACGGCATCGGTCCGTGGAACGCCACGCTCCCGAGCCCGACTGCGACCACCGCCGCGGCGTAGACCGTCAGCACGAGACGCTGGGAGGACCGGGCCACGAGCGCGCGCCGCAGGAGCAGGATGCCGGCGACGACGTAGGCGAGACTCGAGAGGGTGTTGACCGGCTGGGCGAGTAGTCCCTGACCGATGTGCTCGCAGTCCGAGGTGTCCACGCCCCGGTCAGTCCATCATTTCTTCTTGGGCACGTAGACGCCGATGCCGTCGGGGTACTGGAGGCCGCCGCCCATGAGTTCGGGCGGTTGCGGCTCGCCGTTCACGAACCGAATGCGGCGCACGGTGCCCTCGGGCCCTGGGCCGATGCCACTGCTCGTGACGGTGATCCCGATGTCCGCGTAGTAGAGGGTGCCGTCGGGCCCGACGCCCAGGCCGAGCGGGGTGCCGGTCGAGAAGGTTCGCTCACCGAGAGTCTCGCCCGCGGGCGGCTGGAGCACGGAGCGCACGTACTGGCCGTTCGCGCTGTACTCGTTGATGATGCCGGTGATCACGCTCGACGCGTAGAAGCCGTTCTTCGGCGCGCGCACGATGGCGATCGGAGAGCCAAGCCCGTTGTCGACACTGATGAAGAGCTCCTTCTTCACCGACGTTGCCATCGGGGCCCCGGTCGAATCCTTGCCGCCGCACCCGCCCTTCGCGTTGTCGGAGGTCGGGAACGAACCCGAGTACCGGTAGACACCAGATTCGGACGTACTGGATTCGGACGTACCGGGCCGAGCCGACGGCACGTACACATGGTCCTGCTTGTCGACAAGGATCGCGCCCGCCGTCGCGATGCCTACGTCGATCTTGCAGTAGCGCACCTTCCTCGAGTTGAACGGCGCGAACCACACGATCAGCTGCCCGTCACCAGGGCCCGACGCCTGGTTGCCGATGTCGGTTGTGAGGACGCGACCGTCGGAGAGGAAGCCGCATCCGTAGTTCTCGGCGTTGTCGGTGCTCGGCTGATACGTCGGTGTCAGCTTCCCGACCTGCTTGGCCGAGAGCTTGCCGACCTGCTTGCCGCGCAGCTGAAAGATTCCCCAACCCTGTGGTGGGTTCGGTTGCCCCGTGTCTTCCCCTGCGATGAAGCGGTTCGACCCGTCCGGGAAGAAGCAAATCTGGGCGTTGATGTCGAGTCCGTTCTGCGGATCGTCGTCATGGTTGCGGATCACGGTCTGCTTCGTGAATGGCGGGTCGGCCGTGTAGGCGTTCAGGTTGTTGCCTTCGCCGTTGAGGACGATGACCCCCTTGGGTGACTCCTTCGCACGGGGAGCGGCCGTGAGAGGGCCGGCCCAGGATGTGACGACCGCGCCGGCCAGCAGCATGGCGGCGACGAAGGACAAACGGATTCGACGGCGTCGCATCATTTCTTCCTCGCCTTCGGTGTAATCGGAATCTCGAGCGCGTTCGTCGTCACGAGCCGGTCGAAGCCCTCCACCAGCGACGGAAGCTTTTTCGCGTCCTTGACCGCGAGGATGCTGATCCGGTCGTAGGACGCGCCGCTCCGCAGCGGGAGCTTCGTGCTCGTGCAGTCGTTGTTGGCGTCAAGCGTGCAGACCAGTCCGCCGGCGGGGTTATCAGTGCCTTGCGAGAGGTACACGCCGAAGGTTGTCGCGCCCGCTTTCTGCGCCGCGCTGCCGGACCGGAGCCAGCGAGTCGGGTCCCCGAGCCCGTCGGCCTGGACGACGACCTTGAACGGGTCGAGCGTGATCTGCACCGTGCCCGACCCCGTGTCGTTCGCGACGCGTTCTCGGGTGAGGTCGAAGTTGATCGGGCACGGCGATGCGATGCACGCCTGCTGTGCGGCAGCGGGATTCGGCGGCGTCGGCGGCGGCGGTTTCGTCGTGGTCGGCGCCGAGGCGACCGGCTTTCCGTGCAGGGAGAAGCGGTACACGCCGCTGTTGCGATTGCGGTTGCCGACACCCGGCTCCCGGATGCCCGCGACGGCGATGACGTCGTCGCCGACGATCGCCGCCCCTCCCGCCACGCCCCCTCTGAGCCCTTTCGACCACAGGACCTCACCGGTTTGGAGGTCAAGGGCGCGGAACGTGAAGTCGGTGGTGCTGCCGAGGAACACAACGCCGTTTGCCACTGCGGCGGACGCATACGTGTCCGCGGCCTCGGGTTGCTGCCACTTGATCGAGCCGGTCGCGGCGTCGAGCGCGTGCAGCGACGGAGTGCCGCCGACCGCCGTCCCGCCGACGATGACGCCGTCGGCGACCGCGGTACCTCCGATGAACCCACCGGTCGAGTAGTTGGTGTTCGGTCGGGGGATGCCCGGTTCGGTGACCTGGGTTCGCCACGCGAGCTTGCCGGTCGACCGGTCGACGGCGTAGTACGCGGCGTCCTTGTTCCCGAGCCCGACCAGCGGGCGATCGCCCGTGCTGAACAGATTCGGCGCGCCGGCGAAGTCCAGGTCGTCGCGGTTGGGCTGATGAGGCTGGTACGTCCAGCACACCTGCCCCGTTCCGAGGTCGAGCGCCACGATGGCCTCGGCGAACCGGCCGTAGCCGTCGGGGCTGCTCGTGCAGTTCCCGGTGCCGATGAACACGAGCTTCGTCGTCGGGTCCACGGTCGGGGAGCCCCATACGTCGGCGCACCCGGGGCCGGTGGCGCCCTCACCCCGCGTCGGCGCGGTCACGGTCGTCCACCGTTCTTTGCCGGTGCCAGCATCGAGCGCGCCGACACCGGCGGGCTCGCCCTTACCGCTGTTGTGCACGTCGGTGCCGAAGACCACCAGGCCGTCGGCGACAACGGGCGACGACTCGATCTCGCTGGGATCATTGTCGTCGCCGGGGCGTCCGGCCTCGTGCTTCCACCGGAGCTTGCCGTTATCGGCGCGCAGGGCGTACAGGGTCTTCCCGCCGCCGAAGTACACGGTGCGCACACCCTTGACGTCGGCGACCGCCGCCGACGACACGATTTGCCCCGCGTACACCTGACCATGTACGTGCGCCTTGTAGGTCCAGCGAGCCTTCCCGCTCTTGATGTCGATGGCGTAGAAGTTGCCCGACCAGTCGCCTACATAGGCGACGCCGTCGACGACGGCCGGTGTGGCGGTGACCGTGTCCTTGGCGTTGAAGAACCAGATCTGCTTCAGGTCTTTCGCCGTCTGCGGACTGAGCTTCGTGGGACACGCGTACGCGAACGGCCGCTCGACGTTCTGTCCCCACATCGGCCAGTCGCAGCGGCTGATCCGCGCCGGCTTCGCCGGCGCGGTCGCCGAAGCAGGCATTGCTGCGAAGACGAGCGCGACGACGAGTCCGATCAGCGCGCCTCTTGCGGCCCGCCCCCCCACGACCCCACCTTCCTCGCTACCTGACAGCGGCGTCATGCTAAGTTGCGGGACCCGCACGTTCCAGGGGGTCACGCGTGCTGGGTGATCTGGTGCACGAGGCCGCGGGCACGGTGTTCGGCCGCTGGTGCGTCACCCTCTTCGGTGTCGTGTTCGCCTGTTGTGCGGTACGCGATCTCGGTTGGCGCCGCACGGTGATCTACTCGGCCGTGGCGTTGACAATCGGCGGCTTGGCCGAGAACGGCTCGTGCACCTCGGCATCCCGTACACGCGCTACACGTTTAATTCCGATCTGCGCGGCGACGAGCTGTTCCTCGGCGATGTGCCGCTCATGGTGCCGCTGAGCTACACGTTCATGGCGTACTTCGCGTTCTCGTCCGGTCGGCCGCTCGCGTCCGGACCGTGGCGCACGCGCGCGTCACGTCCCTGGCACGAGGGGCTACTCGCCCTCGTGCTCGCGGTGTGGGCGTTGTGGATCCTCGATCCCGTGGTCCGCCTCGGGCACCGCTTCTACCTCGGTGAGCTCTTCCACTACGAGGGCCAGGGTTTCTGGTTCGGGCTACCGCTCGGGAGCCAGCTCGGGTTCACGGCTACGGCCGCCGTCCTCTTGGGCTTGCTGTTCGCGATGACGCGCGCCGAACCGGACCGGCCTGTCGACGGGGCCACCGCACCATCCCCGGGTACCTGCGCTCCTCACGTACCACGCGCAGGTGGTGCACCTCGTGATCGTCGCGTTCGTCATCGGCGGATTCCCCGCCGACACGATAGGCGGATCATTCTTCCTGATGTGGATCCCCGCTGCCGCAGTCACCGCCGTGCACTGGAGCCATCTCCGCGCTGAACGATCCCGGCTGCGCTCCTACGCGCGCACCTCCGCGCACGGAGCGAAACGAGACGAGATCAGCTGCCCTTTGAGCCGGGCTTCGTCGTGGCTGTGCTCGCACCCGTCGTCCCGGACTGATCGTCGAGCGTCACCTGGCCGGGGACGTTGGCATCGGTACGTAGCTTCTCGAGCGCGGACTTGTCGTCTTTGAGGTAGCGGTCGAGGAAGTCAACGGTCGACTGTTTCAGGGCCATCGCCTGCGCCGTTTCCCCGCCAAGGAAGGGAACGATGTGCCCGGCCCCGATGAACGTGACGAGAAACTTCGGCGGCTTGGCCCAGGCAAGAGTGTTCACGTCCGACACGTACGGGACCATTCCGTCGGAGCTGCCGTGCAAAGCGAGCAACGGCGGCTCGCCATCCCAGACGTACTTCTCGATCGGCTCCACGAGCCCACCGAACCCCGACATCGGAAGCGCGGCCTTGATGCGCTTGTCGCGGCAGCATGCGCTGTACGCGAGTCCGTAGGTCGTGATGCCGCCGAGCGAATGGCCGGAAGCACCGATCCGCTTCGCGTCGATGATTCTCCCGAGTTGCTTGTCCTTGAGCACCTGGTCGATGACGAACGAGGCGTCGGCGGGCTGATTCTTCGTGTCGGCGATGCCACCGTTGAAGGTGACTCCGCCGACGGCATCCTGATTGGACCGGGGATAGTCGGGCGCGGCGACGACGTAACCGGCCGACGCCCACGTCTTGAGCACGTCGGCGTAGGAGATGCCGCGTGCATAGAGGCCGTGCGTGAAGATGATGAGCGGATACGGGCCGTGCTTCTTGTCGAGCGGCGCGTTCTCGACCGGCGTGTCCGTTGGCGGCCCTTGCGCCGGGTATTAGATCGCGGTCGGGAGCGTACGGCTCGGTAGCGCCGGTGCGCTTCCGTTCGGGGCCGTCGGTCGGGTGGTGTCGACGAACGTCTGGCTGATCATGCCGACGGCGTACCTGCCGAGGGGGGCGACCTTCGACCGAGGTGCCTTGGTCGGCGCAGCGGTCGCGCCGACTGCTGGTGCGAGGCTTGCACCCCCGGCGACCAGGCCGACGGCCACGGTCACCGCGGCCAAACGGGCGCGCCAGGACCGGGGCGTGCGGGCTTCGACCATCGACCCCCTCCAGGTCGTGGACCGGTGACTCCATCTTCGCGCCGTGAGCGCATGCCCATCCCCCGCGGCTGCTGAAGGGGGGCCGGTAACCTCGATGGTTCCCGGCGGCGTAGCCGAGTGGCACAGGCAGAGGTCTGCAAAACCTTGTACGCGGGTTCGATTCCCGCCGCCGCCTCCGAACCCTCAGGGTGTGGGCTCAAACCGAGCGAGCCACTCCACGAACGGGCGTCGCTGTCCTACGGTGCCCGCTCGCAACGCGGCGGGTCGGGATCTCTGAGGATCCACGAGAGCTCAAGGTGGCCTTCGGCCTTTCGATAGGCGCGCTCTAGCTCATGCATGGCTTCTTGGATTAGCGGGCGACCCCGTCTCTTGATCTTGGTGCTGAGCGAGCCTGGGTTGTGCTCCATGTACCGTGAGTAGCAGCAGGCCACGTTGTAGCGGACCTGCCAATTCTTCACCCGCCCACACCTAAGTCGCTTGCTGATCGCCTTCGGGGACGGCGTGGTGTCGTCCGATGCCTTGACCTGGAGGCGCGTGCAGTACTCGGCGGTCTTGACCACCTGCCGCCTGAGCCGTCGGATGCGACTCATAGGTTTGGCAAGAGCACCAAGTTCATGTCGCTCTCGCTGATTGTTCCCACACGGCCACCATGTTGTCAGCCAAAGCCGAAGCAAGCGCCACCTCGAGATGTCGCTGTGCAACCGCTCGAGCTCAATCAAGGCATATTTGCGAATAGTCGATGGCTTGTTGAGGTCAACTTCGGGACACCTGGCCTTCATCCGCTTGACCAGGTCCTTGCGCTTGTAACCGTCAGCGAGCGCCTTGAAGTCCTTACTGAGGTCTTCAGCAAAGCCCAAGACGATGGCAAAGCGATATCGGGCGTCGAACATCAACGGCCATCGTTCACACTCCCTGAGGTAGATGAGAAGCGCGGATGCCCAGTCCGCTTTCCGCTCGTGCAGGTTGGCGATGCGCATCCGAACGAGCGCCTGATCGGGCTCAGCCGAGGCAGCCTTGCCGTATTCCTCGAGAGCCGCCTCACGCCGCGCCGCTATCTTGCTCTCGTCTTCCTTGAGCTGCTTCTCTTCCGGCTCGGGGAGGCCATGCTTGGGATCCAGTGCAGCCGCGATCTGCTGGCGGCGGAAAGCCCGAGCGGCGGTCGCATCTGCTTCGTGTTCGGCCTCGAGCCCTCGTTGATAGTGCGTGACCGAGATGCCGTCGGTTGTCATCCAGCTTCTCCAGATTGGGGTGCACCGTCGGTCGCGCGCGCGGATGGCGGTGGCGTACGCGAACCCGGCAACGGCCTCGGCAGCTCGCTCGTAGCTGTCATACCAGAAGGTGTGCACTGCGGGGTCGCGCGGACTTCCAAGCGGAAACAGCTGTGCAGCGAACCCGCGCTGGTCCCCGCTGGGGCGTCGCAGCAGCGTTCCGGTAAGCCGAAAACCCGGAGGCCGCCACGAAAGAATGACTCGTAACTGGCGGAGGAGGGTGCCTAACCAGCGCGCTTGCGGGAGTGGGCTCGTTTCCACGA
>DASPXI010000110.1:0-9035 GCA_035637335.1 Acidimicrobiia bacterium
CGCTCGGGGCGACGTGTTCCTTGAATACCCGGTCGAACTCCGCCTCAGCTCGAGCCGCCGCGGGGTTGCCGTGGTACAGGCCTACCACCGTGCGAGCTAGTTGCCGCTTCGCGTCTACGGGCTTTAGTTCGCCGCTCGCGAGCTGATGCTTTACGTCCCGCACCTTGTCTGGATGCCAGCCGGTCGTGAGCTCGAAGTACCGCGGCATGAGCTCATCAGGGAGCCGCATGAGCTTGCCGAACTGTTCCTCGGGCGGTTCCGCGATTCCCACGTAGTTGCCAAGAGACTTCGACATCTTTTCTTTGCCATCTAGGCCTTCAAGCAAGGGAGTCGTGAGGACTACCTGCGGCTCTTGACCTGCCGCGCGCTGAAGGTCGCGACCCATCAAGTTGTTAAACAGCTGGTCCGTACCGCCGAGCTCGACGTCAGCTTCGACCATGACGGAGTCGTACGCCTGCAGCAGTGGATAGAGGAGCTCCGTCAGTGAAATCGGTTCCCCTCTTCGCTGACGCTGGGCGAAGTCGTCCCGCTCAAGCAGCCTTGCAACAGTGACCTTCGAAGTGAGCTCAAGGATCTGCTGCATGTCGAGGACACCTAGCCAGTGCGAGTTTTCGGCTATGTAAATGAGGTCTCCGTCGAAGCGAAGAATCCTTTTGGCTTGTTCGAGATAAGTGCTCGCGTGCTCAGCGACAGCTTGCTTAGAGAGGCGAGGCCGCGTCTTGGAGCGACCCGATGGATCCCCGATCTGAGCTGTGAAGTCCCCGATGATCAGGACGGCTCTATGTCCGAAGTCTTGAAACTGGCGCAGCTTCCGAAGTACGACAGCGAATCCGAGGTGGATATCGGACGCTGTTGGGTCGATGCCTAGCTTCACCTTCAGCGGTCGATTCTGGCGCAGCTTCGCCTCGAGCTCGTCACGCTCAATGACGTGAGTCGCGCCTGTTGTAAGTACCTCTAGCTGCTCTTGAATGTCAGCCATCCCGCGCGAACCTACTGCCCGCCCGACGGGCGTCCGCGGCTCACATTCGGCTCGTCGCGCACGAACCAACGCCAGCGGTAGCCGTCGCCGCGACCGGGGTTCAAGCCCACGCGAGTCGATCGCCCGGGCCGCCGCGGTGGGGCGGTGCCGTCTTCCAGCAGACGAAGTGAACCACGCACGAGGTCGGTGCCATTGTCCGCGCCGGTGATGCCGAGCGCCTGGGTCAAACGGGCGGGACCGGAGCACAGCTCGCGGTCGCGACGGACGGCGGAGCGGCGCAGCCGCATGACCTCGATACCTTCGACCGGCGCGCCCGCTCGAAGCAGCACCGCGCTCGCGGAGCCCGCGTCCCCGCAGACGACGTTCGCGCACCAGTGCATCCCGTACGTGAAGTAGACGTACAGATAGCCCGGCGGTCCGAACATAACGCGGTTGCGCGGGGTCTCACCGCGGAAGCCGTGGCTGCCTGGATCCTCTTCCCCGGCGTACGCCTCGACCTCGACCAACCGTGCGGCGACGCGCCCCAACTCGGGATCGTCGTGGACGAGCAGCTTGCCCAGCAGGTCCGGCGCCAGGTTGCGGGAGTCACGCGCGTAGAAGGAACGAGGCAGGGCCCGACCCCGCCGTGTCGAAGTCGTCACGCCGTTTCGAGCCAAGCGCGCTGTTCGCCGAGACGGGCGCGGGTCGCGGCAAGCTGTTGCCGCACGGGCTCGGGTCCTGCGCCCCCCGGCGTCGTCCGTCGGCGCACGGCCTCGCCGGGCGCGAGCACCGCGCGCGCGACAGAGCCGAGCCGAGGGTCGGCCATGACGAGTTCTTCGAGGGCGATGCCGCGCTCCCCCGCCTCGCGCACGAGCGCACCCACTGCACGGTGCGCCTCGCGGAACGGGACGCCTTGCTGCACGAGGAGCTCGGCGAGATCGGTGGCGGCCGAGCTGGCGTCGTCCGCAGCTGCCCGCATCCGTTCGGATACGAACTCGGCGCCGTCGAGGAGGCCGGCCATGGCCGCGAGCGCGCCGAGGCACGTGTCGAGCGCGTCGAACAGCGGCTCTTTGTCGCCTTGCAGGTCACGGTTGTACGAGAGCGGAAGGCCCTTGAGTGTGGCAAGGAGGCCGGTCAGGTCGCCGATCACTCTCCCCGCGCCCCCACGGGCGAGCTCGGCGATGTCGGGGTTCTTCTTCTGGGGCAGCATCGAGGAACCGGTGCTGTAGGCGTCGGCGAGCCGAAGGAAGCCGAACTCCTCGCTCGCCCACAGCACGATCTCCTCACCGAGACGCGACAGGTGCACCTGCGTGAGCGCGGCGACGAAGAGCGCTTCGGCGACGAAGTCGCGATCCGACACCGCGTCCAGGGAGTTCTCGAACCGGCGGGCGAAGCCGAGCTCGGCTGCCACCGCATCCGGGTCGAGGGGCAGGCTTGAACCGGCGAGCGCGCCGGCACCGAGCGGCGACACGTCCGAACGCTCGAGAACGTCGCGCCAGCGTTCGACGTCGCGTGCGAACGCCCAGAAGTGCGCCAGCAGGTGGTGGGCCAGCAGGACCGGCTGGGCCCGCTGGAGGTGCGTGTAGCCAGGCAGGTACGTGTCACCGGCGTCCACCGCCCGGCGCACGAGCACCTCCTGCAGCGCGTGCACGGCGCGGGCGACCGCCCGGCCCTGCCGCCGGAGGAACAGGCGCAGGTCGAGGGCGACCTGGTCGTTGCGACTCCGGCCCGTGTGGAGCTTGGCGCCGGCCGCGCCGGCGAGCTCGGTCACGCGTCGCTCGATCGCGGTGTGGATGTCCTCGTCACCGGGCGCGAACTCGAAGCTCCCTTCGGCGAGCTCCTTTTCGACTGTGTCGAGGGCGGCCGAGATGGCCGTCAGCTCGTCTTCGGTGACGAGGCCGGCGCGGGCCAGCATGGCGACGTGCGCGCGCGAGCCGGCAATGTCGTCGCCGGCGAGGCGGCGGTCGAACGAAAGGCTGCTCGTGAACGCGAGCAGCTCGTCGGCCGGGCCCTCGTCGAAGCGCCCGTGCCACAACGGCCGGGCATCACGCTCGGTCATTCCTCCGGAGTTCCCTGCTTCCGGGCCGCGGTCTCGAGACCCAGCCCCCACAGGCGCACGAAGCCGGCGGCGTCCTCGTGACGGAACGCGTCGTCGGCCGCGTAGGTCGCGAGGTCGTAGTCGTACAGGCCCCGGTCGGAGCGGCGGCCGGCGACGAAGCAGCGGCCGGGCTCCAGCCGCAGCCGCACCTCGCCCGTCACGGGCGCCTGTGATGCGTCGACGAACGCGTCGAGAGCGCGACGCAGCGGCGAGTACCACAACCCGTCGTAGACGAGCTCTGCGTACCGGGGCTCGAGACGGGCCTTCTCGCGCATGAGGTCACGCTCCAGGGTGATGGACTCGAGGTCGGCGTGGGCGAGGATCAACGCGAGCGATCCCGGGCACTCGTAGATCTCCCGGCTCTTGATGCCCACCCGCCGGTTCTCGACCATGTCGATCCGGCCGAACCCGTACGGCCCGGCGGCGGCGCTCACGGCCGGCACGAGCTCCTGCAGCGGCATCGCCGTGCCGTCGAGGCTGAGCGGTACGCCCCGTTGGAAGCCGAGGACCAGCTCCCGCGGCTCCTCGGGCGCGCGAGCGGCCGTCGCTGTCAGCGCGTAGACCTCTTCGGGAGGCTCGACCCAGGGGTCCTCGAGGATCCCGCACTCGATCGTGCGCCCCCACAGGTTCTCGTCGACCGAGTACGGGCTGTCCTTGCGGACGCGAATCGGAATGTCGTGTTGCGCCGCGTACTCGATCGAGTCCTCGCGGCTGAAACCCCATACCCGCACCGGCGCGAGCACCTCGAGGTCGGGCGCGAGGGCACGAGCGGAGACCTCGAAGCGAACCTGGTCGTTGCCCTTGCCGGTGCATCCGTGGGCGACTGCGTCGGCGCCGTGCTCACGGGCGGCCAGCACCAGATGGCGCACGATGAGCGGGCGCGACAGCGCGGAGACCAGCGGGTACTTCCCCTCGTAGAGCGCGTTGGCCCGCAGGGCCGGCGTGACGAAGCCCTCGGCGAACTCGGCGCGCGCGTCCACGACGACGGCCTCGGCGGCGCCGGCCGCGAGCGCACGCCGGCGATTGGTCTCCCAGTCGTCGTCGGCACCCTGGCCGACGTCGACCGCGAGCGCGATCACCTCTGCGCCCCACTCCTCGCCGATCCACTTCACCGCGACGGAGGTGTCGAGGCCGCCGGAGTACGCGAGCACGACCCGCTTGGCCATCGGCCGGTCCTCTCTCACAGCCCCGCCCTCACAGCCCCGCCAGCGCCGCGAGGTGGGCCGCGACCTTGGCGCCGTCGGCGCCCTCCGCGCACACGACGAGCACGGTGTCGTCACCCGCCAGCGTGCCCAGCGCGTCGCGGATCCCAGAACGATCGAGCGCCGAACCGATCACGTGCGCCGATCCCGGCGGGGTGCGCAGCACGACAAGGTTGCCGCTGTACGAGACGTCGACCACGAACTCGCCCATGACGCGGCGCAGATGGTCGTCGGGCGCGCTCGCCTCCTTGGCGTGCTCCGGGATGGCGTACGCCATCGTCCCGCCCGGGATGCGGACCTTCACGGCGCCGAGGTCCTCGAGGTCGCGGCTGACGGTGGCCTGAGTGGCGACGATCCCGTCCGCCGCCAGCAGCTCCACCAGCTGGACCTGGCTCGAGACCGCCTGCTCCTCGAGCAGGCGGGAGATCCGGTGCTGGCGCTGGGGCTTGCCCAGGGTTGCCATCAGGGCGCTCCTCCGATCGTGAGCCCCGCCAGCAGTGCTCGGACGGCGTGCATGCGGTTGGCCGCTTGCTGCCAGACGAGTGACGCCGGTCCGTCGATGACCTCGGCGCTCACCTCTTCGCCGCGATGGGCCGGTAGGCAGTGGAGGAAGACGGCCTGGTCGCCCGCCGCCTCCATCAGCCGGCGGTCCACCTGGTAGCCCGCAAAGGCGGCGCGGCGCGCCGCCGCCTCGTCCTCCTGGCCCATCGACGTCCACACGTCGGTGTAGATCGCGTCCGCGCCCTTCACGGCCTCGTACGGCTCGTTGACGACCTCGACGACGCCGCCGAGATTGCGGGACCGATCGACGACGTCGTCGTCGATCTCGTAGCCGGGCGGTGACGCGACCGTGAGCTCGATCCCGCAGAGCGCCGACGCGAACGCAAGCGACGCGGCGACGTTGTTGCCGTCGCCCACGAACACGATCCGCCGCCCGTCGAGCGACCCCAGGTTTTCCCGCAACGTGAGCACGTCGGCCAGCGCCTGGCACGGGTGCGCGCGGTCCGAGAGCAGGTTCACGACGGGAACGTCAACGGCGGCCGCCATTGCCTCGAGCGTCGCGTGGTCGAAGACACGTGCGGCCAGGATCGTGCAGTACCCGGCCAGCGTGCGGCCGACGTCCTCGACGGTCTCGCGCACGCCGAGCCCGACTTCCTCGGGTCGGATGTAGATCGGGTGACCACCGAGGCCCACGACCGCCATCTCGGTCGAGCTGCGGGTCCGCGCGGACGGCTTCTCGAACAGGAGCGCCACGCCCTGCCCCGCGAGCGTCGCCGGAATCGCGCCCGGGTCCTCTTTCCATGCGATGGCGCGGTCCAGCAGCGCCGCGAGCCGGTCGGGAGTGAGCGCGTCGACCTCGAGAAAGTCGCCGGTCATGCCTCTCGCTCCGACAGCTCGCTCAACACGGCGGAGAGGATGCCGACGGCTTCACCGATCTCCGCCTCGTTCACCAGCAGCGATGGTGCCAAGCGCACCGCGGTCGGCGTCACCGCGTTCGCGATCAGCCCGCGGCTGAGGCACCCCCGGACGACGGCGGCGGCGTCGAGGCCGGGCGCGAGCTCGGCGGCGAGCAGGAGTCCGGTCCCGCGCACCACCGTCACCGCCGGCAACGTGAGGAGCGCCTTCGTGAGCTGCTCCCCCGCCCGGGCGGCGCGGCCGGGCACGTCCTCGGCTTCCATCACGTCGAGGACGGCAAGCGCGGCGCGGGCGGCGAGCGGCTGCCCACCGAAGGTCGTCGCATGGTCGCCGGGGCGGAACGCGGCCGCCACGTCGGCACGCGCCCAACACGCGCCGATTGGGACGCCGTTGCCGAGCGCCTTCGCCATCGTCACGACGTCGGGCTGCACGTCCGAGTGCTGATAGCCGAACCAGCGACCCGTCCGCCCCAGCCCGGTCTGGATCTCGTCGATCATCAGCAGCGCCTCGCGCTCTTCGCAGCAACTCCGCACCGCCTCGAGATAGCCCGGCGGTGCGGGGTTCACGCCCCCTTCACCCTGGACGGGCTCGAGCAGCACCGCGCACACCCGTTCGTCCAGCGCGGCCGCGAGTGCGTCGGCGTCGGCGAAGGGCACCAGGCGGAAGCCGGACGGAAGGGGTTGGAACGTCTCCTGCTTCTGCGGCTGGCCCGTCGCCGCGAGCGTCGTGAGCGTGCGGCCGTGGAACGATCCGTACGTCGACGCCACGTGGTAGCGCTCCGGGCCGCCGCGCGCCTGGCCGTAGCGGCGGGCGAGCTTGATCGCGCATTCATTGGCCTCGGCGCCCGAGTTGGCGAAGAACACGCGCCCACCGCCGCCGAGGAGCGCGTCGAGTCGGGCCGCCAACTGCGGTTGGAGCTCGTTGTAGTAGAGGTTCGACACGTGGCCCAGCGTCCGCGCCTGGTCGGCGACGGCATCGGCGACGGCGGGATGGGCGTGGCCGAGCGAGGTCACGGCGAGCCCTGAAAGGAAGTCGAGGTACTCGTGGCCTTCGGAGTCCCACAGGCGGGTGCCTTCACCGCGCACGAACGCAACAGGAGCGCGCGCGTACGTGCCCATGACGTGCTCGGCGTCGAGCGCGGCGATCTCGTCGAAGCGCGTCGTCGGACTGGCTTTCACGGGAGCACCATGGTGCCGATTCCCTCGCGGGTGAAGAACTCCAGGAGCAACGCGTGCGGGATGCGCCCGTCGAGGATGTGTGCACGCGTCACACCGGACTTCACCGCCTCCACGCACGACCGAGCCTTCGGGATCATGCCTTCGGACACACGGCCGTCGTCGACCAGCGCGGCGAGCCGGTCGACCTCGATCCGGGAGATGAGCGTGCCCTCGTCGGCGAGATCTGCGTACAGGCCGGAGACATTCGTGAGATAGACGAGCTTCTCGGCCTGTACCGCCTCCGCGATCGCGCCGGCGACGGCGTCGGCGTTGATGTTGTACGCCTGACCGGCGTCGTCGACGCCCACAGTCGCCACGACCGGGATGAGCTCCTCGCGGATGAGCCGGTCGAGGATCGACGGGTCGATGCGGCGGATGTCGCCGACGAATCCGAGCTTCTCGCTGCGCGGACCGACCGTGATGAGCCCGGCATCCTCACCCGACAGCCCGACGGCAGACGACCCGTGCTGGTTGAGGGACGCCACGATCTCCCGGTTCACCTTCCCGACCAGCGCCATCCGCACGATGTCGACGGTCTCGGCGTCCGTGACGCGCAGCCCGTCGACGAACTCCGGTTCCTTGCCCAAGCGCCGCATCAGGTCGCTGATCTGCGGGCCGCCCCCGTGCACCACGACGGGGTTCATCCCGACGAGTCGCATGAGCACGACGTCCTGCGCGAACAGCTCGGCGAGCGATGGGTCCTCCATCGCGTGCCCGCCGTACTTGATCACGACGGTCTTTCCGGCGAACTCGCGGATGTACGGCAGCGCCTGGGCGAGGATGGTCGCCTTGGCGCCGGCGTCGCGCACGCGGGGATCGGTGTGTGTGCTCATGACGTGCGCCGGTTCTCGTCGATGTAGGCGTGGCTGAGATCGGTCGTGAGGATCCGCGCCTCGCCCATTCCGAGCTTGAGGTCGCAACGGATCTCGACTTCGCGTTGTGCCATTGCCGCCGCGAGCTCCTGTTCGTCATGGGCGGCGGCGACGCTGTCGCGGCAGACGACGACACCGTTGTACGCAATGTCGACGGATTGCGGATCGAGAGGCGCGCCGGAGGCTCCGAGCTCGGAGAGGATCCGGCCCCAATACGGGTCGGCGCCGTTGAGCGAGCACTGCACGAGCTGGCTCGCCGCCACGGCCCGAGCGGCGCGTCGAGCGTCGTCGCTCGATCGGGCTCCACGCACCACCACGTGCACGTGCTTGGTGGCGCCCTCGGCGTCGCGCGCCATCTGGAAGGCGAGGTCCTCGCACACGCTCGCGAGGCCGTCGCGCAATGCGTACTGGTCGCCGCGGCGGGAGCCGGCCGAGCCGATCGGGGCGTTCCCGGCCGCACCCCCGGCGAGCAGCAGCACGGTGTCGTTCGTGCTGGTGCTGCCGTCGATCAACAGCTCGTGGAACGACCGATCGACGGCGTCCTCGAGCACCTCGTGGAGCACTCCCGGCTCGACGGCGGCGTCGGTCGTGATCACGGCCAGCATCGTTGCCATCGCCGGGGCCAGCATCGCCGCGCCCTTCGCCATGGCGCCCACCGCCACGGTGGTCCCGTCCGCGAGCTCGACCCGAATCGCGGCCTCTTTCCGGACCGTGTCGGTGGTCAGGATGGCCTCGGCGGCGGCGCCCGCGCCGTCGTCGCCGTCACTGAGCGCGCCCGCGAGCTTCGGGATGCCGGACTCGAGCGCCTCAACGGGCAGCGGCACCCCAATGAGACCGGTCGAGCACGCGAGCACGTCTCGGGGGGCGCATTCGATGCTCTCTGCGGCCAGCGCGCACATCAGGCGGGCGTCCGACCGCCCCTGGTCCCCGGTGGCGGCGTTTGCGTTCCCCGAGTTGAGGACGACGGCGGCGGCTCGACCATCCCGGAGATGCTCGCGGCTGATCTGCACGGGCGCCGCGCTCACCAGGTTCGTCGTGAAGACGCCGGCCGCGGGCACAGGTCGACGGTCAGTCGTTGCGACCAGCGCGAGATCGGGCGCGCCCGATGACTTGATCCCGCACGCGATGCCACCCGCTTCGAAGCCACGCGCCGCGGTGACGCTCACGGCATCATTCCGATCGCCGTGAGCCCGGTCGTTTCCGGCAGGCCGAGGACGAGGTTGGCGCACTGCACCGCCTGCCCCGACGCGCCCTTGACGAGGTTGTCGAGCG